>JBKEAO010000087.1:0-11955 GCA_047972335.1 Anaerocolumna sp. | reverse complement strand
TAAAGCCAACTGTATTTGCCCTCCGGGCGCAGAAAGAAAATGTACGGATAGAAGGCAAATACCTGGTAGTAATGCCTTTGTTCCCTCAGTAGCAGGGCTTATACTAGCAGGAGAGGTTATAAAGGATATAACTGGAGTGAGATAATCAAAACTGATTGATTGATGAATTTGTGAATTCACATATGATTAATAATCTTTGGTTTAGATAAAAAAGTTCGATCTTATCCACAGAAAAAAGACTATGATAATATTATGGGCACATAATATTATCATAGTCTTTTTTTAATGAAAAATGGTTACCATTGTATAAATGAAGTCATAGTTGGTTAGTTTATAGGTATCAATATAATAAAGGAGTAGTGTATGAAAGAGAAAGTGGAGAAGACATTAAATGGCACCCATAATAAAAGAATGAATAATGTAAAAGCAACCAATAGCGAAGATACTGCAGCATGGGCAAATATGTCAAGTAAAATAGACGAAAGCCAAGTTGCTATACCTGGTGAATATAATGTAGAAAAAGCAAAAAACTGGGTTGATAATGGTAGTCAGCTTTAAATAGGGCGGAAGAAAATCAGAAATAAGAAAGGATGCCAAAAGAATTCTTCCGTTAAATTATTGGCAATATCCTATATGGGATATTTAATGAAAATGTATGTCAAAAATATTAATGACTGTAGATGGAAATACAGCAGCAGCTTATGCTGCCTATGCTTTTACAGATGTGGCAGCGATTTATCCGATTACCCCTTCTTCTGGTATGGCTGAATTAACAGATGATTGGGCAGCAAAAGGTAGAAAAAATATATTTGGACAAGAAGTCAGTGTAGTGGAAATGCAATCTGAAGCAGGAGCAGCAGGTGCATTTCATGGATCCTTACAATCTGGTGCCCTTACAACTACATTTACTGCTTCCCAGGGTTTGTTATTAATGATACCAAATATTTATAAAACCGCAGGTGAATTATTACCTGGTGTTTTTCATGTAAGTGCGAGAGCACTTGCAACCCATGCATTAAGTATTTTCGGAGATCATCAAGATGTTATGGCAGTAAGACAAACAGGATGTGCTATGATTGCCAGTGGATCAGTCCAGGAAGTCATGGATCTAGCACCAGTAGCCCATCTATCTGCAATCAAGGGAAGCCTTCCTTTTGTACATTTCTTTGATGGCTTTAGGACATCCCATGAGATTCAAAAAGTGGAAGCCTTAGAATACGAAGATTATGAAAAAATAATTGATAAAGATGCGCTTAAGAAGTTTAGAGATAATGCTTTATCACCCAATAGGCCGGTTACAAGAGGTACTGCACAAAATCCGGATATTTATTTTCAAGGAAGAGAAGCTAGTAACCGCTTTTATCAAGATATTGTCCCTGTAGTAAGTGAATATATGGGTAAAATATCAGAATTAACAGGTAGAAAATATGACCTATTCCAGTACTGTGGTGCACCAGATGCTGAATATTTAATTGTTGCCATGGGATCTGTAACTGAGACCATAGAAGAAACCATTGATTATTATAACAGTCAAGGGGAAAAGTATGGTTTAGTTAAGGTTCATTTATATAGACCTTTTAGTGTTGAGCATTTCCTAGGATGCATCCCTAAAACCGTTAAAAAAATAGCAGTACTAGACCGTACCAAAGAACCAGGAGCCATTGGTGAACCCTTATACTTAGATGTGTGCACCAGTTTTCTTGAAATCGAGAATAAACCGGTTATACTAGGTGGAAGATACGGTTTGGGCTCAAAAGATACAAGGCCTATGGATATTGCTGCAGTATATGAGAATTTAAAAGAGAAAAAAGCGAAGAAATATTTTACCATTGGTATAGTTGATGATGTGACACATACCTCCCTAAATGCAAAAGAACGTGTTACTTCAGCACAAAAAGAAGGAAAAGCATGTAAAATATGGGGACTTGGCTCTGATGGAACTGTTGGCGCTAACAAGCAAGCCATCTCTGTTATAGGTAATAAAACAGACCTTAAAGTACAAGCTTATTTTGATTATGATTCTAAAAAGTCTGGCGGTATCACCATCTCCCATTTGCGATTTGGGAAGGAGCTAATTAAATCCACTTATTTAGTAGATCATGCTGATTATGTAGCCTGCCACAATCAATCCTATGTAAATCAATATGATATTGTGGAAGATATTAAAGATGGTGGAATCTTTGTTCTTAACTGTAAGTGGTCAGATGATGAGTTAGATGAAATGCTACCAGCTTCTTATAAGAAATTGATAGCTGAAAAAAATATACAATTTTATACCATAGACGCTGTAAAGATTGCTGAAGAGATAGGCCTTGGTAATCGTATTAACATGGTCATGCAAGGTGCCTTCTTTAAATTAATTAACATTCTTCCTGAAGATGTTTTCTTAAAAGAGCTAAAGGATGCAGCAACTTATTCCTATAGTAAAAAGGGTGAAAATGTTGTAACTATGAATCACAAAGCAGTAGATATGGGTGTTTCCCATATTCATAAAGTTAATATACCTTCACATTGGAAAGATGCAAAGTGTGAGGGAAAAGAAGCAGCAGTTGTTGAGCCGGATTTCGTTAAAAATATTATGAGACCTATGCAAAAGCAAAAAGGTTACGAACTTCCTGTAAGTGCTTTTAAAGGTAGAGAAGACGGAACCTTCCCATCTGGATCTACAGCGTATGAAAAAAGAGGTATTGCAGTTAATGTGCCAGAATGGATTATTGAAAACTGTATCCAATGTAATCAATGTTCCTATGTGTGTCCTCATGCTGTCATTCGACCATTTTTATTAACACAAGAAGAGGTAAATAATGCACCAGCCACCTTTCAATCTAAGAAAGCGATTGGAAAAGGCTTAGAAGAGTATAACTTTAAGATTCAGATTAGCCCTATGGATTGTACAGGATGTGGTAACTGTGCGGATGTTTGTCCAGCAAAACAAAAGGCTCTGGTTATGAAGCCTATTGTCACTCAACTACCAGAACAAGTGGAGAATTGGAACTATGCTTCCTTAAAAGTTGGCTATAAACCTGAACTCTCCCTTGGAAAATCCGTAAAAGAAAGCCAGTTCAAACAACCTCTTATGGAATTTTCTGGTGCCTGCGCAGGTTGTGGAGAAACTCCTTATATCAAATTAATTACCCAACTATATGGTGACAGAATGATGATTGCCAATGCAACAGGTTGTTCCTCTATTTGGGGTGCCTCAGCACCAAGTACTTCCTATACAACCAATCATGATGGAAAAGGTCCAGCATGGGCGAATTCTTTATTTGAAGACAATGCAGAATTTGGTTTTGGTATGTACCTTGGTAATAAGCAAATCAGAAATAAATTAGAGTGTTTAATGAAGGAACTTTCAGAAAAGAGTGTTGAATCACATATTGTGGAACATTTAAATGACTGGATCCATTATAAGGAAGACGGAGAAGTTAGTAAGGAAGTAAGTAAAAAGTTAATGCATGAATTAAAAGAATATCAGTCTATGGATAAAGATGTGATGGAATTGATTGCTCAGATTAAAGAAAGAGAAGATTACTTGGTGAAGAGGTCACATTGGATCGTTGGTGGTGATGGTTGGGCATACGATATTGGTTATGGTGGACTTGATCAGGTAATGTCATCTGGTGAGGATATTAATGTTTTAGTATTTGATACAGAAGTGTATTCTAATACAGGCGGCCAGGCTTCAAAATCCACACCAATTGCAGCTGTTGCAAAGTTTGCCGCATCTGGTAAGAAATCAGGTAAAAAAGATCTTGGCAGAATGATGATGACTTATGGCAATGTTTATGTGGCGCAAGTTGGTATTCATGCAGATCAAGGCCAATTTATAAAGGCCGTAAGAGAAGCGGAAAGTTATAAGGGACCTTCCATTATAATTGCTTATGCACCATGTATTAGCCATGGTATCAAAGAAGGTATGGGAAGAAGTATGGAGACCATTAAAAAGGCCGTGAAGTCTGGATACTGGCACCTTTATAGATATAATCCTGACTTAAAGAAAGAAGAAAAGAATCCGTTTGTATTAGATTCCAAAGAACCAAGTGAAAGCTTTAGAGATTTTATTATGGGACAGGTTAGATATAGCTCCTTAGCACGTTCTTTCCCGAAAGAAGCGGAAGAACTCTTTGAAAAAGCAGAGGCCCATGCAAAAGAACGTTATGAGACTTATAAAACCTTAGCTTCCTTATAGTATTAATTTATAGAAAGTTATAAAAATATTCTATTAGATTATGAAATAAAATAATAGAAAGATAAACTACAAGAAAATCTAGTGTATATTTATACGATATTATGTATGCGTGTTCTATTTGGTGTGGGTTTGCGAATAACTTATATTTAAGTTATAAACTAAGATGGAAATACGAGAATTACTGTAATTGGTGCATAATTATACGCTAGATTTTCTTTGCCTTTTTAAATTGCATTCATATTTTTTTTGTGTGTATGTATGAATTCAAAGTTAAAGTTTATACATAAGTAGTATTACATTACTTGACAAAATACCTTTTTCTATAGTATAAATGCATATGTTATATAAAAAATGCGTTCAAAAAAACTGAAATTTTATGATTGACAAATAAGATATTTTATAGTATTATTCATACAAATCATATCAGATAAGTATGAATTAATTCTTATTTAAAGTTTGTAAGTGAGAGCGAATGATTCTAGAAGTGACACAAATGCTAAATTCATGAAAGAAAATAGTTTCGCATTGGCTTATTAAAATATGGAATGAAAAGGTGAAGGTATGATTAAGTTAATAAATTTGACGAAGGAGTTTAACACCGGTAAGGGTGAGCCATTAACAGTTCTAAATAATGTAAGTTTAGAAATTGGAGATGGTGATATTTTTGGCATTATCGGTATGAGTGGTGCAGGCAAAAGTACACTAATACGCTGTATTAATCTTTTGGAAAGACCAACGAGTGGTTCCATTTTAATTGATGGAGTGGACATCACTGAGACAAAGGGAGCAGAACTTTTAAGATTAAGAAAAAACATAGGTATGATTTTTCAAAATTTTAATTTATTAATGCAAAAAAACGTACGAAAGAACATTGCATTTGGACTTGAGATAACAAAACTACAGGATTTTAATGTAAAAGGAATGAAACGAGAAGAATTTCAGGCCTTGGGTTATTTTAAGAAGAAAGCTTTAAAAAAGCAAGAGATTAAGAGAGTAGTAGATGAATTGTTAGAACTGGTAGACTTAAAAGAAAAGGCTGATTATTATCCTTCAAGACTAAGTGGTGGGCAAAGACAGCGAGTTGCTATCGCAAGAGCTTTGGCAACCAATCCTTCCATTCTATTATGCGATGAAGCTACATCAGCATTGGATAGTATGACAACAGAATCTATTTTAAAATTATTGCAAAAGATTAATAGAGAAACCAATGTAACCATTATCCTAATTACCCATGACAGGAGTGTGGGCGACAAGAGGTGTAACAAAGTAGTAGTTCTGGAGAACGCAGAAATTGCTGCCCAAGGTCTGACACGAGACGTATTTGATGATACAAATACAGATATCGTACAAAGATTAATTGGAGGTAGCCAGGCATGAATGAACTAATACGATACATAAGTAATCTGTATACAGAATATGGTGAGATGATTGGCCAAGGAATTTTAGAAACCCTATACATGACTTTTACAGCAACCTTCGTTTCCTATTTGCTTGGTTTACCAATTGGAATACTTTCAGTGATTACAAAAAAAGGTGGTTTATTTCCTATTATAATCATAAATCGAGTACTTGGTTTTATTATTAATATAGGAAGATCTATACCCTTCATCATTCTTTTAGTCTTTGTAATGCCTGTTACTAGAGCGATTGTTGGAACAACAATTGGTCCAAAAGCAGCAACGGTACCTTTGATTATTGCAGCTACACCTTTTGTTGCAAGACTCATTGAAAATGCACTCCTTGAAGTGGATAGTGGCGTAATTGAAGCTGCAAAAGCTATGGGGGCAAATGTTCGTCAAATAATATTTAAAGTTATGATACCAGAAGCCCTTCCTTCCATGGTGATGGGTGCTTCTCTTGCTACCATTACCCTTGTGGGTTATACAGCAATGGCAGGAGCAGTAGGGGGAAGAGGATTAGGAGATATTGCTCTTCGTTTTGGTTATTATAGATATGAAACAGATATCATGGTAGTAACCATTGTATTGTTGGTTGTGTTAGTACAATTAATACAAAGTTTAGGAAATAAGATAACAAAAATAATTGATAAAAGAGGAAAAGGAGAGAATTAATTATGAAAAAAATAGCAAGTCTACTTGTAACCGCATTACTATTAAGCCTTCTTTTGGTAGGATGTGGCACAAAGGAAGTTTCAACAGATGAAGCAGAAGGAACACCAACAGAGACAGCAGCAACAGAAACACCAGCAGAGGATGCAACTGGGGGAGATAAAGAATTAATTGAAATTGTTGTAGGAGCAACCGTTGAACCACACGCAACTATCCTTAATTCAGACGCTGTAAAAAATTCTTTAGCAGAACAAGGGTATTCAATTAAAGTGGTTGAATATACAGATTATGTGCAACCTAATGTTGCAACTCAGGATGGATCATTAGATGCAAACTTCTTCCAACACTTACCTTATTTAAATGACTTTAATACAAACAATGGAACAACTTTAGTTTCTGTTGCTAATATTCATTTTGAACCACTTGGTTTATATCCTGGAAAAACTGCTTCCATATCTGAGATTCCTGATGGTGGCCAAATTGCAGTTCCTAATGATACTTCTAATGAAGCGAGAGCGTTGTTATTACTACAAAATGCTGGTTTAATCAAATTAAAAGACGGCATAGGTTTAGAAGCAACCATCAATGACATTATTGAAAATCCTAAGAATCTAGAAATTCTAGAAATTGAAGCGGCACAGACCGCAAGAGTTTTACAAGATGTGGATGCATCTGTAATCAATGGAAACTATGCTCTTGAAGCTGGGTTATCCGCTAGTGAAAATGCGTTAATAACTGAAGAAACTGATTCAGAAGGTGCTACTACATATGCAAATATACTAGTCGTAAAAGAAGGCAATGAAGAGTCTGATAAGACAAAAGCATTGATCACAGCAGTAACTTCTGAAGAAACAAAGAAATTTATTGAAGAACAATGGAAAGGTGCTGTAGTTCCAGTATTCTAGATATAAAATTAATGAAAAATATAAATATGTTGAAATGGTATGTAGTATAAGAATAGATTTAGCATTAATAAAAAGGGGATAGTGCAAATTGCAGAGACTATGAAACTGCATTGTACGATCCCTTTTTTGAATCATTTATTTGGCGGACATAGAGATCTCTTAATTCTTTTATACTTTACCTGGACTTATTAGTGAATTACATATTTAATACTGTATAGTTACTTATTTTGTGGTCTTACCCTTACTTGTTCTTGAATAAATTTACAAAAAATGCTATAATATTACTATTAAATATAAGAAAGGAAATATATGAAGATAAAATGGAAAATTGTATCAGCAGCAATTATTATATTATCAATATTTGTTGCATTGACAGGGCTATTGTTTCAAGTTCTCGTTACTAAAATAGTGAATCAAGAAACCCATAAGAAATTAAAAGATTACTCGTATTTAGGTGAAAAGATTATTGATGCTACTTATCCTGGTGATTGGAGATTAGTAGGTGAAGAATTGTATAAAGGGGATACATTAATAAATAATGATTTTAATATTGTAGATAGCTTTTCTGGTAATACAGGAATTATTGCAACAATATTTGCAGCGGATACAAGAGTTTCAACTACAGCCAAAGATGAAGAAGGAAATAGAGCAATAGGTACAAAGGCATCAGAAAAAGTAAAAGAGACTGTTTTAACTGACGGTGAAACCTATCAGGGAATGGCTGAAGTCGTTGGACGTGAAGCAGATACATATTATGTTCCGCTTATGGACAAGGATGGTAATGTGGTCGGAATGTGGTTTGTTGGTATTTATAACGCTGATATTAGAACAGAGATCAGGGAGAATTTATATAATATAACAGGGATATTATTGACTATTTTGATTTTAGGCTGTATTGTTTCTTATGTTATGGGAAAAGGATTTTCTACAGGAATCATAAGATTACAAACTGACTTTGAAAGAATGTCAAATGGAGATTTAAATATTACATTAAATGATAAGGTTCTAAAACGAAAAGATGAAGTGGGGGATATAACTCGCTCATTTCATCATATGCAGAATAAATTGACCCAAATTATGAAAAGTATTCATTTGGAAGGAAGAAATATTGAGAGTGTAGCAGTACATCTTTTAGATAATTCTAACAAGGTATATGGTGATGTTGATAATATTTCCTCCACTACAGAAGAACTATCTGCAGCTATGGAAGAAACCGCGGCTTCTTCACAGGAAATGAGCAATGCTGCAACGAATATTGAGAATGAAATAAAAGTAGTTGCCGAGAAAACTGGTTATGGTATGACCTTATCAAAAGATATAAAAAGCAGAGCCAAAGAAGTTAAAGAAAGTGCTCAAAACTCACAAGAGACAACCATAGATATGTATCATAAGGCGAATAAACAGCTGCGAAATTCTATAGAAAAAGCTGGCGCCATAGATGAAATAAAGAGTTTGTCTAAAACCATATTAGGAATTACAGAGCAAACCAATCTATTAGCGTTAAATGCTACCATTGAATCAGCAAGAGCAGGTGAGGCAGGTAAAGGTTTTGCAGTTGTTGCCAATGAAATACGAACACTTGCTGAAAATTCAAAAGCGGCAGTATCAAAGATTGAAGAAATAACAGGTCAGGTTGCATATGCTGTAGAGGGTCTGATTGATGATTCTAAGAACCTTTTAGCCTTTGTGGATGATGAAGTAATCAAAGACTACAAGACCATGGTAGAGACAGGGGAGCAGTACAATAAAGATGCATATATGGTAGAAGAGGTAGTAGTGGATGTTAAAAAATCTACTGATAAGTTGATGGAATCCATTCAATATATCAAGAAAGCCATAGATGAAGTTGCTCTTGCAACCAATGAAGGTGCCATTGGCTCCTCTGAAATAGCAGAGAAATCTTCCTCCATCGCAGACAAAACCAGTGATGTATTAGAGCAAGCAAAATCTAATGAAGAAAGTGTAGCTAAACTTTATGAATTGATAAAGTTCTTTCAGTATGAATAGATTATGTGGAATGGCTAGTGAGTTTGATTAAGAGAATTAACTGTTAAATTGAGAAGATAAATATAAGTATTTCAATAGGTATTTGACTAACCATGAAACAAAGAGAGAGGGACAAAGGCGAAAGCTTTTGTCCCTCTCTCTCTACATAGATATAAACACAGAATAATATATAAAATAGATATAAAAAAGGTGTAGAGGCAGTATTAAGTATCAATTGCAAGATCAATTTGAAGACTTACCAGCCAATAATTAATTTGTAAGAGATAAGCTAACATCTGTGGACCGGCCATTAATTGACCAAACCAAGGTTTTCCGTAGTCAGAAGGTGTACTTATAAATTTAAGAACTTTTTCTTTATCTACCAATGAGTTAAGAGGTGAGGAAGGGTCTTGTAATATAAGAGTAAGCCTTTGCGCAAGTAAGTTCTCATAATGAGGATTATAAGTTTTTGGGTATGGACTTTTCTTTCTATATAAGACTTCTTCAGGAAGAAGTCCTTTTGCAGACTCACGAAGCAGGTGTTTTACGACACCGTCCTTACATTTGATATCCCAGGGCACATTCCATACATAATCAAGAATTCGGTGATCGGCTAAGGGGACCCTTGCCTCAAGTCCTGAATACATACTGGTTCTATCCATACGGTCAAGCAAGGTCTGCATAAACCATTTAATGTTTAAGAAAGAGATTTCTCTTCTTCTTTTGGCTTCTGGATTGTCAGTGTTTAATACTGGAACTTCTGATAAGGAACGTTCATAACTACTTCTAATATAATCATTTAAGTTAAGGTCCTTTATGAGGGAATCTTTTAATAACTGGGTCCTAAGATCAAGGTTTCTAGACCAAGGGAAATTATGTGTTTCAAACGCCTCTTTTGAGTGAAACCAGGGATAGCCACCAAATATTTCATCAGCACATTCACCGGTTAAGGTTACCTTATTATATTTTTTTACCTCAGAGCAAAAATACAGTAAAGAAGAGTCGATATCTGCCATACCAGGAAGATCTTTTGCATCTACTGCAGTATAAAGCGCATCTGCAAGTTTTGTATTATCACATTCTAAATAAGTATGATTGGTTTTAAAATGAGAAACCATTTGATCTACATAAGGACGATCTCTAGAAGGTTGAAAGGCGTTTGATTTAAAGTAGGTATCATTACCAGTGAAATCAAAAGAGAAAGTATTTAATTGTTCCCCACGTTTGGCTAATTCGTTTGCACATACAGCAGTGATTATGCTTGAATCTAAGCCACCTGAGAGAAAGGTACAAATGGGAATATCAGATATCATTTGTCTGACAATGGAATCTTTTACAAGAAAAGAAGTCTTTTCGATGGTCTCCTCATAGGAATCCGTGTGAGGCTTACTAACCAATTCCCAATATTTAAATTTCTTCATTCCTTCTCTTGTAATGATATTATAATAACCTGGAAGGACTTCATAACAGTCTTTAAAAACACCGCTTCCATAGGATTTGGCTGGGCCTAAACCAAATACTTCACAAAGTCCCCTTTTGTCAATGACAGGTTTAAAACCAGGGTATTCAAATAGAACTTTTAATTCAGAGCCAAATATTAAGGTACCGTCTTTGTAAGAATAAAATAAGGGCTTAATACCAAGTCTATCTCTAAATATACCTAGAGTTTCATGGTAAGAATCCCAGATTGCAAATGCATAGATTCCATTTAATTCTTTTACAAAATCATGTCCATATTCTATGATTCCAACTAAAATAACCTCTGTATCGCTTGTGGTGTAAAATTCCCATCCTTGTTCTATTAAATCTTTTCTTAGTTCAGCTGTATTATATAATTCTCCATTATAGACTATCGTATAGGAATGCGTACCACGGCTCCTTGTCATAGGTTGTTTGCCATTTGCTAAGTCTATGATAGAAAGTCTGGCATGAGCAAAACCACTATGTTCAGAAATAAAAAAGCCTTCCTCATCAGGACCTCTATGTTTTATCTTTTCTTTCATATGACTTAATACTTCATTCCATTTTGAAGAATTATTTGTGTAGTTTTCTCTAAAGTTGCAAAAACCTGCTATTCCACACAATAGTAACACCATCCTTAATTATAATAGTTATAGTATGCCTGAAATAAGATTCTGATACTATATACCATCAAAAAGGTATGGTATTCATTACGGTAAAATTGAAAATTATTTATTTTTAGTTGCTACAATGGTGCTAGGTTCAGTCACTAGGATAAACTGTAACCTGAGAGCGGACGCCGATGGAGTGCTTTACTTCCTTTTACTTGCTTTACCTTCGCTCGTTCAGAACGCTTCGCTTCACAAGATGAGCTCAGCCAGTCTGCGCAAAAAGAAGTAAAGCACTCCATCGGCTGACGATCAAAAAGGTATGGTAATCATTACGTTAAACTATTGATATATCATCACACGAAATAGGGATTTTTTGAGATACATAGTATGAGATGGTTGAAGATAACCTAAGAAATGTAAAATGTACAATGGTATCTTGTAATTAGATAAGATATGATTTATAATGTAGAAATATACAAAATACTACATGAATTTTCATCGTCTGCTTTATAAGCTGGCAAAAAAAATCATAAAATTGCATAATATATTAGAAATAAGAATATTGTTATGTAATTGGTATTTTCAAATTAGATTAAAGGAGAATCATAATGAAAGGTACAGTAGTATCCTCGTTGGTTGAATCCTGCAAAAAACTTTTTGGAGATTCAATCGTTAGTGAAGCACTTAGCAAATATAATTTAACAAATGATCATATATTTTCTCCATTAGAGGAC
>JBKEAO010000009.1:0-14451 GCA_047972335.1 Anaerocolumna sp. | reverse complement strand
TCTACATCCTCTTCTTTATAGTATCCATCTTCTTTTAACTTTGTGGTCATGGTCTTCACAACTAGGGTTTTCATGGTCTCTTCATCACGTAATCCATTTAACATACGAACAAAGTCTGATATGGTTGTACTATCTTTGTAGACTACTTTTGAATAGATTTCTTCTGTTATACGAAATGCTTCTTTGCCTTTTACTGCTTTGGACTTTTTACTATCTTTATCAGGTAATGCATTTGATATAGCTCCATAACCATTTCCCTCTAAATTCTCATATCCTTCATAGGTATAGACTTCTTTTTTATCACCAGTAAATTTAGAGATAGCCATTAAAAATGCTTCACCGTACTTTTCAAATTTATGCTCACCAATTCCGCTAACAGAAAGCATTTCTGACTTGTTCATTGGTACCTTACAGCACATATCTACCAATGTCTTGTCCGAGCAAATAATATAAGGCGGCACAGCCTGCTCCTTTGCAAGGGATAGTCGCACTACTTTTAAATCATCAAATAAATCCATACCTTTCGTATTTAAAACATCTGATCGTCTGCTCTTTCTTGCCCTGCCCATGGACTCATTACCAGCCTTATCATCGTATTGATTCTCCATAGATGCAGGGTCTTCTTTGGGAATTTTCATAATAATTTGCTGACTATCTTCTAGAATCTCCATAGAGGTTACATGTAATTTTAAGATTTGGTATTTATCCTGCGTCGGCGTAATATACCCCTGCTGCTCTAATTGGGTGACAACTGCCTTTATTACTGCCTCTTTAGATTGCTTTAAAGAGCCAAAACAGGGTAGTTCATTTAGAGCAAAGTTTCGAATCTTTGCCATATTTCTTCCCAAAAGCACATCTACAATCACATTAATTCCAAAACGTTGCTTGGTTTCTTGGATACAGGAAATGATATCCTTACTCATATCCGTGACATCTTTTTCTTCAAATTCCGCCAAACAATTTCCACAATTGCCGCAGTCACACTTGATACTTTCTCCAAAATAATTTAGTATATATTCTCGTAGGCAATCTCTTGTCAAGCAATACTGACGCATTTGATTCAAACGTATTTCATCATTTTCCCGTAGCGTATTCACATCCTCAGATAATAACTCCTGATTACCCACTTTACTATCAATTAGAAAATGATTGATCATAAGATCTTGTGGTGAATAGTATAAGATACACTCTGCATTTCCACCGTCACGTCCAGCTCTTCCTGCCTCTTGATAATAATTTTCCAGACTCTGTGGCATATTATAATGTAGGACATAGCGAACATTAGATTTGTCAATTCCCATACCAAAGGCATTGGTTGCAACCATGACTGTATTTTTATCATAAATAAAATCGTCCTGACTCTCTTTTCTCTCCTCATTATCCATTCCTGCATGATACTTTCCAGCTAAGATTCCATTATGCCTTAACATTTCCTGGACAGCTTCCACATTTTTTCTCGTGGCACAATAGATAATTCCAGCTTCCTCCTCATGACTCTTAATATAGGAAAGTATATCAAGATCCCTTTTTCTTGTACCTTGAGGGTGTACTACCTTAAAAAACAGATTCTTTCGGTCAAATCCTGTCACTACAATCTTTGGGGCACTTAACTGCAGAATACACATAATATCTTCTCGTACCCGCTCTGTAGCTGTTGCTGTAAAAGCTCCAACCACCGGTCGTTTTGGAAGTTTTCTTAGAAAATCAATGATTTTTGTATAACTTGGTCTAAAATCCTGTCCCCATTGTGAGATACAGTGTGCTTCATCAACTGCTAATAAGGATATGTCTACCGCCATGGCAAACTCCATAAATTTTGCACTTTCCAACCGTTCTGGCGCCACATATATGATTTTATACCTTCCTTCTTTTGCATAATCAAGTGCCTTTACAATCTGTGTTTCAGTCAAAGCACCATTGATATATGCCGCATGAATACCGGCTTCATTTAATGCCTTTACTTGGTCTATCATCAAAGAAATCAAAGGTGAAATAACAACTGTAATCCCACTAAATAGTAAGGCAGGAATCTGATAGCATATGGATTTTCCCGCACCTGTTGGCATGATTCCTAACACATCTCGCCCACAGAGAAGACTATCAATTAAATCTTCCTGACCTTCTCTTAGGGTATCATAACCAAAATATTTCTTTAGTGTTTCCTGTTTATTCATCTCATTCCTCCAATTGGGCTTTCGTATAGTCAAAAGGGATATTTGTATTCCCCTTCGCTACTTGCTCATACCTAAATATATGTAAGCAGACTTTAGTACCCCAATATTACAATTCTATAAAATCTTCAAATAAAATGTTAATCTTGTCTATCTCCTTGTTACAATGATAATGGCCTAAGAGCCACCTATCATATTGAAGACGATCCTCTACTGTTGTGCCATTTGTCTCACAAAAATCAAATATTTTATTAAAATTTCTGTGTGTATCACCTGTAATAATGATCATATCTCTCCCGTCTTCTTTATTCACAAGAAATAAAGACTAATATAGTTTATCAACACGACTTTTCTTATATTTATTATAGCTAATTTAACGTATCCTGTAAAATGAAATTATCCGCAAAACATATAGTTTGCGGATAATCTCATTTATCATAGTAAAAATTCAGCGACACGCGCTCTAAGTGTTTTCCATTAAAAAAAGTTGTTTCGCACGCACTTCCTTTCTTTTCGACTGGCTAATAGCAATAATATCTCCATTTGTCATCTCAAGTTTCTCATAATGAAAAATCATCACATGTAATAAATTAACAACATACGACTTGTGAATTTGAAAAAATGTTCCCGCGTCTAATCGCTTTAATACATTTTCTAAACGATCATAAAACACATCTTCATAAGTTGATGTTACAATTCTTATTTTTTTATCATGGCTTTCAAAATACAAGATATCCTTAGCAAATACCTTATATTTATCATATGATTTTTTATATATAAATGATGTATTAAATTTGTTGGCTAGTCTCATTGCCTTTTCTATTTCCTTGATAACGATTCCTTCATCAATAGGTTTCAACAAAAAGTTATTTGGCCTTATTTCAAAAAGCTGTTTATAGTAATCTTCCTTAGACGATACGTATACGATCTGAGACATTTCATTTTTAAGTTCATTTCTTAATATTTGCCCAGTTTGAACCCCATTCATTTTCATCATTTCAATATCTAGAAAAATCAAATCATAAAAATGATCATTAGACACTATTTCATTAATCAAGCTAGAACCACTTTCAAAAACGTCCACATCCACTTCATTTTCGTCATACTTATTAAGTATAACTTCTTCTAATTTGGCATTAAATTCACGCTCATCATCACATATAGCTATTTGAAACACACCAATTCCTCCTCTACCCCATTATCCAACTATCTCTAAAAGCTATTATATCAATTTCTTCTTATAAAAATCAATTTCTTCTTAATTAAAAATCAATTTTTTCTTATAAAAATCAATTTCTTCTTTTTCAACTAGACTAGCACCTCATGATCATGATCATACTCCATATAATAGCTAATTAAGACCTAAAAATATATAACGAACTTTTATTTGTGTAAAAAAAGATATTTTTATATACTAATTTAGGCATGATTTTATTTTGACTAAATTATATTGGTACTATAAACAGATATTTATAAATGTATTAAAAACTCCGTGGAGGGAACATTATGAAAAAAACCAGTATAATTTACAAAATTGCCTTAGAAATTGGTCTACTTGCTGTATTTATCAGTATTTTTATGGGTATATTATCCGTTTCTCAAGCCAATTCAGCCTTGAAAGATCAAGTTGAAGAAGAACTTACAGACTTAACAAGTAATGGTTCAGAAATGGTTGCTACCAAAATACAAATGCAATTACAGATACTACAGGAAATAGCAAGAAGAGAAACTGTTGAATCTATGGATTATGACATCCAGAGACAGTCTCTTATGGATTCTATCGAACAATATAATTACATAGATCTGGCTATTGTTGATACGAATGCACAAGCCGTTTCTATCGCTTCTGAAGAAACACATGATTTATCCTCAGAAATTTTTATTGCAGAAGCTCTTAATGGAACAGCAGGTTGTTCAGATGTGCTTATTGACGCACAAACCGGACAAGCATCTATCTCTGCTGCTGTACCTATTTATAATTTGAATCAAGAAAAGGTTATTGGAGCACTCCTTGCAAAATTTGATGCAAATATTCTATATGCCACCATTGAGAACATGGGTGTTGGTGAACATGGATATGCATATATTATTAATTCAGATGGAATTATTGTTGCACATCCAAATATAGATTATGTAATGAATCAGTTTGAACCTATTGAAGCTGCAAAAACAGATTCCAGTATGGAAAGTGCAGCCAAAGCAGTTGAACGTATTCTTGAGGCAAAATCAGGTATAGATGAATACGAAAAAGATGGAGTAGAATTATTTAATTCATTTGCACCAATAAGTGGTACAAACTGGATACTCATTTGTACTGCTACCAAAAGTGAAGTATTGTCTCGTACATCTGATCTTACCACATACTTAAGAGGTGTTACAGTTTTAATGGTTCTTCTTTCTATTGGTATATCTTTCCTTATTGGAAGGTCGATCGCAAAACCAATAAAAGAACTTACAACGGTAATGAAAAAAAGAGAAGAACTAGATTTCACTATTCTTGATTCTGAAACTGCAAAAAAGAAAAAATACATGAATGAGCTAGATATGATGTGGCAATCTGAGCTGCAAATGGTAACAAGTGTGAATCAGTTCATTACTGAAGTTGCAGATACCGCTGAACAAGTGTCAGCTACCTCGCAAGAACTGAATGCCACAGCTGAACAATCTTCAAGCACTTCACATGAAATTAATCTTGCTGTCGATAAAATCGCATTTGGCGCTGAAAATCAAGCACAAAGCACAGAAATATCAAATTCCTCCATAGCAAAGCTCAATCAGCAGATTGATGAAAATGTACTTGGTGCACAAGCACTTTTAAGTTCAACTGAAAAAATGAACCATTCCGTTTCTTTGGGAACAAATACAGTGAATAACCTACTAGAAAAAAACAAAAAAAACAGTGAAGCTACAGATACTGTTTACAAAAGTGTTTTAAAAACAAAAGAAAGTACTGAAAATATTGCAGAAGCTACAAATATGATTTTAAATATTGCCAGTCAGACAAATCTCCTTGCGCTTAATGCATCCATAGAGGCTGCTCGTGCCGGAGAACAAGGAAGAGGATTCACGGTGGTCGCTGAAGAAATACGAGTTCTTGCAGAATCATCTAAAAGAATGGCAGAAAAAATAAATGATAGTGTTCGTATATTGACCGAGGATGCCGACTCAACCGTTGAAAAAATGACCGAGTCAGCGTCAATTGTAAAAGAACAAGAACTTATAGTTAAAGAGACACAAGTTGCATTTGAGGACATTGAACATGAAATTCAGCTTTCAATAAACAACGTTAAGCAAATTGTTGCCTATTCTGATCGCATGACAATAGAAAAAAATGAAGTTGAATCTAATCTATCAGAGCTTTCAGAAATTGCTATTGAAAATGCAGCTGCATCTCAACAGTTATCTTCCTCCGTTGAAGAACAATCACGTGCCTCTAATGAAATTGCTAATGCCAGTGAAGATTTATCTATTATGGCACAAAAATTACAGTCAATGATCTATAGATTTCATATCTAAACGATTTACTGGGGAGTAGATCTAACATGGATCAATTTTGGATTTCATAAATCTTATTCATATGAAATCCAAATCAACTAATAATTAAGTGAAAGGATTCGTTATGTTTTTTTCTCAATACTTTAATACACTGTATATAAGTGGAAATCTAATTATAGCAGTTTACTTTATATGTGCATATCTGTTTAAAGGATTTAGATACAATAAATTATCAATATCGTTAAAGAATCAGATTACTTTTGGTGTTATTGGTGGGTTTCTTTCCATTTTTTTAATGCTGTACTCATTCAATATAGCAGATACAACCACACTTCTTGATTTCAGACTAATATCAATTTTAATAAGCTTTTATATTTGTGGACTTCTAAGTGCAACTATTAATTCCGTTTTCACTATATTATTTCGCTTGTTTTATTTTGGTGTCACATATTCTGCAATGCTAGGTTCTCTTGGTATTATAGCGGTTCTCTTATTTTTATGTGTAATGACATTATTTATGAAAAACAAATCTTACAATCATACTATAAGATGGTTTCTACCTGCTTCATTCTGTATATTGACAAACATCTTAGTATACTTAGCAGCGCTAAATGCCCTGGTAATTAATCCATGGGGAATCATAACCGCCTATTCTTTTTGGTTTGTTATTGCGACTATTTTAGTATTTTATTTATTAAATTATCTGATCGATTCAAATGCTTTGTTTCATAATTATCTGGAGAACTCCAGCATTGATTATTTAACAGGGCTTTACAACACTAGACATTTTGATACCTTATTTAATAAGATGTCCGAAGATTGTCAAAAAAATCAGACACCTATGACATGCGTAATGCTTGATATAGATCTATTCAAAAAAATAAATGACACATATGGACATACTTGTGGTGATATAGCCATACAAGAAATAGCCAATCGATTAAAGGAATCCTTTTGTTCTTCTGATATAGTAGCCCGAATTGGTGGTGAGGAATTTTGTATTCTAATAAAAAACTGTAATCGTGAATGCGGATTTCAAAAAGCAAATGCTTTTCGAACTTATATTGAGAATCATCCAATCAAACTCAATGATTCTACTTCTATTAGGATTACCATATCAATGGGGATTGCTAATTATCCCGAATCCACGCATACATTATCAGACATAAAAAGAATAGCTGATATGGCTCTATATAATGCAAAAAACAGTGGTAGAAACAAAGTATGCATTTTATAATTATTACATGGAGGTATCACTTGCAATTATTTAATATAGAATTGTGGAATATAATTTTCATCAATGCACTTTTACTGTTTACGCTTACTATAGTTCTGGCTTTCACATCAAGACCACTTGATTCAAGACAATTAAACTCCTTCACTTATAGAATTGTATGTGGCATCATCCTTGGGGTCTTAGGTTTAATTATGTTGCTTTATTCTTGGATTTTAGTGGATACCCATTATATAGTCTCTCTCTGTTTTATTGTGCTGATTCTTTCATATTATATAGGTGGTTTTGTCACATCACAGACAACTTTAGTCTTTCTGGTAATTAATGTTTATATATTATCACTACACATAAAATTATTAAACAGAAATAACATACTCACTATTTTTATTTTTTATTCTTTCGTTTTTTTGTTACTATCATTTATACGACTAAAATATCCTCTTAAAAAAAAGGTGATATGGTTTACACTCTTAAGTATTAGTATCATCATGAATGAATATTTATTTTATTCAACATTACCTGAGAGCCATCATATCTATAATAGCCAAACACTAATATTTCACATTTTCTATATCGTTTCTGGAATATTGGAATTTAGATTCATAACATTCTTACTGGACTTGAACACCGCATTTCGTGTCGCCCGTAAAGCTTCCACTACAGATTTTTTAACACACCTTTGTAATACAAGACATTTTGAATCCTTATATACATCAATCTCTAATATGGCTGAAACTACTAATTCATCATTATCCTGTCTAATGTTAGATCTTGATCATTTCAAGAGTATAAACGACACCTATGGACATGGTGTTGGAGATATTGTTCTTAAGGAAATTGCTGATGTTTTCTTATCCACCGCAAGTGACGCAAATGTTATTGGAAGAGTAGGCGGTGAAGAATTCTGTATTCTGATAGACCAGAATATTGAACAGGCAGTTCTCCTAGCGGAAAAAATACGAGCTGCAGTAGAAAAGCACCCTTTAAAAGTAGATAGAAAATCAGTCATTTTTGTCACTGTATCCATTGGAATTGCAAATTATCCCAATACTACAACCGCTTGTGAAAACCTAAAATCAGATGCTGATAAAGCATTGTATGTTGCAAAAAGAACTGGGCGTAACAAATTTAGTGTATATGAGTCTACAACTTTATAGGAAGGAATGTTTATGGAGAAATATGTTAATATAGTTTGTATAGTTATTTTAAGTACAATTTTTGCATTTATAGGATATAATATAATAAATACAAATTGTACAGGGGATGAAACAATTGGAATTATTTTGCCTGCACATTACCCTGAACGTTGGATACAAGATGGAAATATCCTGAAAGATTCCTTTGAAGAACAGGGATATCAGGTCATCCTTACGTATTGTAATGATAACACAGATAAACAAATTGAAAGCATCAGATCTATGATTGATTCTAATGTCGATCTGTTGATTATAGCACCAGTTGATAGTAATTCACTTAGTGAAGTACTCAATCAAGTCAAAAAAGAGAAGATTCCTGTCATTTCCTATGATCGGCTAATTCTTAATACTGATGCCGTTTCCTATTATGTGTCTTTTGACAATTACATTATTGGTGCTCTTCAAGCACAATATATTGTGGATAATCTTAATTTGGATTCTGATACAAATGCTAAGTATTCAATGGAAATATTTTCAGGTGATATTAATGATAGTAATTCTTTATTATTTTATAATGGGGCAATGGATATCCTGCGCCCATACTTAACATCAGGAAAAATAACCATTCCATCTACACAGATGAATTTTCAAGATACCTATATATCAATGTGGGATACAGATACTGCAAGTAATCGTATGGATAATATTCTTGCTAGTTACTATTCAAAAAGCAATATGTTAGATATTGCATTGTGTGCAAATGATTCTATTGCATTAGGTGTGACTAATTCTTTAAAATCCTATTACAACAATTCTTATTCAACTATTATCACTGGTCAGGATGGTGATGTAGACAATCTGAACAACATTATTGATGGATATCAGTCAATGACAATATTAAAAAACGTTGCCAACGAGGTCAGTATTACTTTAAATCTTGCAATCTCTATTTTGAATGATGAGTATCCCGATGCTGGTCTAATCAGCGCTAGTGGATGGTATTTTGAATGTGTTTATGATAATGATTCCTTTAACAATGGATCAGAAATAGTTCCATCTTATCTTATTACACCACAAATTGTAACAATTAATAATTATAAAGAACTTTTAATAAATTCCGGTAATTTTTCATTGGATGCTAATGGTAAAATCATAGATTCTGATTCCGATTAAATATACCAGAAATGGAGCGTATGTTATGAATGAAATACCTATAAATATAATATTGTTAATTATCCAAACTATAAGTGCATTTTTATTTGTAGATTTCTTTTTCAAAAAAAGGGAAAATAAGCTTATTCTAATAATCATATCCTGTATAATATATATTCTTTTGCGATTTATTATTCGTTTATTTATCGTAACTCCTGTAATAACTATATTATTCGATTACCTGGCGATTTTTTTTATTGCTCAGAATTATAAAACAACGCCTATAAAGAATATTTTTTTCTCACTATATATTGTAATGATTTTTTCTGCCGCATATGCAATCACCACATTATTGACGCCAGATTTTTCAATATCAATAACCAAAGTCACTGTTGATAGGTCCGTGTTTGTGGAACTAATTTCAGAATTTATCAACATATCCATTATTATGATAATTTACATATCTCAGATAATAATAAATAAAAGTGACTTAACCAAATCTATTCGAATAATCATGATATATATCCCTGTTTCTACATTATTTATCCTTTCATTAATTTTTGAAACTAGCAATATCTCAGATTTTTTGAAAATCATGGCATTTATAGTTGGAATATCTATAAATTATATAGTTTTTCTCTTTTTTAATATTATTTCACAATATATAGAAGAACGTATTCGATTTAAAGAAACTGAAAAGCAAAATTTGTTTTATGAAAATGAACTGAGAACCATTCAAAATACTACCAACAACATACGTACTATAAAGCACGATATTAATAATCATCTAAATGTTCTATTTGGGTTATTATCCAATAACGACATTGATGAATGCAAACATTATATTGATGAGATAAGGGAAAATATCGGAACCTCGACAATACTTGGCAAAAGTGGTAATATTCCAATAGACAGTTTAATCAATTATAAGCTTGGGAACTTGGAAAAACAAATTAACGTTTCTGTAGAGTTAAAAATACCTGCTGACGTGAATATACGTCCATTTGATCTTTCTGTTATATTTGGTAATTTAATAGATAATGCCATTGAAGGAGCTCGTACAGTCCAACATGATTCCTACATTAAGGTCAAACTTCTGTATAACAGAGGTATGCTCAGCATTATTGTAGAAAACTCCTTTGATGGACAAGTAAAAGAACAATCCAATTCCATGTTATCAAGAAAACGTAGTTTTTCACAAGTCGGAAATGGGATTGCAGAAATAAAGAATGCGGTTGAATTATATAACGGAGAGGCCAATTTTTACATATCAGGTAATATTTTCAAATGTACTGTTATTTTATATGAAAAACACCAATAAATGTAAATTTGTGAATAATAATCTCTCACATTTCAAGGATATTGGAAAATTATTTTCATCACTTCAAAAAAATAAGGCTATGATAAAGCGCAAAAGTAATTGCAAATTATCATAGCCTTTGTTATTGTTTGTGTGTAACTACAAAAAAATGGAAGGTGCACCGTAAGAAAGTCGAAGCAGCTGAAAATCTAGCCTAATTTTAAAAGATAATCCTATTTCATCGTAAGCGTCAACCCAAGCACGCATTGAAAAAAGAACCCACACCAGTTACTATACTAATGAAGGTTCTTTGACTTTGACCTTGCAGTTGTTTGGTATTTTATCAGACCAAGGTAAAATATCTTTTATATCTAGGTTGTCTTGGATTTGCATCTGTTCAAAAACATATTATATGCTAAATTTGCATTGTCTGATGATGGATTGCAGAAATATGTGGATGCTATGAATTGGTTTAATTACTAAAAATCATATATTCCATATCAAAATAATTTCTCAAATTATCACCTTTTATTTCATATATCGCTCGTTTTATTACACACATAAACGAGCGATATTCTATTAATCACGGTCCTACACGTTCCCATAAATCAGATTCAATGCAAGTAGCGGTCCTTGTTCATAATCTTTATCTGGTCTTTCTTCTTTTATTTGTTTGAATTGTTTTAGAAGTAAGTCTGTATATTCTATTTTTTTCTTAACTCCAAAAACAATGCGCAATTCAGATCGCGCATAGGGATTTCTTATTTCTGGGAATAAATTATAAATTTGATCTGTATATTTCTCATCGACATTTGCCAATAATACAGCTGTATTTTCTATAAAAACATCATGCCCTGAGGTACATATTCTTTTTAGAACCAATGGCATAATTTTATCCTGGTAATCTAACGCCTTTTCTAATAGTAGACTGCTATTAGCTGGGTCTTTAATTTTTCTCATGTATAATACAATATCTTTTGCTTTACACAATTTCATAATATTTTCTTTTTCCATTTGATATTGTTCAAGTCTTGACTGTTCCATTGTTGGAACCACAACATCTGAGACTTGATTATTTAATTCTGGTATTGTAATCGTTATCATTCTAAAATGTGTAAGCGACCCATAACATGGCGTAGTGCCATATTTATCTTAACCTGATATACTTTACCCAAAAGTTTATTGGGAGGCAATCATGGAAAAGCAAGATAAAATAGCACATTGGAAGCTACTATTTAAAGAACATGAAGAAAGTAGATTATCATTAACCGAGTTCTGTACAAAGAAACAAATAAAAAGACCAACTTATCACTACTGGAAAAATCGATTAATAGAATTAGAACAGTTAAGAAATGAAGTAGTAAACACTTCACCACAAGAGTTTACATTTGTAAAAGTACCTGATACTATATCTACTAGTCACCAAGAAATCACCTTACATCTAGAATGGAATGAAGTGAAGCTCTCAATAACTACTGAGAAAGAAGCTGTTTTAGCGGCTAAACTCATAAAGGAACTTCGATCCATATGTTAAATCTATTAATGGATCATACAGAGCATATCTACTTAGCGATTGGAGCAACTGATTTTCGCAAGCAAGTAGAGGGATTGGTGGCAATTGTAAATAAATCATTTCAATTAGATGCATTTTCCCCAACTTGTGTCTTTATATTCTGCAATAAGAAAAAGAATTCAATCAAAGTACTTCGATATGATAAAAATGGCTTTATTCTTGCTACTAAAAAGTTATTAGAAGACATGAAATTTCAATGGCCAAAAGATACTTGTGATGTAAGACTTATCACGAAGCAACAAGTAAGTTGGTTACTACAAGGCCTTGAAATTGAACAGAAAAAGGCGTTAAAAGAGCTAGATATACATGCAGGAAATACCTGCTTTTAGTAAATGAAAATCACTAAAAATAGCCTGTAAACGCTGATAAATTCAGCATTTTTCAGGCTATTTCTCATTGGTATTTAGTAGAAAAAAGTCATAAAAAGTGGTATACTATATTTATTAAATATGTAAAGGAACCATAAGATAATGACAGAGCATGAAGAGCTATTAATGCTTCGAGAATTAGTAAAGAAGCAAGAAGCAGTAATTGAAAAACAAAATATTAGAATCGAAAACATGGTACAAGCACTTCTTCATGCTCGTAAAAAGATATTTGGACCTTCTAGTGAAGTAACGAAGAATATCGAAGGACAAATGAGCCTTTTTCCTGATGAGCAAAAGATCGTAGAAGAACTGGTAAAACAAAAAAAATCTATTACCATTCCTTCTCATAATCGTGTGGTAAGACAACCAGGGGTTAGAGAAGAAATGTTAGCTGGAATACCTGTAGAAGTAGTTCGTTTAGAAATTGATAAAGCAGAATTATGTAATCAATGTGGGAATTCTTTAAAGGTAATTGGAACAAAATATGTACGTTCAGAAGTAGTCTATGAAAAGGCTAAGATAAAAGTAGTGCAATATTTACAAGAAGTTGCTAAGTGTACTTCATGCGGGACAAAGGATAGTAAATATCCAAAAGATGTATTCCGTAAAGCTGCAACACCAACTCCATTACTCCCACATTCACTTATATCGGCCTCTACACTTGCATGGATCCTTTATCAAAAATATCAGATGGGATTACCACTGAATCGCTTAGAAACGGACTGGTACCAATTAGGATTTGTTATTTCTAAATCAACCATGGCTAATTGGGTCATTCGCTGTAGTGAGGAATGGCTAACTCCTATCTACAATCGGATACGTGAAGAAATCTTAAAAGGTACAGTTTTACATATGGATGAAACTACAATTCAATGCAATAAAGAACCTGGTAAGAAGCCAAGCAGTAATTCTTACATGTGGGTGATGTGTTCTGGTGCAGAAGAAGAAAGCCAAGCACTCTACTTTCATTATACACGGACACGCCATGGAGACCATGCAAAGAGATTACTTGCAGGTTATGAGAATTATTATGTTACAGATGCTTATGCTGGCTATAATAAAGTAGATAATAGTAAGCGCGCATTATGCTTTGCTCACCTTCGTCGCTACTATATCGAGGCTATTCCACTAGATAACCGCGGAAAAGAGATACTAGGCTCAAAAGCTGCAGAGGGACGAGAGTACTGTAACTTACTATTTAAAATCGAGAGTGAGATTGCAGATCTTAGCCCAGAAGAGAGAAAAATGAAGCGTCAGGAGGCGATTCGCCCTATCCTAGAGGCCTTTTGGTCGTGGGTCGAAGAAACATCAAGTCTTTATACCACCAATGAGAAGCTTACTACTGCATTAATATATACTAAAAATCAAAGAAAATATTTAGAGACATTTCTTTTAGATGGTAGAATTCCTCTTTCGAACAATAGAGTGGAATCACATATCAAACCATTCTGTAATGCAAGGAAATCCTGGCTATTTGCAGATAGCCCCAAGGGTGCAGTTGCAAGTGCTGTTGTATACAGTATAGTGGAAACTGCTAAAGCAAATGACTTAAATACTTATGAGTATTTAAAATACCTATTAACCAATGTACCAAACCTCGATATTCATAATCATCCCGAAAGATTAGAACCCTACTTACCGTGGTCAAAACAATTACCACAAGAGTGTAGATTACAAGATACCAAGAAAAAACAGTCCCAGAAAGTATGATGTATCAATCATACAGTCTTGGGACTGTTTTTGCACTACGTCTTATTTTGAAGCGCTTACTGAAATTACAGACATAAAAAAGAAATACATATCTCATTGCTTACCTCGCAAAAAATATATATTTCTCTTTATGTAACAGGTTAAATTATTTTTTATCAGATCCAATATGCAATGGCAAAATAAATGATAACAATAATACCAAGGACGATACGATATATACCAAAAGCTTT
The DNA here is from genome assembly GCA_047972335.1 of Anaerocolumna sp. Taxonomy (GTDB): domain Bacteria; phylum Bacillota; class Clostridia; order Lachnospirales; family Lachnospiraceae; genus Anaerocolumna. The sequence goes on along the minus strand of JBKEAO010000009.1, from coordinate 82 downwards.
AAAATCATGTTTTTTAATATATCCCATTAAGAATTTAATTGCAAGTATAGAAACAACAAACGCTGTCACCATTCCTAAAACT
>JBKEAO010000078.1:0-33836 GCA_047972335.1 Anaerocolumna sp. | reverse complement strand
TGGCCTTTACAATGTCTTTAGATGATTTTGTAATTACACACTTTACAAAGGGTGCATCTATTGATACTCTATCTACCAAAATTTATACAGAAGTAAGAAAGGGAATCAAACCTGAGATGTATGCCTTATCAACTTTATTATTCTTTTCAGTGGTTATTTTATTGGTTGTAATCAATAGAAAAAATGATAAAAAGCTGGCAGTACGAAAATAATAAATAGTATTTTAATAGGAGGATGTTATGAAAAAGATTGCACTAATTCTTTTGGTGGCACTAGCAAGTGTTTCCTTCCTTTCTGCTTGTCAAAAGGGAGACAGCAAAAAGCTATATGTTTATAATTGGGGCGAGTACATCGACCCTGAGGTAATTGAATTATTTGAGGAAGAAACCGGCATTACAGTGAAATATAATGAATTCGAGCAAAATGAGGATATGTATCCTGTTATTCAAACTGGTTCAGTAAAATATGATGTAGTGTGTCCTTCTGATTATATGATTCAAAAAATGATCAATGAAGATTTACTAGCACCCATTAATTATGATAATGTACCTAATATTCAGTATATAGACCCTACTTATTTAAAAAGTGCAGAAGACTTTGATCCAGGCAATTTGTATAGTGTGCCTTATTGCTGGGGAACAGTTGGAATTCTTTATAATAAAACAAAGATTACAGAGCCTGTTGATAGTTGGGAAGCTTTATTTGATAAAGATTTTGTCGAAAGAAATGGTTACTCTGGTGATATCTTAATGATTAATAGTGTTAGAGATGCTTTTGGTATCGCACTAACTTATCTGGGTTATCCTCTTAACTCTACTGATGAAGGTCAGTTAGAAGAAGCCAAAGCATTACTAAAAGACCAGTTTTCAATGGTAGATGCTTATGTAGTTGACCAGGTAAGAGATAAAATGATTGGTGGAGAAAATCCAATCGGTGTTATCTATTCTGGAGAAGCGATCTTTACCCAAAGAGAAAATCCTGATTTAGAATACGTGGTTCCAAAAGAAGGCTCCAATGTATGGATTGATGGATGGGTAATTCCTAAAAATGCTCCAAATCAAGAGTATGCAGAACAATGGATTAACTTTATGTTAAAACCAGAGATTGCATTAATGAACTTTGAATATATTACCTATTCAACTCCTAATGCAGCTGCTAGAGAAATGATTGAAGATGAAGATATTAAAAATAGTGAAATTGCCTTCCCCGATCCATCTGTATTAGAACGTTGTACTACCTATCAGTTCCTTGGGGCCGATATGGATGCTTTATATCTACAAAAATGGAATGAAGTAAAATCTAATTAAGAATAAAAAGATAAGAATAGATTATTTGCTTAGAAAACATGAATAAGATAGATTTATAGCAATGAAAAATAAATAAGATATAATTTTTTAACTAAGAAAATTAATAAGATATAATTTTTAGCGAAGAATAAAGATGTGGCAGATTCATTTCATAGATTAGAATCTGCCACATCTTTTATATTCTTTCCTGCTTTTTCATTTGGTTTATGACACACTAACAAATATTAATATATCACTAAATGTATGAAATGAATGATTTACTTAACAGTATTACGTTCTTCACCCTTTAGGAAAGCTTTCATATTCTCAAATACTTCTTGGACACATCTCTTTCTGGCTTCCACTGTAGCCCAGGCTATATGTGGCGTTATAATCAATTTTGTACTGTCTTGAACACGAATCAAAGGATTAGACTGATCCATTGGTTCAATCTTTAGTACATCTAGTCCAGCTCCTCCAATGATATTATTCTCTAAAGCCTTAACAAGAGCCTCCTCATTTACAATAGGTCCTCTCCCTAAGTTAAGAAGAATTGCAGTACTTTTCATCTTACTTAAAGCCTCTTCATCTATTAAGTTCTTAGTATCTTTATTCAGTGGTGCATGAATGGACACAATATCAGACTCTTCTAATAAAGTATCAAAGTCAACTCTTTTGTAATCCTGATTATTGTTATTACCAGAGGTGGAATAATAGATAATATTACATCCAAAGGCCTCTGCAATCTTAGCCACGCCACGTCCAATTTCTCCAAATCCAATAATTCCCCATGTCTTACCCCAAAGCTCATTAAATTTCAGATCAAAACAGCTAAATATATCGCTTTTGATATATTCACCCTTCTTAACAAACATATCATAGTGATGTAATTTTTCATATAGATAAAATAATAGTGCAAAGGTATGCTGTACTACAGAATTTGTGGAATAGCCTTTTACATTAGCAACCTTAATATTACGCTGATTCACATAAGGAAAATCCACCATATTGGTTCCAGTCCCTGTTATACAAATTAATTTTAAATTATGAGCGTCCCTTAGATTTTCTTCATTCATTGGAACTTTATTCACAACCACAACCTCTGCTTCCTGAATACGTTCCCTATTTTTATCTGTTTCACCTTTTGGATATTTTATGACCTCACCAAGACTATCAAAAATAGATAGGTCTACATCATCTCCTAAAGATTCTGTTTCCAAAAATACTATTTTCATTTTTCACCAGCTTTCTATTGGCTATATTCCAAATCATCTAATAGAACTACACTATTATCTGATTCTTTCTGGAAGACCAACTTTCTTTTGTACTTTCCTTAAGGTTTTGGTTGCCAAATAATTCGCTTTCTCGCCATTGTCCTTAATAATGCCATCAATATATCCTTTGTCACTATTTAATTCCTGTACTCTTTTTTGAATAGGTCCTAACATAGCATTCACGCTTTCACCAACAGCCAATTTAAAATCACCATAGCCTCTGCCATCAAATTCTTTCACAACTTCATCAGCAGTTTTATTAGTAGATGCACAATAGATATCGATTAGATTTTTAATACCAGGTTTATCATCTGTGTAAAGGATCTGGTTATCGGAATCTGTAACTGCTCTCTTAAATTTACGAATGACTGTATCTGCATCATCCATTAGAAAAATCGTAGCATTCAGATTTTCATCGGATTTAGACATCTTTTTATCAGGCTCTTGTAAACTCATAATTTTAGCACCAGTCTTCCCAATGTAGGGTTCAGGTATGGTGAATACATCTCCATATATCCCATTAAAGCGGTTAGCAATATCTCTGGTAATTTCTAAATGTTGTTTTTGATCCACACCGACTGGAACCACATCTGCCTGAAATAATAAAATGTCAGCTGCCATTAATACCGGATACGTAAATAGTCCTGCATTTATATTATCCGCATGTTTTGATGATTTATCTTTAAATTGTGTCATACGGTTTAATTCACCCATATAAGTAAAACAATTTAATATCCAGCTAAGTTCTGCATGACCTGATACATGCGATTGATAATAAATACAGTTTTTCACAGGATCTAATCCTGCCGCGATATATAGTGTTAACAAAGCTCTGGCTCTTTTTCTTAGTTCAGCTGGATCTTGTCTAACTGTCAATGAATGTAGATCTACTACGCAAAAAAAACTCTGAAACTCGTCATCTAAACTCACCCAATTTTTCAGGGCTCCCAAATAATTTCCTAAAGTAATACTTCCAGTTGCTTGCATACCACTAAATATTGTTTTCTTTCCATCTAACACCGTGAACACACTCCTTAATTTAATTAAATAGCATAATCAATTGCATATAAAATAAATAGAAATATAAAAATACCTATCGTAAAATATAAATTCATATAACAAAACATAATTCTCTATAATAAAGCAAAATATCTATAACAAAAGTTCACTTAGCTCCTCTAAAGAGTCCACATGAGTATCGTATTCTTTTACATCTCCAAATCCATATCTGGCATATACGAATGGAACACCCGCCTTTAATGAGGAATTCGCATCTCCTTGGGTATCTCCTACATAGACTGGATTCTTAAGTCCATTTCTTTCTATAACCAGCTTAATGTTTTCCGCTTTTAGAAGTCTACTTCTACCCGGATATTCAAAATCCTCAAAAAAATCATGTAACTTATGTGCTTCTAAAAAGCATTGAATATAGCCTTCTTCACAGTTACTAACAATAAAAAGTCTATATTTTTCTTTCAGTGCAGTTAATGTGTTTATAAGTCCTGGGTATAGATTGCCTCCATCTTTGATCAAATAAGGGCATTGTCTCTTTGTACTCTCCCACATAATATCTAATGCGCGTTCTTTCGGAACACTAGGTAATAATTTTATTGCTATATCTTCTAAAGGCTGTCCATATAGACTCCTTAATTTGTCGGCTGTAATCTCGTCTTTTATTTCATCAAATTCAACAGCTACTTCCCTCCAGATTACTGCAGCAGCATCTGTAGAATCCCATAAAGTTCCATCTAAATCAAATATTATACTATCATACATGGTTTCTGTTATCCTCCTGTTGCCTCTATGCCTATTTGTTTTTTTCTTTGATTGTTTGTTTCTTTGATTGTTTGTTTCTTTGATTGCTTCTTTGTTTGATTCTTTGCTTCTTTGATTGATTCTTTGTTTCTTTGATTGATTCTTTGTTTCTTTGATTGATTACTTTTTTGATTCTCTCTGTGTTTGCTTCTTTGATTTGCTTATTATTTATCTATATATTTATTATACATTTCTCTCATTATATACCATTGTAAGGCGTAAGTATATCCTTTTTGTGATTTATTCTACATACAAATATTGGTTTAGCCATGTTTCACAATGAGTCACTAAGATACAACATTTTATGATGAAGCCTCAGTGGAAAATTCATTTTAACACTAGCCATGGGTGCAGCAATTTGATACAATAAGTACAGGGACTGCGCAATGTATGTGATACGTTTCTTTAAACATCTCATCATCTAAATTATAGGAGGACATCATGAAGCAAATTGCAAGCTTTACTATAGATCACTTAAAACTTTACCCTGGAGTTTATGTCTCAAGAAAGGATATAGCCGGCCAGGAGACTTTAACTACATTTGATATTCGAATGACCAGACCTAATTTTGAACCAGTCATGAATACCGCTGAAATGCATACAATCGAGCATTTGGCCGCAACTTTTCTTAGAAATCATGATTTGTACGCTGGAAAAACCATATATTTTGGGCCTATGGGCTGTAGAACTGGCTTTTACCTGATTCTTGCAGGAGATTTTACATCTTCTGATATTGTACCTTTATTAATACAAATGTATGAATTTATGAAAGACTTTGAAGGCGAGATACCTGGTGCCGCAGCCATTCATTGTGGTAATTATCTGGACATGAACCTTCCTATGGCAAAATATTTATCCAACAAATTTTTAGATGAAGTACTCTACTCTATAACACCCGATCGATTATATTACCCAGAATAAAGCATTATCCAAGGAGGAACTGCATTTGCAGTTCCTTTTTTTATTCACTCAAACTTCCCAGTTAAGATTCTTTATTATGCTGGATAAATTCAGTCAATACACAATATTTATTATTATGTTAATCTAGATAAACTAGATGCTGAATTTATCAGGTTGTTGAATAATATATTTTACATAGTTTGAGTTATAAGTATATCTACACGATGAGAACAGATAGAATGTCCATAATAAGAGTAATAAATTCAAAATCTATGAATATAGTATAATGAAAAACAAAAATGGAGAAGCCATGGACACAAACGATACAAATCCCAACTTAACAGGGGACTCCTTAGGTCATAATGGATTAAGTCATGCTTTAGATATTATGAAAGCTGCCTTTCCCCATTTAGATAGTAGCACCCAGCAATCAGTTGATTTACTTCTAAAAACTGGTGAATTAATGGATAGCATCACAGCATCTAGAAATCCAAATAAGATTTCTTCCTTAAGTTTAAGTACGGCGAAAATTGATATAGAGGCCTTACTTACCAGTATTAGAAACGTTTGTTATGAAAAAGAGAGGGAACTTATAGATATGGTATTAAACTTTTTTAGGGCTAAGAATTTATTTGATACTTATACTATGTTGACCCAAACCATGTCTACTGGTTCCTCCGATTCTACGAGTAACAATAATTTTAACATCCCTAATGATTTTATGGGTGGTCTTAACAGCCCTAATAATCCTAATATGCAAGAACTATTAGAATCCATGCTCACACCAGAGCAAAAAAGTACCTTTGATAACCTTAGCATGATGTTTTCTATGATGAACACATCAAGTTAGTAAAAGTTTAGCATGTGATTTGAAAGGAGATCCTATGAAAGATATGACGTGGATGAACCATCCAGCAATGAAAAATATTGATGCAAGAAAACTTGCAATTTTAGTAGATCTAGCAAATGAAGCTGAGGGAAAAGCACCAGATAAAGCTCTTCCACTATTAATTAAGGCAAACGCCCAATTAAAAGCAATGAATCTTTCCTTTACCTCAGAAGAATCTGATTTAATGGTAAAGATATTAACGAAAGATATGTCCTCTAGTGATAAACAAAAAGTTGATATGATTAAAAAAATGATGCCAAAAAACAAACAAAAATAATTACACATTATCATATATAATACTTTTTATCTTGAATCAAAAAAATAATGATTAATTCTATCAATATGAATTAAAATATAGATTTAAACACAAAATGCCCATATCTTCCATGATATAAGGCATTTTGTTTTTATTTTTTATCTTTTCATTACTATCTCGTAAATTATTCAGATGTATGATTCACCGTTTGATCTACCATTTCTTCCTCATTGGTTTCATTCACTTCATCACTCATTACAAAATTACAGGTTAAGGAAACCATACTACCATCTCCATTCTGAACCGAATACGTTACCAGATAATGCTTACTATCTGAAGATGTAATATCAACTAAAATTCTGTCTGTGTAATCTTCATTCTCCCCATTGGCTGCTAATATACCTCGTTTTACAAATGTTTCATCTATTAGCGTACCATATGGTATGTCGTACACATGAAGTACACCTTCAATTCTTACATCTTTAAAATAAGCAAATTGCACGGATTCCTTCAAAGAGTTACCAACTTCATCACTAACCTCATAGGTGATTTGATAAGCATAATCATTAATCGGTTCTACTCCAACTATAACATCTTTTGATGTAAGTTTAGAATAATCATCCGTAACCTCTAAACCTTGTAAGGCAAGTTTCATAATCTCTTCTTTGCCTGCTATAAATTGATCTTTTGTCAACTCTTTAAAATAAATTCCTGTCATTTTAGGTGGTGTTGTATCTATAGATACTGTAGAGGTAACTGTGGTACTCTTCTTATTGGGTGCTTTGATATAATACGTTATGGTGTATTGATCCTCTGTAGGCTTTTCAATGGTAACCTTTATATCAGTAGAGGACAGTTTCTTACTTGAAAGATAAGCTGTCACTCCTTTTAGCGCAAAGGCTCTATCTATCACGGTGTCTGTTCCTACAACTTTATCTGTTACCCCTTTGATTACGGGGTTTTTTGTTGTCTTTTTTACTGTAAGAGAGATTGTCTTAGAGGTTGTTTTACCTAACAAATCCGTTACAGAATATTTGACTTGATATACACCCGACTTATAAATATTTACATTACCCTTTACTACAATATCTTTGGTGATATCAACTCCCATAGTTGATTTCGCTTTCGCACCTTTTAACAAATCAATTTTTGAGCCCCAAGCAATCGATTTGTCTGCAACACCAGTAATGCTTGGTGTTTTTTTAAGAAATGGATTTGAAGTACTTGGATCTGTTGGGTCCCATCCAGTACCTGCAGGTAGTTTCACTGCTTCAGGCTTACCAAGTGGTCCAGGATCCTTGCTGTTATAAATTTCAACAGTAGTGCCAATGGGACAATTATCATAGATCCATTTTGCATCTGCCACTGTTAATCTCACACATCCATGAGAGGCTGTTGTACCCAATTTATTATATTGAGTCGCTGATAAGGTGGATGCATCCAACTTATAATACCAAACGGAATGAAATAGGATTCCACCAACAATACGAGTAGAATATTGTCCCCAAACATCTCCCATTAATAATTTCCAGCGGTATTTTATAGGTGTTTTAAAAACTCCTATTGGCGTTGCTACACCAACTGAACATACCATGGATTTAACAGGTACTGTATATTTTCCATTTTTATCTTTTTCGTAAATGGTAACACAATTCTGCTGCTTATTCACCTTTATATAATATGGTATTTCTGTTTTGGCTGATGATTTATTAGTAAAAATCATACTTCCAATTATCGTTAATACCAGACAAAGGAGAATAAGCACTTTAAAATTTGCTTTTTTAAATAACATTTAAAACTCCTTGCTTTTATTTACCTGAGATACTATACCATTTCTTCAGGTAAAGTAACCTTACTGGAAGAATGTGTTACATTTATGTCAAAGTTATTTCAGTATTATGAATCTCATTACCAAAGCATGTCATAATATTACATAAAAATATCATATTATTGCAAAATCTTAAAATAGATAGCTTGTGTTAATCATAGCTATAATGTAACTAAATCCGTCATATTCATAACAACTAATAAATCAAATTAAGGATTCATCGAAATAATTGATTTATTTTTCCACTTTCCAGAGAGATATCTTATTATTCCCACAATAGATGTTAATAGCCAAGTTAACCCTGTTGCCCACCATATACCATGAAAACCAATCACTGAGGATAATATATTTGCAAAAAGGACACGGCACACTACCTCTGTCAATCCCATAACCATTGGAATCTTAACGTCACCAGCTCCACTAAGTACATTCCTTGTAACAAAAATCATACCAACAAAGGAATAAAAAAAGCAAGGAACTCTAAGTGCCTGAATCCCAATTTCCATCACATCCAGATCATCAGTAGATGTAAATAAGTCCATAATAAAACCTCCGCCAAAGTAAATCATGGGAAGCATAATCAAACTAAATATAATAATAATTTTAGAAGAAGATTTAAAACCTTGTTTTACTCGCTCAATTTTTCCTGCTCCAATATTTTGTCCTGTATAGGCTGCAACAGCCGCACCAATTGACATACCAGGCTGTAATATTAATTGTTCAACTCTTGACGCTGCTGTTGCAGCCGCCATAATGGTCTCTCCATATCCGTTGATTACTGATTGCAGTGCCATTGTAGACAAAGAAACAAAGGAATTTTGAATTGCTACAGGAATTCCAAGTCTTATACATTTCTTAAATATTTCTTTATCAGGAACAAATTGTTTTAATGGCATATTCAAAATCTTAACTTTTTTTATTGAATATATGATACATCCAATGGCCGCTACAAACTGTGAAGTAATTGTAGCATAAGCAACGCCAGCTACTCCCATATTAAAATATATGACAAAAATCAGGTCTAACACTATATTCATTAAACATGCTACAATTAAAAAATATAGAGGCGACAAGGAATCACCCAATGCTCGTAAAATTGACGCCATACCATTATAAGCTCCAATAAATACAATACCAAGGCTTGTAATCCTTAAATAAGTGATAGATTGATCTATAATATTTTCAGGCGTGTTCAAAAGTTGTAAAAGTTGTCTACTAAATAGAAAGCCTAGGACACCCATTATAATACATGCACCAATTACGGTATAAGCAGCTGTTGCAAATCCCTTTTTTACGTTTTCTTCATCTTTTGCACCGAAATATTGAGATATAATTATAGATATACCAGCAGATAATCCTAAAGCCAAAGCAAAAATAAAAAATGTGATAGGTCCTGTGGTTCCTACTGCTGCTAAGGCATCTTTTCCAACATAATTCCCCACTACCACTGCATCTGCCATGTTATATAATTGCTGAAATAAGTTTCCAATAAGCATAGGAACAGAAAACTTTAGTAATAAACTTGTTGGATTTCCTATGGTCATATCATGTGTTAAATTTTTCGTCATTTCATTACCTAAGTATCAATGTTTTTATTGATACTGCCACAAGTAAAATTTATTTGCGGCTTCCTCTCTTGTTTCATTTATTTCAATTTCATTTTTTATCATCTTTTCATTTTTTATGTTTATATTTTCATGCTTTCATGGTTTCATACTTTCATGCTTTCATGGTTTCATGCTTTCATGCTTTCATGCTTTCATGCTTTCATGGTTTCATGGTTTCATGGTTTCATACTTTCATGCTTTCATGCTTTCATGGTTTCATGCTTTCATGGTTTCATGCTTTCATATCTTTACTTCACACTTATATTCTAATAATTATATATTAATTTCATACAATGTAAATGTCATATCTTCTTTTCAACAGGTACATTGGTACTATTCAGCCTCAAATTACGTAATTCACAAAAAAGTCCTAGATAAAGTATAGAAGAATTAAGAGATATCTGTATCTAGCTTGGCGAGACAGTCTGACTAGGTTGTTTATGTTCGGCTGGCTAGAGACTCAAGAAGGACTGAATATTGTGATGAAGGTCCTATGAGGCTCTACAAAGAACATACCGTAGGAAGGTAAATCCGCCAAATAAATATAGATAACTCTTAATTCATCAGCACACGAAATAGGGACTTTTTAGTGACGCATAGTATGATATGGCTAAATAGTTACGATACGTTTTCTCACTTATCCTTGAAACTTTAAGTTCTTCATGAATGGTTTTTCATCTCTATTCATATAATTAGCTAGACATACTTACTAGGAATACTCTGATGACAAGACTATTCTAATGTTAATACTTCTGTACTACCTATTAAATCTATAAAATATATGTTATGAAAAGAGGTTGCAATGGTAAACTGGCATAATATTTCAAAAGAGGAAACAGCTAAACAATTAGACTGTATCCCTTCCCATGGTCTTTCCAAAAAAGAAGCCACAAAAAGATTAAAAAAATATGGACCAAATCAATTAGAGGCAAAAAAGAAAAAGAATATTCTCATACGCTTTTTTAGTCAATTCAAGGACTTTATGATAATAACCTTAATAGGGGCAGCTCTTGTATCTTTTTTAGTATCTTTACTTCACGGAGAATTGGACTTTGTAGATCCCATCATCATATTATTCATCATTACTTTAAATGCTATTCTTGGTGTTCTACAAGAAAGTAAAGCAGAAAAATCCCTAGAGGCATTACAGAAAATGTCTGCACCTACTGCTTTGGTTATGAGAGATGGCCTACTCATTCAAATCGATGCAAAAGAATTGGTTCCAGGAGATATAATTCATCTAGAAACTGGACAGTATGTACCAGCAGATGCAAGATTACTATCCTCTGTTAACTTAAAAATTGATGAGGCCTCCTTAACAGGTGAATCACACCCAGTTGAAAAATATTCTGATTCTATTCTGACTGGGGATACCTTACTTGCAGATCGACATAATATGGTTATGTCCACAGGTATCGTTACCTATGGCAGAGGTACTGCAATCGTTACTGCGACAGGCATGTCTACAGAAGTGGGCCATATTGCAAAGCTCATCATGGAGGATGAAACTCCAATGACACCATTGCAGAAAAGATTGGCTGCAACAGGTAAAGTACTAGGAATAGCCGCATTATTTATTTGTATCTTTATCTTTATCTTAGGTATTCTAAAGAGCATGCCAGTATTTGATATGTTCATGACCTCTGTAAGTCTTGCAGTAGCTGCCATACCAGAGGGTTTACCTGCCATTGTTACCATTATGCTCTCACTTGGTGTACAACGAATGGCAAAGAAAAATGCAGTGATTAGAAAACTGCCAGCCGTTGAGACCTTGGGCAGCGCCACAGTTATCTGCTCCGATAAAACCGGTACCCTAACCCAAAATAAAATGACTGTAACAGAACTTAGCTCCTGTTTAGGTAAACTACCTACACAATGTGTGGAAAGTGAATTTTTATTAACTCTAGCCACATTATGTAATGATTCTATTCTTCAGGTTATAAAAAGTGGAAAAAAATCCTCCGTAACAACCACGGGAGAGCCTACTGAAAATGCCCTAGTAATGGCTGCATATCATATTAATATCAATAAACCAAAACTTGATTTAATAAATCCAAGAATCCATGAAATCCCTTTTGATTCTAATAGAAAACTAATGTCTACCATACATAAATGTAGCGATGGAACCATTCGATGCATTACAAAAGGAGCTTTTGATGTTTTAATAAGCAGATGTACCCATTACCAGCATAAATCAAAGCAAGATCCTATGTCTAGGGCTATCACAAACCAAATACAAAAACTAAATCAAGGCATGACTGAAAAAGCACTCAGAGTTATCGGTGTTGCATACAAAGACTACTCTTCTGAAGCTGCCTTAAAGCTAAAACTATCCCAATACAAATCACAGGAAGCTATGTGTGCTGATATTGAAAGTGGCCTAACTTTAGTGGGCCTTATCGGTATGATTGATCCCCCAAGACCAGAAGTTTATGATGCAGTAGCAACCTGTCAGTTAGCTGGAATTAAGCCGGTTATGATTACTGGTGATCACATTACTACTGCAAGTGCAATTGCAAAGGAACTAGGAATTATGTCTAGCTCTGATCTTGCTATGACTGGTGCTGAACTATCTGTCATATCTCAGGAAGAACTCATTGAAAGAATACCCAAATATAGAGTATTTGCTCGTGTATCACCTGAACACAAAGTTCGTATTGTAAAAGCTTTTCAGGCAAGAGGAGAAGTGGTTGCCATGACAGGTGATGGTGTAAATGATGCACCTGCCTTAAAAGCCGCCGACATTGGTTGTGCTATGGGCATTACAGGTACCGATGTAGCAAAAAATGCCGCTGATATGATACTAACCGATGATAATTTTGCAACGATTGTAGCCGCTGTCAAAGAAGGCAGAGGTATTTACGATAATATAAAAAAAGCAATACATTTTCTTCTTTCTTGTAATATTGGAGAGATCATAACCATTTTTATTGCAATACTAATGGGGCTTCCATCTCCCCTGTTAGCTGTTCAACTTCTATGGGTTAACTTAGTTACTGATTCCTTACCAGCTATTTCTCTGGGTGTGGAACCAGCAGCCAAAGATATTATGAAGAAAAAACCCATACCTCCAACAAAAGGAATGTTTGCAGACGGATTAATTGTTAAAATTATTATAGAAGGCGTTTTAATTGGCGGGCTTTCATTATTAGCGTTTATATTAGGCGTTAAATTCTATGATGCTAAAAGTGTACCAACAGACCTTATGATTGGTAATAGTGTACGGGAAATAGCAAGTGCAATAGACCCCTACATTGGCAGAACCATGGCCTTTGCAGTATTAAGTCTTTCCCAACTCTTTCATTCTTTTAATATGAGAAGTGAACATTCTTTAGCAAGAATAGGACTCTTTACCAATGTAAAATTACTTATTTCTTTTGTCATATGTGCTTTTTTACAAGTGATTGTCATATCCATACGCCCCTTAGCTACAATTTTTAAAGTAGTACCTCTAAATGCAGCACAGTGGTCACTCGTTGTTGTATTTGCTTTTCTTCCTATTGTTATTGTTGAACTGCAAAAAGGAAACAAGTAAATTACAGTAAGGTTCTTTTACTCATCTTCAACAAATCAATCTGTTTGAAAAAGACTGACATACAATATGGATATGAATACATATCCGAATTGTACGGCAGTCTTATTCATTAAAGTATTACTTCACAAGATGACAAGAAACAAAATGTCCCTTTTCAACTTCTCTAAAAACAGGTTTTTCATTTCTACAAATATCTGTAGCCATAGGGCATCTACCAGCAAAATTACAACCTTTTGGTATATTAATCGGGCTAGGTACATCACCAGATAAAATCTGTCTCTGTTTTAATGCTTCTTTATCAGGATCAGGTATAGGAACTGCTGATAATAATGCTTTTGAGTATGGGTGAAGGGTGTTCTTATATAGCTCTTCACTCGTAGCAAGTTCCACGATATTACCCAAGTACATTACTGCAATTCGATTACTAATATATTTTACAATATTTAAATCATGAGCGATAAAGAGGAAAGTTAAATCCAATTTTTCTTGTAAGTCATGTAGTAAGTTAATAATCTGTGATTGAATGGAAACATCTAGTGCAGAAATTGGTTCATCACAAACAATAAACTCTGGTTCAATTGCAAGTGCTCTTGCAATACCAATACGCTGACGTTGACCACCTGAGAATTCGTGCGGGAAACGATTTGCATGTTCTCTGTTAAGACCTACTAGTTCAAGTAATTCATACACTCTTTCCTGGCGTCTCTTTTTATCGTACATTTTATGGATAATCATTCCTTCTTCAATAATGGAACCTACTGTCATTCTAGGGTCCAAAGAGGAGTATGGATCCTGAAATATAATCTGAGCCATTTTTGAATAAGCAAAGAATGTTTTCTTGTTTAATTTAAGTGTTTCTTTACCATGATAAGTAAGTTCACCGTGTGTAGGGGCATAAATTCCCATAACCACTTTGCCAAGAGTAGACTTTCCACAACCTGACTCTCCAACTAAACCAAGCGTTTCACCCTTCATAATATCTAAGGTAATATGGTCTACTGCCTTTAGTGTTCCTTCTGTAACTCTAAAGTACTTACTGATATCATCTAGCACCACTAACTTTTTGTCTGACATTTACTTCACCTCCTTAAGTTCTACTGGACAGTCTTCATGATGTAGCCAACATGCTGCATAATGATTACCTTCAATCGTAAATTCTTCTGGATAGTCAGTCTTGCAAAGCTTCATACAATTTGTACACCTACTTGCAAAGCCACAACCTACAGGAGGTCTGATAAGATCTGGAGGCGTTCCGGGAATGGATACCAATCTTTCATCCGGGCTCATATCCGTATCAGGTAGACTCCTTAGGAGAGCTTTTGTATATGGATGTGAGGGTTGATAAAAGATTTCTTTTGCTGTACCAGTTTCTACTATCTTACCAGCATACATTACTGCTACTCGATCTGCCACACTTGCAACAACACCTAAGTCATGGGTAATCAATATAATTGCAGTATTTGTTTTATTCTTAATTTCTAATAATAAATCCATAATCTGAGCCTGAATTGTAACATCAAGAGCTGTTGTAGGTTCATCGGCAATCAGCAGTTTGGGAGAGCTTGAAAGAGCCATTGCTATCATAACTCTTTGTCTCATACCGCCTGAAAATTGATGAGGATATTGTTTCGCTCTTTGTTGCGCATTAGGAATATTTACAGTCTCAAGTAATTTGATTGCTTCAGCATCCGCTTCTTCTTTAGATAAATTCTGATGATGACGAATTGCTTCTGTAAGTTGTTTACCAACCTGCATAGTAGGGTTAAGACATGTCATAGGATCCTGGAAGATCATACTTACTTCCTTACCTCTTATTTTCATCATGTCTTTTTCAGTAGCTTTTACTATATCATGTTTGCCTAATATAATATCACCTTTTGCAATTCTTGCTGGAGGCATAGGGTTTAACTTCATAATCGTTTGGGCAGTAACACTCTTACCACAACCACTTTCACCTACGATTGCAAGAACTTCGCCTTCGTGAACATCAAAAGTAACGCCACGAACAGCCTTAACTTCACCTGCATAGGTATCAAAGGATACATTTAAATCCTTAACCTGTAATACTTTGTTCATCCCATTACCTCCTTAATTTTGGATCAAATGCATCACGTAAACCATCCCCTAATAAGTTAAAGGATAACATAGTAACACTGATAAATATAGCTGGAAGAATCATCTGGGAAGGGTACATCTGGAATACTCTAATACCCTCATTGGCTAATGTTCCCCAACTTGCATGAGGTACTGGTACACCAAGACCGATAAAGCTTAAGAAAGCTTCTGTAAAGATTGCACTAGGAATCGCCAATGTAATATTTACAATAATAACACTTAATGCGTTAGGTATTAAATGCTTAAATATAATACGGCTGGAACTTGCACCCATAACTTTAGCCGCAACCACATAATCCTGTTGTTTTAAACTCATGATCTGACCACGTACTAGTCTTGCCATACCTGTCCAACCAACGGCAGCATAAGCAATAACTATGGTCATAACACCTGGTGGAAGTATCATCATTAATAAGATAACAATGATTAAGTAAGGAATACCATTGATGATTTCAATAATTCTCATCATGATATTATCTGTCATACCACCAACATAACCAGAAATACCACCATAAATAATACCAACAATAACATTAATAAATACAGCAGTAAAGGATATGAATAAAGAAGTTCTAGCACCTGACCAGATTCTTGTAAAAATATCACGTCCTAAAGTATCTGTACCAAATATATGCATATGTCCATCTACTGGATCTTTAAATCCCATACCAACATTTGTATGGGTTAGATGTTGTTCACTTATTTTATAAGGGGAAACCCATGGTATAACAATTGCACATATTGCGATTAATCCAATTAATATCAAACAAAAAACAGCAGCTTTATTTCTAAAGAGCCTTTTCATGGCATCTTTCCAGAAGCTGGTACTAGGTCTTTTTATACCTTCGCTATCAAGGACGTCGGGTCCAACCCATTCAAAACGGCTTTTTTCAATCATTCCCATTTTTTACTCCTTCCCTTCTACCAGCTTAACACGTGGATCTATAAATCCATATAGTAAGTCAACTATTAAATTCGCTATAATTAAAAATGATCCATAGAATAAAGTAAGCCCTGAAATCATAGTATAATCTCTGTTTTGAATACTAATAACAAAGAATTTACCCATACCAGGTACAGAGAAGATATTTTCAACTACAAACGCACCAGTTAAAACTGCAGCTGTAATAGGTCCAAGTACTGTAATTACTGGCATAATTGCATTACGAACAGCATGTCTCCAGATAATCTTTTTCTGGGATAACCCTTTGGACTTAGCTGTCTTAATATAATCTTGTCCTAATGTATCAAGCATACTCGTTCTCATCAGTCTTGATATGGTTGCTAATGTACTAAAACTCAAAGCAAAAGATGGTAAAATTTTACTAGAGAATGTATTCCAACCAGTAATCGGGAAAAATTTAATGCCTGTTGCTTCAAAGAGTTTCAAGCCTAAGAAGTACTGTAATAAAGCACCAATGATAAAACTTGGTACAGATACACCGATAACTGCAAGTAACATAGCTGCTGTATCCCATTTCGTTCCTCTTTTAACGGCTGCAACAATTCCTAATAGTACACCCATTATAGATGCAAACAATAGGGATCTTAATCCTAAATCCAAGGAATAAGGAAAGGCTTTAAAAATAACATCAGTTACTGGACGATTGTAGTACATGGATAATCCTAAATCACCCTTAAAAATATTTGTAACATACATAGTAAACTGCACTAGCATTGGTTTATCAAGTCCATATTTTTCATTTAACGCTTTTAAAGTTGTTTCTGGAACTGCCTTCTCACCTATAAATGGGTCACCTGGTAATAAACGCATCATAAAAAATGTGAGCGCTACCAAGACCATCAATGTTAAAAATGCATATAATAATCTTTTTCCTATATACTTAGCCATTTGCAGTCCCCCTTTCTAAAATTTTTAATAGTATTACGCTTTTCACATAAGCAATCTCTAGTTCTTATAAAGAATTGATATCCTATATTGCTTTAGCAATTATTAAAGTACTATAGGAAGGCAATTCTTATATAAGACAAAATAATACATTGCATACAATAACTTCCAAAAAATTAATTTTAACACAATTCAAGTGCGGGTTGTGTGAAACAGCCCGCACTATCATTGTTTTATAATTACTAATTATTTATTGATAAATTATTTTAAAGTAACATAACGATAATTCATATCCTGGAATGCAGTTCTAAGAACACCAGAAGCGATCTTTCCGCTTGTAAGGTAATCTCTAGATCTCCAGTATACTGGTCCGATTGGTAGATCAGTCATTAATGTTTTTTCAAGTTCTTCTAAATATCCTTCACGAGTTGCAGGGTCTAACTCTGTACGAACTTTGTCTAATAATTCATCATAAGCTGCATTAGTATAACCAGTATGGTTGTTACCATTACCAGTTTCAAACATATCAAGGTATGTCATAGGATCGTTGTAGTCAGGACCCCAACCAGCAAATACGATTGAGAAGTCTTTGTTAGACATTCTTTCAAGTCTTGATTTGAAAGGCATGGATTCAATTGTGATTTCAAGACCAAGATTTACTCTTAATTGTTCCTGTACAAACGCTGCATTAAGTACAGCTGTATCAGTATCATCACAAATCATTGTAAGTTCAACTTTATCAGTTCCAAGTTCTTCTAAAGCTTTTGCATAATATTCTTTTGCCTTTTCTGCATCAAGTGTAGGAACTAACTGTCCAACTTTTTCAGAGAAAGAGCTACCATCAAATGTCTTAATTGTTGGAGGTGTAAAGGATAAAGCTGCTTTAGAGTTATTTTTTACAATACTATCAACGAATGCTTGTTTGTCAACTGCATAAGTTAATGCTGTACGTAAATTCTGATTAGCTAAGTATTGATCTGTTGTGTTGTATTCAAGGTAGAAGCAAGAACCATCATCATAAGTATAAACAGGATAGCCTTCGCTCTTCATTAATGCAGATTGATCACCATTAACACCGATTACGTCAACTTCACCAGCTTTAAATGCATTTAATGCTGCGTTGGTATCGTTAATCATAACCATAGTGATTTTGTTAAGGTTGATTTTGTCAGCTTCATAGTAATCAGGATTCTTTTCAAGAACTAAATTGTTTTCATGTTCCCAAGAAGTTAACTTGAAAGGTCCGTTAGTTACGATTTTATCTGCATCTGTACCATAAGCATCGCCAAATTCATTGTAAGCTTTTTCATTCAAAGGAGCAAATACACCAAATGCTAAAGTGCCAAGGAAGTAAGATGTAGGATTTTCTAAAGTAACTTCAAGTACATAATCAGAAACTGCTTTTACACCAAGTTCTTCAGCAGTTGCTGTACCTTCATTGAAAGCTTGACCATTTTTGAATATATATCCAAAGTATGCATAGTCAGCAGCGAAAGAAGGTGTTAAAAGGGATTGCCAAGCAAATACGAAGTCATGAGCTGTAACAGGTTCACCGTTAGACCATGTCATGCCTTCTCTTAAGTTAAATGTGTAAGTTAACTGATCTTCACTAACAGTCCAATCTTTAGCGACACCTGGTACAACCTGGTCATTTTCATCTAACATAACAAGATTTTCAATCATGTGACGAATTACAGAAAAGGAAGTTGTATCAGTTGTAGTTACTGTAAATAATTGAGGTGGTTCAGATGCAATATTTACAGTGATAGCACCATCTTCAGCAGTTCCAGGATATGCGCCTAGATCTGTAGGATCAGTAGCTTCTTGTGTAGGTTCACCAGTAACCTCAGTGTTGGTGTCTGGTGTTTCAGCAGTGTCTTTGCTTCCGCAAGCTGCTAACATAGTCACTGACATTGCTACTACGAGCAATCCAGCTAACAATTTGTGTTTTCTCATTATTTCTCCTCCTTTAATTAAAAGAGAAGTATATCCCTCATATACTTCTCTGTACAAGTTTTATAATATTACAAAAGAGTATTATTGTCAATAGTTAATTATTATATTATTTATAGTATTCCTGCTTGATTTGACAGAGATTTAAACTTATTATTTTTCTATGTCTTACTATTCACGTTTAGCACCAGAATTGATAGTTAGTTCATTGTATGATACCCGTTTTGTTTGTTAATATAATGCTGTTTAGTTTAACAACATATACATTACTTTCTATGTCTACTTAATATCAAAATAATATATTATATCTACTTATTAACTTTGATTTAATTATCTTTTTTTATTGTTATAATAGATATAATTTGACATTGATTTTCTCTTTAGTATCGTTTAACATATTATTATAAGAAGTT
Source organism: Anaerocolumna sp. (assembly GCA_047972335.1). Lineage (GTDB taxonomy): Bacteria > Bacillota > Clostridia > Lachnospirales > Lachnospiraceae > Anaerocolumna. Next base: position 14,116 of record JBKEAO010000078.1, on the reverse strand, counting down.
ATCATAACTAATATACCAAAGCGAGGTGATACCAAGTGGACGCCAATGAACTAAGACAAAAAAGAGATAAAGCACCTTTTCATGATCATAACATGAAAAACTTTGTCATGTATGATCTATTTCCTTATAAAATGGATATTAATTTATGCCCAAGAGAGAGTCATAAACTTATCAGTGGAAACATTATAAAATATAGTACATACTTTATCAACGAAACTTTTTTAGTAAATTCCAATTAAAACAACTGCAATAAATGGTTAATCTCACTATTTTATATATTGAGTGTCATCCATTTATTGCAGTTGTTTTTTAATTACTTTTTAATTTTAAAAGCTTCCATACCTGGATATACAGCAACATCGCCTAATTGTTGTTCAATTCTTAAAAGTCTATTATATTTCGCAACACGGTCACTTCTTGAAGGAGCACCAGTCTTTATCTGTCCTGCATTAGTTGCTACAGCAATATCTGCAAGTGTAACATCTTCTGTTTCACCAGATCTATGAGATACAATTGCTGTCCATCTATTATTCTTAGCCATTTCAATGGCTTCTAATGTTTCTGTAAGTGTACCAATTTGATTAAATTTAATTAATACGGAGTTAGATATTCCATCATCCATACCCATCTTAATTCTCTTAGTATTTGTAACAAACAAATCATCACCAACTAATTGTACGCGATCTCCTAGTCTTTCAGTTAACTTCTTCCAGCCACTAAAGTCTTCTTCAGAAAGACCATCTTCAATAGATATAATTGGATAGCGATTGCATAAGTCTTCTAGATAATCAACCATAGTATCCACAGTTTTATATTCTCCAGATTTCCAGAATAGGTATTCTCCTTCTCTTCCTGCCTTCTTTGCTTCTTCATACATTTCTGTAGAGGCAACATCCATTGCAATATAGAAATCTTTACCTGGTTCAAATCCTGCTTCTTTAATTGCTTTTACAATGTAGTCAAGAGCCTGTTCATCACTTGAAAACTTAGGAGCAAATCCACCTTCATCACCAACTGCTGTTACATAACCATCATTTTTTAGTAGCTTTTTAAGTGTATGGAAAACTGTTGTACTCCATTCAAGTGCTTCAGAAAACTTAGTTGCACCCACTGGCATAATCATAAATTCCTGTGTATTTAAACTTGAATCTGCATGCTTACCACCATTGATAATGTTCATCATAGGTACTGGAAGAACCTTTGCATTTACGCCGCCAATATATTGATATAAAGGCAACTTTAGAGATTCTGCTGCTGCTTTTGCTACGGCTAAAGATGCACCTAAGATAGCATTCGCTCCAAGTTTACCTTTATTTTCAGTACCATCTACTGTAATCATCTTATGATCAATTTCCACTTGATTGAGTGCATTCATCCCAATAATTGCATCTGCAATTAAGGTATTTACATTATTAACCGCTTTTAATACACCAGTACCTAAGTATCTTTTCTTATCACCATCTCTAAGTTCTACCGCTTCAAATGCACCAGTAGATGCACCTGAAGGAACCGCTGCAACACCAATACTTCCATCTGCTAATACTACTTCTACTTCTACAGTAGGATTACCCCTTGAATCAAGGATTTCTCTACCTACTACTTTTTCAATTGCTAAATTTTTCATCCTGGTAATCTCCTTTTTCATAATATACTAAACTGATAAACCCGTCCTTATCTTAAGTATCCCATATTTCATAATAATTTATTACAATTCCTTTACTATTATAAACAAACAAATGAGATGTATACATCCTTTCATTTGGATACTAAAAACGAAATAAGTAAATTATGGTTTCTCAACAGTTTTCATATCTTCTTTTCACCTATTTATATGATATAATCAAGTATAAATACCTAACTATTTAGATTTTTATTCGTAAATATACTTTAGATTTTTATTTATAAATATAGTTTAGATTATTGATTGTAAATATATTTTGATTATTGATTGTAAATATATTTTGATTATTTTTTCATATAAATATTTGTGGCTTTATTATAGCATATAAATTTATAAAAGTGTAGAAAACATGGTTAAATTTTTAATTCTTATTGATAACAATTCTCATTATATGATATATATTTTTTATTTGTATCAAATAAATGAATTTAATTAAACATAACTTTCAATTTATCCAGCCTTGCAAGTATGATTAAACTACGTTATACTTTCACAAAAGAACTATTTTGTAGTACCATACTAAGGCACTAGTAAATATGGCATCCTAATAGACAAATCATATAATGAGGAAAGGAATAGATTTATGAATCAAACCTATAACCAATTAATGAAATATATCAAAAAAGCTATGGCTTTTCGAGAAGCCTTAACACTATTTGAATGGGATTCTGAAACTTTAGCACCTGAAGAATCCATAGAATATACCTCTAAAACCATTGGCATTATTTCTGGAGAATATTTTAACGCCTTAATAAACAATGAGGTAAAACTACTTTTAGAAGAACTATCTAAAGAAGAAATGCAACAAGAACTTACCGATCAGGAAAAATCCATTGTCAGCAATTTAAACAGAACCTATGAACAGATGGAGAAAATACCAGTAGCTGAATACACCAGTTATAAGGAATTAACCGCCAAGGCTGCTGGCATCTGGTCAAAAGCCAAACGAAATAATTCCTTTTCTGATTATGCTCCAACACTGAATGAAATCATTCATTACCAAAAGAAATTTGCTAGCTACCGAAGAAAAGAAGGACAACATCTATACGACATTCTTTTAGATGACTTTGAAGAAGGCTTTACAATTGAAAAATTAGATATCTTTTTTGATAAGGTAAAATCTAATATCATTCCATTATTAAAAAAAATCTCTACCCAAAGAGAAATCGATAAGTCTTATAATTATCTAAGTTATGACGAGGATAAACAAAGAGAGTTCTCTCGTTTTATTAGTGAATATGTTGGTTTTGACTTTAAAAGAGGTGTATTAGCAGAAAGTGCCCATCCTTTTACAATTAATCTCCACAACCATGATGTAAGAATTACAACACACATTCATGAAAACAACTTAGAAAGCTCCATATTTTCAGTTATTCACGAATGTGGTCATGGCATTTACGAAATGAATATCGATGATTCTATTACACAAACTCCAGTAGGTGGTGGTAGTTCTATGGGTGTACACGAATCCCAATCCCGCTTCTATGAAAATATGTTAGGCAGAAGTGAAGCTTTTTGGACTCCAATTTATCCTAAACTTCAAGACCTATTTAAAGACCAGTTAAAAGATATCAATCTTTCTCACTTTTTAGAAGGTATCAACAAAGCAAAACCTTCTTTGATACGAACTGAGGCAGATGAATTAACCTATTCTCTTCATATTATAATACGATATGAAATTGAAAAAATGATTTTTAATGATGAAGTGACCGTAGAAGAACTGCCCTCCATTTGGAACCAAAAATATAAAGAATATTTAGGCGTTGAACCAGAAAATGATGCCGAAGGAATTTTGCAAGATATTCACTGGGCCGGTGGAAGTTTTGGCTATTTCCCATCCTATGCAATTGGTAGTGCTGTCGCAGCGCAGATATACCATCATATGATGGAGGCCCTCCCTGTCACAAAGTATCTATTAGAAGGTAATATAATCCCAATTAAAGATTATTTAAGCGAGCATATTCATAAGTATGGAGCAACCAAAAATACTTCTGAACTTTTAACCCAAATGATGGGTGAAGAATTAAATGCAGATTATTATGTTGCATATCTCACTGATAAATATACGAAGCTTTACCAACTAGATTCTATTTAATCCACAGAAACTTAACTTTATCATACTTGTTTACACTTTTTTCATTTAGGTCTACACTTACTATAGTTCTACTTCGTACTTATCCTCAAGATATACACGTGGTAGAACTATATCTTTATCTATATCCAAGCAATCTATCTTTGTACTCTAACTTAATATTTTATCTTTATACCTTATCTTTGTACTTTATCTTTGTACTTTACCTCGCTAAGCTGTCTTTATACTTTACCTTGCTAAGCTATCTTTGTACTTTATCTTTATACTTTTTTGTTTTTATTATTGTATAAATATATATTTTATTGTATAATTACTCTATTATTACTAAAAAACTTAGAAATGAGGTACCACTATGAAGTTATGGGGCGGACGCTTTACAAAAGAAACCGATCAACTAGTTCACAATTTTAATGCATCCCTATCCTTTGATCAGAAATTTTTTAAGGAAGATATAGAGGGCAGCATTGCCCATGTTACTATGCTAGCTAAACAAGGTATATTAACAGTAGAGGAAAAAGAAACAATTATTCAAGGTCTTAACAATATAAAAGATGACATGATAGCTGGTGAGCTTCAGTTAGATGAAGCACAGGAGGATATCCATAGTTTTGTGGAAGCTACATTAATAGAGAGAATTGGTGATGCTGGTAAAAAATTACACACCGGAAGAAGCCGTAATGATCAGGTAGCATTAGACATGAAGCTTTATACAAGAAATGAGATTGTTCATACAAAAGAATTATTAATTGATTTGCTATCTTGCTTGAATCAAACTATGAAAGATAATCTAGACACCTATATGCCTGGGTTTACTCACCTTCAAAAAGCACAACCGACTACTTTGTCCCATCATGTTGGCGCCTATTTTGAAATGTTTAAAAGGGATTATCAGCGTTTATGTGATATATATGAACGTATGAATTACTGTCCACTTGGAGCTGGTGCTCTTGCAGGTACCACTTACCCATTGGATCGGGAATATACCTCTGCACTATTAAACTTTAATGGACCCACTTTAAATAGTATGGATTCTGTATCAGATCGAGATTATCTCATAGAATATCTTAGTGCTTTATCTATTATCATGATGCACTTAAGCCGTTTTTGTGAAGAAATCATTATTTGGAATTCAAATGAATATCGATTTGTAGAACTAGACGATACCTATTCTACTGGTAGCAGCATTATGCCCCAAAAGAAGAATCCTGATATTGCAGAGCTTATTCGTGGTAAAACTGGACGAGTTTATGGTGCCTTAACTTCACTTTTAACCACAATGAAAGGACTTCCTTTAGCTTATAATAAAGATATGCAAGAAGATAAAGAACTCTCCTTTGATGCATTTGACACGGTAAAAGGATGTTTAAAATTATTCACAGGGATGCTTACCTCCATGAAGTTCCAATCAGAAAATATGGCAACTAGTGCAAAAGCTGGTTTTACCAATGCAACAGATGCTGCTGATTATCTCGTAAATCACGGGGTAGCTTTTCGTGATGCTCATGGTATAATCGGACAACTTGTTCTATATTGTATAGAGAACAATATCTCCTTAGACGAAATATCTTTAGAAGAATATAAAGCGATTAGTCCTGTCTTTGAAGAAGATATTTATGAAGCAATTAGCCTAACAACATGTGTAGAGAAACGTAATATCATAGGAGCACCTGGAAAGAGTGCGATGGTTCAAGTGATTGCTCTAAATGATGAATTCCTTAAATCCAAATTATAAAATTAATTCTTAATGAATAAGATTATAGTTGTGACTATAATGAATTTGTGAAGTTACTTATGGTTTATAATCTTTGGTTTTTCCAAAAGTTATAAACCGTTAGTAACTTCCAAATTAGGAATTGGAACAACAATAAAAAAGCCTGGATGATCTGTAACTAATTTCTACCTTCCACCAAAAGAAACTAGCCATATAAAAACCGCCTTTCAGATGAGAGTATTCATAACTAATTCGAGGGTGTAAATTTTTCTGTGTCTAATTAAAGGAAACTCCTTCTAAATAGAACTAGATATGTATAATTCAAAAATTAATTAATTGGCTAATATTATGTCGAATATACTTTCTAATAATATTATTGCCAGATTATGAATATTTAATCAATGGTTATGTTTTTTTGCATCACAAATTTAACCTCAATAGTATTTTCTTTTTTGGGCTCTGCCCAAACCCGGTCTCAGGAATAGAAAGGGGTTTTCTTGTTAATACTATTAATGTCGAAGGAATAAGAATTAAAACGAGAGTGGCTCATCCGGGAATGGAGTACCACTCTCGTTTTTTTATAAATATTGAGTTATTCGTTCATCATACAATATAATCAGTTGACCTAATACCTGATCCCACCCACGGTAGCGTTGCGTCCATTTTTTTATAATGTTCCTAGATGCCAGATACAACATTTTTTCTAATGATGTATCACTTGGAAATACACTCTTTGTCTTTGTCACTTTTCGATACTGACGATTTAAGCCTTCTATAATATTAGTTGTGTACATAATTTTTCTTATCTCATTTGAAAACTGAAAGAAACTGCTTACGTCCTCCCAATTATGTTCCCAGTTGCTGATTGCATAAGGATACTTTTTCCCCCATTTATCTTTTATAGATTCAAGCTCAGCAAGAGCAAGTGATTCGGTAGATGCATTGTATACATTTTTAAAGTCTGCTGAAAATTTCTTTAGGTCATTATAATTTACGTATTTAAATGAATTGCGTAGCATGTGGATTACACAACGCTGAATTTGAGCACTTGGAAATACAGCTTGAATCGCTTCTTTGAAGCCAGGTAACCCATCTACACAGAAGAACAAAACATCTTTTACTCCTCGATTTTTCAAATCATTCAGCATCCCAAGCCAAAACTTGGATGTTTCATTTGCACCAACAGTAATACTCAGAATATCTTTATAGCCCTCTATTGTGACTCCCATCACCACATAAGCAGCCCTGCTTAATATCCTTCCATCCTCCCTCACTTTATAGTGAATACAGTCCATAAAAACAAATGGATAGACAGTATTTAGAGGACGAGACTGCCATTCTTTAATTTCAGGTAATATCTTATCCGTGATTTTACTGACCATTTCTGCTGATAACTCAATACCATATAAATCCTGCAACTGATCATGAATATCTCTGGTGCTCATACCCCTTGCATAAAGGGAGATTACTTTTTCTTCTATGCCAGAGATGTCTTTTTGGTATTTGGGAATTAGTTTAGGCTCGAATTCACCGTTTCGATCCCGTGGTATATCAATAGGAAATTCACCATACTGGCTTTTTAAAGTTTTTGTTGAATAACCATTTCTCTTATTGGTAGTTTCTATTTCGCCTTTTTGATTTTTCTCGTAGCCCAGAGTTGAATCCATTTCTGCTTCCATTAGTTCTTGTAGGATATCCTTGAAGCCTTCTTTCAGAAAAGCATATACATCAGCAATATTTGATAAGTCGTTTTCTGAGATAATCTGTTGAATTTGTTCCTTTGCTATTGCCATAAAAATACTCCTTTTGAATAAGAATTTCATACACTAATTCTTACCCAAAAGGAGCCATATATTTCCATAGACACAAACTATTTTACACTACCACTAATTCTCACCAGAAAGTGGCATCTATTATCAAAACACATATTTTTTACACCATCATACTTTTTATTATTACATGCTTCTTATATTGTTGCATACTTCTTATATTGTTACATACTTCTTATATTGTTACATACTTCTTATATTGTTACATGCTTCTTATATTGTTGCATACTTCTTATATTGTTATATACTTCTTATATTGTTACATACTCCTTGATTTATGGATACATGCCTCAACTGCATCCATGACTGCTCCCCTAAATCCTTTTTCCTCTAACATTTTAACTGCTTGAATCGTTGTACCACCAGGTGAACACACCATATCTTTTAATTCTCCCGGATGTTTCTTAAGATCTAATACCATTTTGGCACTACCAAGCACCGCCTGCGCCGCAAATTCATACGCAAGATTTCTTGGCATCCCCTCTGCCACAGCTTGATCTGCCATTGCTTCAATAAACATAAAAACATAAGCTGGCGAACTTCCACTAATACCAACAACAACATCCATTTGGTTTTCTGGTACTAAAATTGCTTTACTAAAACTATTTAAAAGTGCTATAACCTCGCCTATTTCCTTCTCATTTATTAAGTTATTATGACACACTCCTGTACTACCTTCCAAAATCAAAGCGGGTGTGTTAGGCATACAACGGACTAATTTGGTTGGTTTCTGAAATTTATCAGAAAGCCAAGCAAGGGTCTTACCCGGTGCAATCGTTATTATAATTTTGTCCTCTGTCATGTAGTCCTTGATTTCATGAATCACAGTTTCATAAAATTGTGGTTTTACAGACAATATAATAACTTGGGACTCTTGTATTACTGCTTGATTATTATCTGCTATTCTAATATGAAAAGTGCTTTGCGTTTTTTCAACAGCTGCCTTAAAAACATCAGCTCCTATGATATCCTCTGTCGTTAAGACTCCCTTTTTTAATATACCGCCAATCATAGCTGCCGCCATATTTCCCAGTCCAATAAATCCAATCTTCATGTTATTCTCCCTTCATATCTTATACACTTAGGTAATTACTTCATCAATATTTGATTATTTATGAAATAATCTATGTAAATTAACCTTAAATTAATATTTCCATTATTAATCATCCTCGATAAAAAATCAAGTTATAAATTATTAACCTTTTATTTAATTCTAGCTATTCAGCCTCGAATATGTAAGTCACTCAAAAGTCCTAGGTAAAGTATAAAAGAATTAAGAGATATCTATATTTAGCTTGGCGAGACCGTCTGACAAGGTTGTTTATGTTCGTCTAGAGACTCAGTAAAAGGACAGAAAATTGTGAGGAAGGTCCTCTGAGGCTCTACAAAGAACATACCGCAGGAAGGTAAGGCCGCCAAATAAATATAGATATCTCTTAATTCATCAGCGTACTACATAGGGACTTTTTCGTGACGCATAGTATGATAAGGCTTAATAGTTACGTTTTATGCTACATAACAACTGTAAATAAAAGATAGAAGTAACACTGGATTCATCCACATGTTACTTCTATAAACGACAATCATATATCAATTTAATAATTTACTTTAAAGATAAAATCGAAATTTTGTATTTGTATTTATATTTGTATTTTTATTGCCCAGTTGTTGGCTCTGGCGTGATTGTGATTTGTGTTGTTTCCTCAGCACCATAAATAAAATCATGTAATTCTTCTCTCATATCATCCCAATCAGTCGGTGCTAAAACATCCTGCATATATTGGCCCATTTGAACTTTTTGACTCATATAATTGCCATCAGATGGGATTCTAAATTGTTCTAGATTCTTTACATTTAAACTAGCTGCTTCTTCTAAATACTGATTAAATTCAGATTGTGTAATATCTGTTTCGATATTTACTTCATTTAATATATCATTCATTAAAAGACCTAATTGTAGTATATTCTTTGACTTAGCTTTTTCAAATATGGAATTCAAAACAGCTCTTTGTCTCTGGGTCCTACCAAAGTCATTATTTTCTGTACCTGTTGATACTTTACGAACTCTGCAATATCCTAGGGCTTGATTACCATTCATGGTTTGGGTACCTTCAACTACATTTCTATAAGCTGGATTGGAAATATAATTGGTTGTATTTAAGTAATTCGCTTCGGTTTTTGTTAAAGTAACCTCAACGCCACCGACCAAATCTACTACCTTTTCAAAAGCATCGAAATTCACCAAAACATATCCATCTAAGTCTACATCAAAATTTTCCTCAAATGTGTCATATAGCAAATCAATTCCACCTTTTGCAAATGCAGAATTTAGCCTATTATTACTATAGCCAGGAATCTCTACGTATAAATCTCTCATAACTGAGGTTAACTTCATTGTGTTTTTCTTGGTATCCATAGTGGCAATCATCATTAAGTCTGTGTTTGATCCACCACCAATTTCTTCAACACCTAATAATAATATATTAACAATATGTTCATTCACTTTGACCGGTTTTTCAACTACAACATCAGTATCATCATCCACTGTTTCATCACTTTGTTTTGCTTGTGTATCTAATTTGCCATAGATATATCCCCCAGCAATACTAAACACTAGCTTTTTTCCGGCAGGAGTAAATACTAGTACTAATAATAGTAGCATAAAGGTTGAAAAGGAAACTGCAAATATTTTAAGCCCTTTATAACTTTTTTTATTCTTATCTTCTATTTTACCCGTAACAGTATCCTCCATTTCAGTGCTAATTTGCTTTGCCAATGATAAATTAATCTCATCTAAAAAGTCATCTGTATCATTAAAATCATTTATTTTAGTGTCAAGACCACTCGAGTATTGTTCCCATCCATTCAAATTATCCTTAGATGATTGTCCCGTTGATTTAACGCCTTTCTCCAAATTATTATTATTCATCTTATCGCTCCTACTTTACAATATTCCCATGTCTTCGTATCAGAAACCTCAATATATTCATATCTGTGATTTTTTTATCATTCTGTCTGAATCCAAACAATTATATCACAATTGATAGTATAAATAAAAGTATAAATTAAAAAATTAAGAAAAAAGAAAGAATATTTTCATACTATTCTTATTATAATTTGTCTTTATTTTAAGATTCATGCACGCATATTTATTAAATATATCTAAAAACTTAGCTTAGACTAAAATATGCAAATAAAAAAACCACCTATTATATGAGAATGTTCTTTTACCTATTCTCATATTAAATGGTGGCTTTTATTATCTTATTAGAAATACCATATTTTTTTGCTACTATTCTACTATTTTTTACTACTATCTTTTTGACTACTATTTTTTCATAAGTTTTTCTAACAATTTTAGAATTTCATCAATTTTTTCCTCTTCATTTCCTTGCACAAAACTATCTTTTACACAGCATGATAAATGAGCCTTGATAACTTCATTATTCACTTTCTGTAATATCGCCTGAGTAGCCATTAATTGATTGGAAATATCAATGCAATATCTATCTTCTTCTACCATCTTTATCAATCCGTCCAACTGCCCTCTAGCTGTCTTTAATAGACGAGTGGTTTTTGTTTTATCAGCTTTCATTTCATACTCCTATACAGATCCTTAGACGAGAGTCATCTCCCAAATAAGCCCTTTTTTTCTTCTATTGAAACAAATACAAAACCAGCTTCAGTGATAGCATTTCTAAACACATCCTCGTTAATCTCAGATGTCATAGTAACTGTTGCAGATTTTTTCTTTAAATCTACTTTGGCCTCTACTCCATTCATTGCATTTAAAGCCTTTTCAACTTTTGCTTGACAATGTCCACAGGACATGCCATCAATTTTAATGATTTTCTTCATCTTATTTATTCAAACCTTTCTTTTTTATATGTTTCATCTCATGTTACATTCTATTTCAAAATGTCATTTCACACAATATATTTATTTCATGTATATCTGCATATATTTATTTCATGTATATTCGTACCTTAATTTTTATATCAGCCAATTATATCATATGTGTAAATACTCTGTCAAAAGTTAGAAAAGTTACTCATTATGAGCTTCTATACTTGACTTTAAATAGTTTTAATCTTAAAGCATTCGAAACAACACAAACTGAACTCAAACTCATGGCCGCTGCAGCAAACATAGGATTTAATTTCCAGTCCAGTACACTGTAGAGAACACCTGCTGCCAGGGGAATACCAATGGTATTATAAATGAATGCCCAGAAAAGGTTTTCTTTAATATTTTTAATAGTAGCTTTGCTTAATTGGATAGCTGTTACTCCATCTAACAAGTCACTTTTCATTAATACGATGTCTGCCGATTCCATGGCTATATCGGTTCCAGCTCCAATGGCTATTCCTACATCTGCTCTTGCTAGTGCTGGTGCATCATTAATTCCATCACCAATCATTGCTACTTTCCTGCCAGATTCTTGTATTCTTCTAACTTCACTTTCTTTGTCCTGAGGAAGTACTTCTGCAACAACCCTTTCAATGCCTAATTGTCTTCTAATGGCTTCTGCAGTTTTGGCGTTATCACCAGTCAACATAACTACATCTATTCCCATGGCTTTAAATTCATCAATAGCCTTTTTACTGGTAGGCTTCACAACATCTGCTACCGCAATAATTCCAAGGATTGTTCCTTCTCTGGCAAAAAATAAGGGTGTCTTTCCATCTTCTGCATAGATATCAGATTTCTTTATCATCTCGTCAATGTGAAGTCCGTTCTCCTTCATAAGAGCACTATTTCCTGCATAATAAGTAATATTGTCAATTGTTGCTATAATTCCTCTTCCAGAAACCGCCCTGAATTCTCTAACCTCAGTAAGTTCAATATTTTCCTCCTTCGCTTTTTCAAGAATGGCTTCAGCCAATGGATGTTCAGAAGGTTTTTCAATTGAAGCAGCAATTTTTAACAAATCATTTTCCTTTACTCCATTTGCTGTATAAATATCTGTAACTTTAGGTTTTCCTTCTGTAATTGTCCCTGTTTTATCAAGAATCACAGTTCTTACCTTATGTGCTATTTCTAGGGCTTCTGCTGATTTAATCAAAATACCGTTGGTGGCACCTTTACCAGTTCCAACCATAATTGCAACCGGTGTTGCAAGACCTAAAGCACAAGGGCAGGAAATAACCAGAACTGCTATACCAATTGATAGTGCAAATTCAAAACTAGCACCAGACAGTAACCATATGAGTGTAGCAGTTATAGCAATCACAATAACTACTGGAACAAAAATACCACTGATTTGATTAGCAAGTTTTGCAATGGGGGCCTTAGAGGAATTAGCGTCTTCTACTAATTGTATAATCTGCGCCAAAGTAGTATCATCACCTACTTTTTGAGCTTTAAACTTAAAATAACCATTTTTATTTATAGTTGCACCAATTACCTTATCTCCAACATTCTTTTCAACTGGAATACTTTCACCAGTTAAGGCAGATTGATCAACTGCTGAACTACCTTCTATGATAATTCCATCTACTGGAATACTCTGACCGGGCTTAACAACAACAATGTCATCAATCATTACTTCTTCTAGAGGTATCTCAGTCTCGTTTCCATTTCTAACTACTGTAGCAGTCTTAGGTGCCAAGTCCATTAATTTTGTAATGGCTTCAGAAGTTTTACCCTTAGATCTTGCTTCTAAATATTTTCCTAATGTAATTAAAGCTAAAATAGTAGCTGCAGATTCAAAATATAAATCCATGGAATAGGCCATAACCATGTCCATATTGTCGTGGCCAAGACCATATCCTATCTTATAAATAGCAAAGATACCATATACGATTGCCGCACCTGATCCGATAGCAATCAGAGAATCCATGTTCGGATGCCTTTTAAACAATGTTTTAAAACCAACCTGAAAATACTTACGGTTCACATAAGTAATTGGAAGCACCAATAAAAATTGAGTAAATGCAAAAGTTATGGCATTCTTTGTACCATGAAGAAATTCAGGCAATGGAAATTTAAACATATGTCCCATAGCTACATACAAAAGTGGAATTAAAAAGATAAAAGATACAATGATTCTAAATTTCATCTCCTTTAATTCTTCCTCTACTTTATTATCTTTTGTCTGCGTAGTTTTACCCTCGCCCTTTTCAAACACACTAGCATGATAACCAGCGTTCTCAACATTGGAAATAATTTCTGTATCACTAGTAACTTCACTGTCATACTCTACAGTCATACTGTTACCTAATAAATTTACTATGACTGCATGAACACCTGAAATTTTCTTAACGCTCTTTTCTACAGATGCAGAACAAGCAGAACATGTCATTCCAGTCACATTATATTTTTGATTCATATTTTTCCTCCTTACCATACCCCCGTGGGGTGTCTGTAAGCATAGGATATACTTTATGAAAAGATTTGTCAAGATATTTTTAACTGCAAAGTTTTGTTTTTTATTTGAATTTCTAATGATATTTTTGACTGCAAGGCTTTGTTATGGATTTTAAAATTAATAATACATCATGATTGTCAGTTTAATCCACTTAATTTATTTAATATAAAATATCAATGCAAGAAATTACAGACATAAAAAAGAAATACATATCTCATTGCTTACCTCGCAAAAAATATATATTTCTCTTTATGTAACAGGTTAAATTATTTTTTATCAGATCCAATATGCAATGGCAAAATAAATGATAACAATAATACCAAGGACGATACGATATATACCAAAAGCTTTAAAATCATGTTTTTTAATATATCCCATTAAGAATTTAATTGCAAGTATAGAAACAACAAACGCTGTCACCATTCCTAAAACT
>JBKEAO010000042.1:0-25659 GCA_047972335.1 Anaerocolumna sp. | reverse complement strand
TTAGTGGGTGTAATTGGTATTATAATCGGTATCTTTTTAGGTATTGCAGCAAAAAAATTAGAGGTTCCAGTTGATGAGAAAGAGCAGGAGGTAAGAGACTTACTACCTGGTAATAACTGTGGAGCCTGTGGTTTTGCAGGATGTGATGCCCTTGCTCAAGCAATAGCCAAAGGGGAAGCACCTGCCAATGCCTGTCCTGTTGCTAGTAGCGCTGCAAGAGCTGATATTGCAAAAGTAATGGGGGCAGATGCCGTAGAAAATGATAAAAAAGTAGCATTTGTCAAATGTGCAGGTTCTTGCGACAAAACAAAAGTAAAATATAATTATTATGGAATACAAGATTGTAAAAAGGCAGCTTATGCACCAGGTAAAGGTCCAAAACAATGTGGATATGGCTGTACGGGATTTGGTTCCTGTGTAAAGGTGTGTCAATTTGATGCAATCCATGTAGTGGACGGTGTTGCTCTTGTGGATAAAGAAAAATGTACTTCTTGCGGTCTTTGTATTAAAGAATGTCCAAGTCGCCTGATTGAACTTGTGCCATATGATACAGCTCACTTTGTAAGATGTAACTCGAATGATAAAGGTAAAGATGTAAAAGCAGGGTGTGACATTGGTTGCATTGGTTGCATGATGTGCGTTAAAGTATGTGAATATGATGCAATTAAAGTGGAAAATAACCTTGCTAAAATTGATTACAGTAAATGTACCAACTGTGGTAAGTGTGCAGTGAAATGCCCAACTAAAGTCATTAGATCTGATGAAGTGAAAACTACAATCAGCGCCTAATGGATAAAGGTAAAAAGAACTTGATATTTTAACTTATATAAAGCATAATATACTTACGAGCTTATATGAGGGGCTGTTGTATAATAGCACTAATATACTCCTTTAAAAGAGTGAATTAGGCTTAGGATACAATGGCCTCTTTTTAAGTATTTACACACTGTAAAGTATAGATGCATCTATTTCTAGTTTATGAATTTAGGTTAGTGACAGATATGCCAGGTTTTGCATCTAAATATACTTTATATGGAAAGGATTATAAATGAAAAGAACTACAGCTAAAAATGTAGCGTTTTATGGGGTATTTGTTGCCTTAGCATTTGTATTTAGTTATATAGAATTTTTATTTCCAGTCAACCTTGGAATTCCAGGCGTTAAACTTGGGTTTGCCAATATAGTAGTACTTACAGCCCTTTATGCAATGGGAACAAAGGAATCATTTATTATTTCATGTATACGAATTATATTAGTGGGCTTTACCTTTGGAAATCTAGCAAGTCTACTCTATAGCCTTGCAGGAGGTCTATTAAGCTGGGTTGTTATGGTGATATGTAAAAAGATGAAACTATTTAGTATGGTTGGTGTTAGTGTAGCGGGAGGAATCTCCCATAACATTGGACAAATTGCTATAGCTGCCATTGTTCTTCGGACTAAAAGTTTAGGATATTACCTTCCCGTACTTTTAGTGGCTGGTACAATAACTGGATTATTAATAGGAATCCTAGGAGGAGCCTTATTAAAGATACAGTTAAAGATGAAAGATGTATAAAAAATTACTGACTTACAGGAGGAATTGCAAGTGGCTACAATGAAAGAACTCTCTGAGAGATGTGGAGTCTCCGTATCCACAATCAGTAAGGCTTTAAATGGATATCAAGATATTAGTGAAGAAACCAGAGAATTGATTCTAAAAGTTGCTAGTGAAATGGGTTATTCCTTGTCTGGAAATGCTAAGACCATTCGAATGAAAAAAACATTTAATATCGGGGTGCTATTTCAGACGTTATCCAATCATGGATTAAGAAATGAGTATTTTGCACATATTTTAGCTGCGTTTAAAGAAAAAGCTGCTAAGAAGGGATATGACATTACCTTTATTGAACATAATATAGGAAACCGTAAGATGTCCTATATAGAAAACTGCAAGTTTAGGAATTTTGACGGCGTGTTCATCGTGTGTGCTGAATTTAGTGATTTAGAGGTCCTTGAGCTAGTGAATAGCTCTTATCCTGTGGTTACCATTGATCATGTGTTTAATGAAGCGATTAGCGTGCTCTCAGACAATGTAGATGGAATGAGACAACTAACCCAATATATTATTGACAGAGGCCATAAAAAAATAGCATATATCCACGGTAATAAATCATCTGTAACCCATAATCGATTGGTAAGTTTTCATGGTGTCATGGCAGAAAACAATATAGATGTACCAGAAGAATACATAGTGGAGGGAATCTATCGCAATGCTAAATATTGTGAAGAAGTTGCGCAAGAATTATTAACCCTGCCAAATCCTCCTACCTGTATTATCGCGCCAGATGATTACGCTGCCCTGGGTATTATGAATAGTGCAAGAAAGCTTGGACTAAAGGTGCCAGAGGATATATCCATAGCAGGTTATGATGGGATATCTATATCACAGGCTCTAGAACCGAAATTAACCACAGTAAAGCAGGATACCGATCGAATAGGCCAGGAGGCGGCCAAGCAACTGATTAACCTAATCGAAAGTCCTATGACTACATCCTTAAATTCTATTTATCTTAAGGTTATGCTGGTGAAGGGCGGCACTGTTAAGGATTTAAAAACAACCTAATCAAGAATGTCTCCCGCTTTTAAAAGCGGGATAAGACTAACTTGATGAAGGTTATATGAGTTACCTTTTTATTGACACTCTGCCATTAAAAACAACTTGCAATTGGATAGAATTTAGTGTATAATCATATCTATATTTAAAAAAGTTAAATAAAAAAATATTGACGAGAATGTCAAAGTATGTTATATTAGACTGGCGATGGAAGAGGTCTTTTTTTTATGCCTAAAAACCCGTGAATGAATCAAAAAGATTCTAATCACTCAATTTAAAATTAAGCGGAGGTGGAAGTTGTGCGCGTAAAGATCACATTGGCATGTACAGAGTGTAAACAAAGAAATTATAACATGACAAAGGAAAAGAAAACACATCCTGACAGAATGGAAACAAAGAAATATTGTAAGTTCTGTAAGTCACACACATCACACAAAGAAACAAAATAATGATATCTAATCTTCTATACAGACAGGCCACGGGGTCTACTAAATAATACCCTAGTACTTGTGTTGTTAAGAAAGGAAAGTGAAAACATGGGAGAAACTGCTAATACAACAGAAAAAGCTCCAAAGAAAAGTTGGTTTAAAGGCTTAAAGGCTGAGTTTTCAAAAATAGTCTGGCCAGATAAAGAATCACTAGCGAAGCAGTCAGCGGCAGTAATTGTAATTTCAGTTATCTTAGGTGTAATTATTTCGATACTGGATTTAGTAATGAAATATGGTATTGATTTAATAATTAAATAGGATAAGGTGATTATATGTCAAAGACGAATTGGTACGTTGTTCATACCTACTCAGGATACGAGAATAAGGTGAAAGCCAACATTGAGAAAACAATTGAAAACAGAAAACTTCAAGATCAAATCTTAGAGGTATCCGTTCCCCTTCAGGATGTTATAGAAGTAAAGAACGGCGTTAAGAAAAAAGTTCAGAAGAAAATGTTCCCTGGATATGTTTTGCTTAACATGGAAATGAATGATGATACTTGGTACGTAGTTCGTAATACGAGAGGCGTTACCGGCTTCGTCGGTCCCGGTTCCAAACCAGTCCCCTTAACCGAAATGGAGATGAAATCCATGGGAATTAAGAAGGAAGATGTTGTTATTGATTTTGAAATCGGTGATATGGTAGAAGTAATTTCTGGTGTGTGGGAAAATACTACCGGTATCATTAAACAGATTAATACCCATAAACAGATCGTCACAATTAGTGTTGATATGTTTGGACGTGAAACTCCTGTCGAAATTAGTTTCACGGATATCAGAAAAATGTAAACAAAAACATCTAGTATACTAAAATTTCCGTTGCATAGTAAGGAAACTAGATGGTGGGAGGGCAATCCCGATAAAACCACAAATTCAGGAGGTATGCTATAATGGCAAAGAAAGTTACAGGTTATATTAAATTACAAATACCAGCTGCAAAGGCTACACCAGCTCCACCAGTTGGACCAGCTCTAGGTCAGCACGGTGTTAACATCGTTCAGTTTACTAAAGAATTTAATGCAAGAACAGCAGATCAAGAAGGAATGATTATCCCTGTTGTTATAACAGTATATCAAGATAGAAGCTTTAGCTTCATCACAAAAACTCCTCCGGCTGCAATTCTTTTAAAGAAAGCTTGCAATTTAAAATCCGGTTCTGCAGTACCTAACAAAACTAAAGTTGCTACTATTACGAAAGCAGAAGTACAAAAAATCGCTGAATTAAAAATGCCTGACTTAAATGCTGCAAGCATTGAAACAGCAATCAGCATGATTTCCGGAACTGCAAGAAGTATGGGAATCACTGTAGTTGACTAATAGACTTAAAAATGTGGGAGGGTAAAGACAGAAAGGTATCAAGTAGTGATACACTGTTTTAAGGCGATAGCTTAAACTCCCGATAATACCACTAGGAGGTTAATGAAATGAAAAGAGGAAAGAAATATGCAGAAGCTGCTAAGCTTATCGACAGAGCAAATCTTTATGATGCAGCAGAAGCAATTGGTTTAGTTAAAAAATCAGCAGTTGCTAAATTCGATGAAACAGTAGAAGCTCACATCAGACTTGGTGTTGATGGACGTCACGCAGATCAACAGGTTCGTGGTGCGGTAGTATTACCTCACGGAACTGGAAAAACTGTAAAAGTTCTTGTATTTGCAAAAGGCGATAAATTAAACGAAGCACTAGCTGCAGGAGCAGATCATGTTGGTGGTGAAGAATTAGTACCTAGAATCCAAAATGATGGATGGTTAGATTTCGATGTAATCGTAGCAACTCCAGACATGATGGGTGTTGTAGGTCGTTTAGGACGTGTACTTGGACCTAAGGGCTTAATGCCAAATCCTAAAGCTGGTACAGTTACTATGGATGTAACAAAAGCTGTTGCTGATATCAAAGCAGGTAAGATCGAATATAGATTAGATAAAACTAATATTATCCACGTGCCGTTGGGAAAAGCTTCATTTACTGAAGAACAATTAGCGGACAACTTCCATACGCTCATTGGCGCAATCAATAAAGCAAAACCTTCAGCTGCTAAGGGTCAATATTTAAGAAGTGTTACATTAGCTTCTACAATGGGACCTGGTGTGAAATTAAACACAGCTAAATTAGCGAACTAATCCAATTATAGAAAAGTCTAAGCTTACGCTGTATTTGGAAAAGTAAAAGAAATTTTGTTTTATGGTTGACACCATAATAGATTAATGTTATACTTTTAATGCAAAAACTGCCGAAGACAGTAGGTGCCGTAAGGCATAAGGTGAAAACGCCTACCGAGGGATTAAGTATCTTATTGAGACTTATTTTGTCCCTTACTGCCTTGCAGTAGGGGATTTTTAATTATGAATGAATTACAAATCTAAATTGAAATGTAATAAGTTCATATAGAAATCCTTGTAGTAAAGCAGATTGCAATCATTGTCATAAACATAATCCATGTGTTTTTAGATCTTTGTATCAGAAACATATAAGTTTATGTAAATCTATAAGGAGGTATACTAGAATGGCTAAAGTAGAATTAAAACAACCTATCGTTGATGAAATCAAAGGATATGTGCAAGACTCTAAAGCAATTGTTGCTGTAGATTACCGTGGACTTACTGTAGAAGAAGATACTAAACTTCGTAAGCAGTTAAGAGAAGCTGGTGTAGTTTACAAGGTTTACAAAAACACTTTATTAAAACGTGCTTTTGAAGGAACTGAGTATGAAAGTCTTACAAAACATTTAGAAGGCCCTACAGCTGTAGCTTTTGGTCTTGAAGATGCTACATCTCCTGCAAGAATTTTAAACGATGCAATGAAAACTGCTCCTAAATTAGAATTCAAAGCAGGTGTTGTTGACGGAACCTATTATGATGAAAAAGGCATTCAGGTTATTGCAACAATCCCATCAAGAGAAGTACTTATTTCCAAATTACTTGGAAGTTTACAATCTCCTATTACCAACTTGGCTCGTGTGCTTAAGCAAATTGCAGAAAAGCAAGAGGAAGTAGCGTAAATAGAAACCGTAATTAATAAAACAAATATTCAATGGAGGTATTTAGTAATGACAACTCAAGAATTTATCGAAGCTATTAAGGGCTTAACAGTATTAGAATTAAATGATTTAGTAAAAGCATGTGAAGAAGAATTTGGTGTATCCGCAGCAGCAGGTGTTGTAGTAGCAGGACCAGCAGCAGGTGCAGCTGAAGAAGAAAAAACTGAATTTGATGTAGAATTAACTGATGTTGGTGCTAACAAAGTTAAAGTTATCAAAGTAGTTCGTGAAATCACTGGCTTAGGCTTAAAAGAAGCAAAAGACTTAGTTGATGGAGCTCCTAAAACTCTTAAAGAAGCTGCTTCTAAAGACGAAGCTGCTGATATCAAAGCTAAGCTTGAAGCAGAAGGCGCTAAAGTTACAGTTAAATAATTTTAATAGCCTATATGGTCTGTCCTAAAGAATTTTGGGACAGACTTTTTTAATTTAGTTAAAAACCTATACATAAAAAAGGTGATATGAGAATATAATTTATTATTTTATGAAAAAACCTAGAACTTCTGGTATAAGTTGTATGATTCTGGGAATATAATTAACTTAGGGAAAGTTTTAACAAAATTTTCTTTGAATACAAGATAAATCTTTGAAAACAATATGAATTTTCTTTGAATCAAAATTCTTTATAAAAATAAGGAAATATCAATAAAAACAAGAAAATATAATTGGGAAGAGGAAAAATTTTCTTTGAGAACAAGAAAAATTTTCTTTGAGAACAAGAAAATAGAAAAAGTCAACAAAAAAATGTTGACATCTTGAAAAGGCTATGATAATATGAAAGATGCACTATTGTGCTATGGTATACTCACAGTATCTATTATACCATATCTCCGTGAAAATGAAAAGTATTTTCACAAAATTATTCAAGAATATTTCGGAAGAATTACTTTAATATAGAAAATGACAAATAATCCGGAATAGGAATGGATATTCAATAAAATATCAAGGGGTGAAAACGTCAATGGATAAAAACAGGATACGTCCAATCAAAGTTGGTAACGGCGTAAGAATGAGCTACTCAAGGCAAAAAGAAGTGTTAGAGATGCCAAATCTTATTGAAGTTCAAAAAAACTCATATCAGTGGTTTTTGGATGAAGGAATGAAAGAAGTATTTGAAGACATCTCACCCATAGAAGATTATAGTGGACACTTAAGTCTGGAGTTTGTAGATTTTGTGCTGTGTGAAGATGATGTAAAATATTCAATTGAAGAGTGTAAGGAAAGAGATGCAACCTATGCAGCTCCACTCAAAGTAAAAGTCAGACTTCACAACAAAGAGAACGATGAAATCAATGAACACGATATATTTATGGGCGATTTACCATTAATGACAGAAACAGGAACATTCGTTATTAATGGCGCTGAAAGAGTTATCGTTAGTCAATTAGTACGTTCCCCCGGTATCTACTATGCAATTGGACACGATAAAATCGGAAAAACTTTGTATTCCTCAACGGTAATACCAAATAGGGGTGCATGGTTAGAATATGAAACAGATTCAAACGATGTGTTTTATGTACGTGTGGATAGGAATAGAAAAGTTCCTATTACTGTATTAATACGTGCGCTGGGTATAGGAAGTAATGTTGAAATCCAGGAATTATTCGGTGAAGAACCAAAAATTACTGCTAGTATAACAAAAGATCCATCTGATAACTATCAGGATGGTTTGCTTGAGTTGTACAAAAAGTTACGTCCCGGTGAACCTTTATCCGTGGAAAGTGCGGAATCATTAATTAATAGTATGTTCTTTGATCCAAGAAGATACGATCTTGCTAAAGTTGGTAGATTTAAATTTAATAAAAAGCTTGCTCTTAAGAATAGAGTAATTGGTTTTGTGCTAACAGAAGATGTTATCAATCAAGAGACTGGTGAAATCTTAGCAGAAGCAGGAACTACTATTACAGAAGCTTTAGCAATAGAGATTCAAAACTCTGCTGTTCGCTCAATTATGGTACAAGCGGAAGAACGTAATGTAAAAGTTCTTACAAATCAAATGGTTGATTTGGCTTATTATGTTGATGCAGACAAAGAAGAACTTGGTGTTACTGAGGATGTATATTATCCTGTACTTAAGAGTATTTTGGATGAATTCCATAATATAGATGACATTAAGAACGCTATTAAGAAAAACATCAGTGAACTGATACCAAAACATATTACCAAGGAAGATATTATTGCCTCTATTAACTATAATATACATTTAGAATATGGAATCGGTAATGCAGATGATATTGACCATTTAGGAAACAGAAGAATCAGAGCGGTTGGTGAGTTGCTACAAAACCAATACAGAATCGGTCTTTCTAGAATGGAACGTGTGGTTAGAGAAAGAATGACTACACAGGATTTAGAAGGAGTTAGCCCTCAATCTTTAATCAATATCAAACCAGTTACAGCAGCTGTAAAAGAGTTCTTTGGAAGTTCTCAGTTGTCACAGTTTATGGATCAGCACAATCCTCTTGGTGAGTTAACTCATAAGAGACGTTTATCTGCACTTGGACCTGGTGGTTTGTCCCGTGATCGTGCAGGCTTTGAGGTTCGTGACGTTCACTATTCCCATTATGGCAGAATGTGTCCGGTAGAAACACCGGAAGGACCTAACATCGGTCTTATTAACTCTTTGGCTTCTTATGCAAGAATTAATGAGTACGGATTTATTGAGGCGCCTTATCGTAAGGTAGATAAAGCAGATCCTAAAAATCCAAAAGTAATTGATGAAGTTGTTTATTTAACAGCAGATGAAGAAGATAAATATATTGTTGCCCAGGCCAATGAGCCTTTAGATGATAACGGATATTTTGTGAACACCAATGTATCTGGACGTTTTAGAGAAGAGACCTTAGAATTCCAGAAGTCAAGAATTGATTTAATGGATGTTTCTCCTAAGATGGTATTTTCTGTAGCAACAGCAATGATTCCTTTCCTTGAAAATGACGATGCGAACCGTGCCCTAATGGGATCAAACATGCAGCGTCAGGCGGTTCCTCTATTAATTACAGAAGCGCCAGTTGTAGGAACAGGTATTGAATTAAAATCAGCAGTTGACTCTGGTGTTTGTGTAGTATCCAAAAAAGCTGGTGTTGTTGATAAATCCACATCAAAAGAAATTATTATTAAAAATGATGATGGTACGAAAACTGCATATAAATTATTAAAATTTACAAGAAGTAACCAGGGTACTTGTACTAACCAAAGACCTATCGTTGTAAAAGGCGATAAAGTTGAGGCAGGGCAGGTTATAGCCGATGGCCCTTCTACTTCACAAGGTGAGTTAGCGCTTGGTAAGAATCCGTTGATCGGATTCATGACCTGGGAAGGTTATAACTACGAAGATGCGGTACTACTAAGTGAACGTTTGGTACAAGAAGATGTATATACTTCTGTTCATATTGAAGAATATGAAGCAGAATCTCGTGATACAAAACTTGGACCTGAAGAAATCACAAGAGATGTTCCGGGTGTTGGTGATGATGCACTGAAAGATCTTGATGAAAGAGGTATTATCCGTATTGGTGCAGAAGTACGTGCAGGAGATATCTTAGTTGGTAAAGTAACTCCTAAGGGAGAGACAGAACTAACAGCAGAAGAGCGATTACTTCGTGCAATCTTTGGTGAAAAAGCCAGAGAAGTAAGAGATACTTCACTTCGCGTTCCTCATGGTGAATATGGTATTATCGTTGATGCCAAAGTATTTACCAGAGAAAACGGTGATGAATTATCTCCTGGTGTTAACCAGACAGTACGTGTTTATATCGCACAGAAGAGAAAAATCCAGGTAGGAGATAAGATGGCTGGTCGTCATGGTAACAAGGGTGTTGTTTCCCGCGTATTACCAGCAGAAGATATGCCTTTCTTACCTAATGGAAGACCTCTTGACATTGTATTAAATCCTCTAGGCGTTCCTTCTCGTATGAACATAGGTCAGGTACTTGAAATTCACTTAAGTCTTGCAGCAAAAGCCCTTGGATTTAAAGTGGCTACACCTGTATTTGATGGTGCAAACGAATTTGATATCATGGATACATTAGAACTTGCCAATGACTATGTAAACGAAGACTGGAATGATTTTGAAAATAAATATAAAGACACACTAGATCCTGACTTATTGGATTATCTGGACAACAATAAAGCTTATAGAGACGAATGGAAGGGTGTACCAATTAATCGTGACGGTAAAGTAAGACTACGTGACGGAAGAACCGGAGAATATTTTGATGGTGCTGTAACGGTAGGCTTCATGCATTACTTAAAACTTCACCACTTGGTTGATGATAAGATCCATGCGCGTTCTACTGGTCCTTATTCCTTAGTAACACAGCAGCCTCTTGGTGGTAAAGCACAGTTTGGTGGTCAGAGATTTGGTGAGATGGAGGTTTGGGCACTTGAAGCTTATGGTGCTGCTTATACTCTACAAGAAATTTTAACTGTAAAATCTGATGATGTTACAGGACGTGTTAAGACTTATGAAGCTATCATTAAAGGTGAAAATATATCAGATCCTGGTATACCTGAATCCTTTAAGGTACTCTTAAAAGAACTTCAGTCCTTAGCTCTTGATGTAATTGTTCTAGATGAACAAGGCAATGAAGTTAAGATGACAGAAAATATAGATTATGGTGATGGAGACTTGACTCCATTAATCGAGGGAGATAACGGCTTTAGATATGATGAAGATTATGGTGAAGCTGGATATCGTGAAACATCTGTAGAGGAAGAAGAAACTTTCTTTGATTCCTTTGAGGAAGACACAGTTGAACTCGCTGAAATGGACGAAGATTACGAAGACTAAAGCCAGAATATAAAAATACCTCTCACTTAAGTGGGAGGTATAAAAAGCGGACTCTAGAGGGTTCGTTACTATGAAAGGGAGTGCCAGATGATGCCAGAAGTAGTAAATAACGAAAGCGTTCAAGACATTACTTATGATGCCATAAAGATTGGCCTAGCTTCTCCTGAAAAAATCAGGGAATGGTCAAGAGGCGAAGTAAAAAAACCTGAAACAATTAACTACAGGACACTCAAACCAGAAAAAGATGGTTTGTTCTGCGAAAAGATCTTTGGACCTAGTAAAGATTGGGAGTGCCACTGTGGTAAATATAAAAAGATTAGATATAAAGGTGTAGTTTGTGACAGATGTGGTGTAGAAGTTACAAAAGCAAGTGTTCGAAGAGAAAGAATGGGACATATTGAACTTGCAGCTCCTGTATCCCATATTTGGTATTTTAAAGGAATACCAAGCCGTATGGGTCTTATTTTAGACTTGTCTCCAAGAACCTTAGAGAAAGTATTATACTTTGCATCTTATGTTGTATTGGACAAAGGAAATACGGATTTACAATATAAACAAGTTTTAAATGAAAAAGAATTCAGAGAAGCCTATGAAAAATACGGCAATAAATTCCGTGTTGGAATGGGTGCTGAAGCAATTCAGGAATTATTAATGGCAATTGACTTAGAAGGTGAATCCAAAGATCTGAAAAAAGGTTTAAAAGATTCTACTGGACAAAAAAGAGCGAGAATCATTAAAAGACTTGAAGTAGTAGAAGCCTTCAGAGAATCTGGTAACAGACCTGACTGGATGATTTTATCAGTAGTTCCAGTTATTCCTCCGGATTTAAGACCTATGGTTCAGTTAGATGGTGGACGTTTTGCTACCTCTGATATGAATGATTTGTATAGAAGAATTATTAACCGTAACAACCGTCTGAAAAGACTACTTGAGTTAGGTGCACCTGATATTATTGTACGTAACGAAAAGAGAATGTTACAAGAAGCAGTAGATGCTTTAATTGATAATGGTAGAAGAGGAAGACCGGTAACAGGACCTGGTAACCGTGCTCTAAAATCTCTTTCTGACATGTTAAAAGGTAAGCAAGGACGTTTCCGTCAGAACTTACTTGGTAAACGTGTTGACTACTCCGGACGTTCCGTTATCGTAGTAGGGCCTGAATTAAAAATCTATCAGTGTGGTCTTCCAAAAGAAATGGCAATCGAATTATTTAAACCATTTGTAATGAAAGAATTAGTTGCTAGAGGAACTGCACATAATATAAAATCAGCTAAAAAAATGGTGGAGAGACTTCAATCAGAAGTATGGGATGTACTAGAAGAAGTAATCAGAGAACATCCAGTTATGCTTAACCGTGCCCCTACCCTTCATAGACTTGGTATTCAGGCATTTGAACCTGTACTAGTTGAAGGTAAAGCGATCAAGCTACATCCACTTGTTTGTACAGCGTTTAACGCCGATTTCGATGGTGACCAGATGGCGGTGCATTTACCTCTTTCTGTAGAAGCACAGGCAGAATGCCGTTTCTTACTGCTTTCGCCTAACAACTTACTAAAACCTTCTGATGGTGCTCCAGTAGCTGTTCCTTCACAGGATATGGTCCTAGGTATCTATTACCTTACCTTACACAAACCTGGTGATTTAGGTGAAGGACATTACTTTAAGAGTGTAAATGAAGCAATCTTAGCTTATGAAAATGCTGCGATTACACTTCATGCAAGAATTAAAGTAAGAAGAACAGGTAAAAACAGTGAAGGCGAAATGATTACCAAAACTGTAGAATCAACTTTAGGACGTTTTCTCTTTAATGAAATCATAAGCCAGGATTTAGGATTTGTAGATAGAACAAATCCAGATAACTTCCTTGTACCAGAAATTGATTTCCATACTGGTAAAAAACAGTTAAAGAAGATTCTTGAAAAATGTATCAATACCCATGGTGCAACTAAAACAGCAGAAACTTTGGATGCCATTAAAACGTTAGGATATAAATATTCTACAAGAGCGGCTATGACTGTATCCGTTTCTGATATGACAGTACCACCTCAGAAAAAGACTATTATTGCAGATGCAGAAGCAAGAGTAGAGGAAATTGCGAAAAACTATCGTCGTGGTCTTATGACAGAAGATGAAAGACATAAAGCAGTTATTGATACTTGGAAGGTTGCCGATGATAACATAACAGAAGCACTTCTTACTGGACTTGATAAATACAATAATATATATATGATGGCTGACTCTGGTGCCCGTGGTTCCGATAAGCAGATCAAACAGCTTGCTGGTATGCGTGGACTTATGGCGGATACATCAGGTCGTACATTGGAACTTCCTATTAAATCTAACTTCCGTGAAGGTCTTGACGTATTGGAATACTTTATGTCAGCCCATGGAGCGAGAAAAGGTCTTTCCGATACAGCTCTTCGTACAGCCGATTCAGGTTACTTAACTCGTCGTCTTGTTGACGTATCACAGGATTTAATTATTCGTGAAGTTGACTGCTGTGAAGGCAAAGAAGCACCTGGTATGTGGATTAAAGCCTTTGCTGACGGAAGTGAAGAGATTGAAAGCTTAGAAGAAAGAATTACAGGAAGATATTCTTGTGAATCACTTTATGATGATAATGGTGAAATGATTGTAAAAGCAAATCACATGATTACACCGAAACGTGCTGCAAGAATTGTTGCAACTAAGAAAATAGCTGAAGCAGGATTTAGCGCGAAAGTAAAGATTCGTAATATTCTTTCTTGTAAATCACACATCGGTGTTTGTGCAAAATGCTACGGTGCTAATATGGCTACTGGTGAAGCGGTACAGGTTGGTGAAGCAGTAGGTATTATAGCAGCTCAGTCTATCGGTGAACCAGGTACACAGCTTACCATGCGTACCTTCCATACAGGTGGTGTTGCCGGTGATGATATTACCCAAGGTCTTCCTCGTGTTGAAGAACTTTTCGAGGCAAGAAAGCCTAAGGGTCTTGCAATTATTGCTGAATTTGGTGGTATTGTTACAATTAAAGATACAAAGAAAAAACGTGAAGTTATTGTTACCAACAACGAAACTGGTGAAGCAAAGGCTTACTTAATTCCTTACGGTTCTAGAATCAAAGTTTTAGATGGAGATATCTTAGAAGCTGGTGATGAATTAACAGAAGGTAGTGTAAATCCTCATGATATCCTAAAAATCAAAGGTGTTCGTGCAGTACAAGATTACATGATTCAGGAAGTACAACGCGTTTACCGTTTACAAGGTGTTGAGATCAATGATAAGCATATTGAAGTGATTGTTCGTCAGATGCTTAAGAAAATACGTATCGAAAACAGCGGTGATTCTGAATACTTACCTGGTAAGTTAATTGATATCTTAGACTTTGAAGATGAAAATGAAAGAATTGAGAATGCAGGCGGTACTTTAGCAGAAGGTAAGCAAGTAATGCTTGGTATTACAAAAGCTTCCCTTGCAACAAACTCCTTCCTATCAGCAGCATCCTTCCAGGAAACTACTAAGGTATTAACAGAAGCAGCGATTAACGGTAAGATTGATCCATTAATCGGTCTGAAAGAAAACGTAATTATCGGTAAATTAATCCCAGCTGGTACTGGTATGAAGAGATATCGTTCTGTTAAGTTAGACAGCGATATGGTAGAAGAGTTATTGATTTCTGAAGACTATGAAGATGATTATGAAAACTTCCAATACAATGAATCTTCAATGGATGACATCGATGGAATTGAAATTGATGAATTTGATGAAGAAGAAATGATGGATGAATTTGATGAGGAAGAATTCATAGAGGAAGAATTTGATGAAGAAACTCTTTTAGATGAAAAACGTTAATAGGAATAAATAGATAATGAAAACCTTTTATATTACAGCGTTAATTGTAATATAAAAGGTTTTTCTTTATTCTATAGTTAAGATAATATCATTTAGCTTATCCAATATAATTTTTTATTTTTTAGCAGGTTCTTCTGCGGTTAATTCAATCAAATGAGCCGTTAACTTAATATCAAAAGAAGTAAGTTCATAATTTTTAACACGGCTGTTAACTGCTTCAAGACCCATTCTCCAAAGAGTTGGAATTGCAGGTGCATCTTCAAAGAAAGCTTGTTGCCATTCGTGGTATTTACTGGATAAGAAATCACTATCCCAAGCTTTTTCGGAGGAGATATCATTGATTAAGGCTGTAAATCTATCACTGGTATATCTAGTGTAGTTAGCGGAGGAGTTAGGACCCCATAAACCAGAAGGATTTGGATCAAAACCTGTCTGCCAAGCACCATCATACATATCAATTGCAGGATCATCTGCTTCTACGGCTTCATAGAAGGCATTAAATTCAGTTAAACGGCCATTAAATAACTCTACCTTTAATCCAACATCTGCCCAGTTTTGAATTTTAAACTGTGCATAGGTATCCATATTTTCACCGTCCATAGTAGCCCAGGTAATTGTGAAAGGCTGACCATTAGGATCTTCTCTATACCCATCACCATCTACATCTAAGTAACCAGCTTCGTCTAATAACTGATTTGCTTTTTCAGGATCATAAGTAAACCCAACAATATCATTGTTTTGATAACTTGCATGTCTTGGAGTAATTACAGTAGTAGCTAGGAAACGTAGACCGTTGTAAAGCTGTTCAGCTATGGTTGCATTATCAACAGCATAACCAATTGCTTGACGAAGATTTACATTAGCCATTTTTGCAGTAGGATCATATATACTTGCGTTCGTAGCCTGATCCCATTTACCAAGTTTAAAACCTGTATAGCTAAACACTGTCTGAATTTCACCAAGGTAGGAGTAATGGGTTGGTTCTTTATAGTCAGGGTATTGCTGTGTAGTAAAGGCAGCTATATCAAATTTACCTTCCTCCATAGCAGCTGGAACAAGTTCAGCGGAGATAACAGATACAATTACACCATCTAGTTTTGGTGTACCAAGATAATAATCATCGAATCTTACAAACTCAATTGATTCGCCTGGCACAATATTTTTAATTTTAAATGGACCAAAGCCAATAGGAGTTTGGCGAGATTTCTCATGTGCTGCCATATCTTTTACAGCAATATCTCCATAATAATGTCTTGGAATAGGAGCAGTCCAAATTCCACCTACTAGGATAGAAGGATAGAAGTCAATAAACTGAATAGTCAAAGTCATCTCATCATCAGAAAGTGTTAATCCTGAGATTGTGTCAGCATTACCATCATGATACTCAGCTGCTCCTACTATATTCGTAAAGGATTCGTCATAACGCATCCCTTCATAGTCTTTGTCACAGATAACTTCATAAGCATATACAAGATCGTCTAGGGTTACAGGTTCCCCATCATGCCATTTGACGCCCTCTTTCATTTTAAGGGTCATAGTCTTAGCAGTGGCATCATATTCATATGTAGCTGCACCATCCTGATCATAAACAAAGTTCTCATCAGCGCTTAGTATTCCTTCAGTAAACCATTGTAATAATTGTGCATCATAGTTATCTTCATAGAAACAAGGATTCATAACACCTGCAAAGGCAGATTCTGTGGTTAGGGCAACTTTTAATACGCCACCTGGTATACTTGCTGCATCATTTACTGCTACACTAGGAAATTGTGCACGTACCTGATCGATTGCTGATAATTCAGCTTCTTCGGTAGGTGTAGGGGTAGGGGTGGCAGCCTCAGTTGTTTCTGCGGCCTCCGTTGGTGTAGTTGCGGTTTCAGTGGGTTGATTGGTGTTTGCTGGTTCATCTTTTTTACTGCAAGCACTAAATAGTGTCACTAGCATGGATAAAACCAATAGCAATGACAAAAGACTTTTCTTTTTCATACTTTCTCTCCTTTTCATATTTTTATTATGCTACCCTTTGTTTGGCATCGGCTGCTCGTTTGATTGCCTGTCCAACAAAATATATACAAAGCATCATCACTACTATAAGTATAGATGCAGGTAACCATTGCCAATATCTTCTTTGCAAATTGTCTGGATTAGCGGCATAACTGATTAAGGTGCCAAGGCTTGGTGTATTAAATGGTAAGCCAAATCCAAGAAAGGTCAAACCCGTTTCCAGGCCCATATTAGAGGCCAAAGTTAAGGTAAGGTTTACAATAATGATAGAACCTATATTGGGAAGAACTTCTCTAAACATAATAACTATATTGTTGGTACCTAAAGTTTTAGAGGCCTGCACATAGTCAAGGCGACTCTGTTGTAGAGTTTTTGCTCTGGTAAGTCTAGCATCTCCCAC
This sequence comes from Anaerocolumna sp., assembly GCA_047972335.1. Classification (GTDB taxonomy): domain Bacteria; phylum Bacillota; class Clostridia; order Lachnospirales; family Lachnospiraceae; genus Anaerocolumna. Next base: position 8,516 of record JBKEAO010000042.1, on the reverse strand, counting down.
CCAGCCAAAGAGAGTCATTACCATTACAAAGGTAAACACATTGTACTTGGGTATGATAGATACAATAACTATAATGATCATTAACCTTGGAAGCATAGAGATAAAGTCTATAACACGCATAATTACATTATCAACTTTACCTGCAAAGCTCCCAGCAGTTAAACCGATTAAAACACCAATAATTCCACATAGTAAGGTAACGCTAATTGCGATTAAAAAGGAATTTCTAGCGCCTAAAAATAACTGCGTTAACATATCTCTTCCCGAAGCGTCTGTCCCCAAAATATAATCCTTTGAAGGTGGTTTATTAATTAGCTTTAGATTAACTTTTACAGCTTCCTCTGGATTAAAAAACGTGGCACCAATAAAAACTGTAACAAAGATTACCACCAGTAAACAAAAGGAGACTAGGGCTACTTTATCGTGTGAAATCTCTTTCCATGCTACTTTGCCAAAAGAAGGTGGTTTTAGAATTACATCTTCTTGCATATTTTTACTTTGACTTTTTACTTTTATCATTTTAGCTCCCTCCTTATTTTATCCTTATTCTTGGATCCACAATTGTCATTATAATATCAGAGAGTAAGGTTCCAAGGACTGTAAGTACTGCGAACAAAATAATCAATGCATTTACAACAGAATAATCTCTTCGCAATATGGATTCAATAAAGAGGTTCCCCATGCCAGGATAAGAGAAAACTCTTTCTATAAATATGGAACCACCAATCAAAAATGTAATATCAAAGCCAAGTTGAGAGGCAATTGGCAAAAAAGCATTTCTTAATATGTGGCGACTGTATATTTTCTTTTCAGGTACGCCTTTAGAACGAGCTGTAACCACAAAATCAGAATTTTTATAATCAATAATTTCATTTCTTAAAAACTGAATGGTACCAACGGTATAAAGTACGCCTCCTGTAAGCGCCGGAAGTAACATGTGATGTATTTTACTAAATACATATTGCATCGTGCCTTTTGGAATCTCTGTTGCAACAGTTCCTCCAAGAGGGAATATATCTAATTTTATTGAAAATACATAAATATTAATAACCCCTAATACAATAGAAGGCATTGCCAGGGCTAAAAAGGTATAAAAGGTGACGACTCTGTCTATGGCTTTACCATGATATCTTCCAGAGAGTATGCCGCAGGTAATCGCAATGATATATGTAATAAAGAAAGTTAAAAGAGATAGCCAAAAGGTGTTAGAGGCACGATCTCCAATTAACTGCATAACAGGCATTTTATAAGCAGTACTATCTCCCAAATCTCCTTGTAAGGCATTTGAAGCCCATCTGCCGTATTTAACATACCAGGGATCATAAAATCCCCACTTTTGTCTAAGCTCTTCTAATCTTGCAGGTGAAGTATTCGGGTCTATTTTTCCTGTTAAGGCATCACCTGGCATAAAATTAGCTAGTATAAATACAAGTAGGCTAAGTACAAATACTTGAGGAATTAATACTAAAATTCTTCGTAATATTGTTTTCCACATAATCTCTCCCTCCTTCTATGGCAAAGCAACAAAGTGATCATCACTTAGCTTCTTTAAATCAAAAACACGTTGATTGTTATCATAGTAAAGATGGGACTTGGTGTTATACTCGGTAGAAATAACTTCTCGAAGCTGCTCTGATTCTGCACGTTTATCTGGGTCTATTTTTGGTATGGCAGCAATGAGACGTTTGGTGTATATGTGCTGTGGGTTTGAAAATATCTTTTCTTTGGAACCTTTTTCTACAAAGCGGCCTTTATTCATAATGATAATGTTTTTACACATGTGTTCCACTACGCCTAAGTCATGGCTTATAAATAAAAAGGCTAAATTAAACTGTTCTTGGATATCCTTCATATAGTTTAGTACCTGGGCCTGAACAGACAGGTCTAGGGCGGAAACAGGTTCATCAGCGATACTTAATCTGGGTTTTAAAGCAATGGCTCGTGCAATGCCAAGTCTCTGGCGCTGACCACCAGAAAATTCATGTGGATATTTTAAGGCAGTATCAGGCGTAAGTCCAACAATGGATAATAATTCCTCTACACTTTTGCGTTCTTCTAAAGGAGTTTGTTTTAAAAAGTTTCTTAGTGGTTCAGCTATAATATCAAGAACTCTCTTTTTGGGGTTTAAAGAAGAGTAGGTATCCTGAAAAATCATCTGAACATCCTGGCGATAAGGAGATCGATTTTTATGTACTAATTTCGTGATATCCTGTCCATCATAAAGAATTTGACCACCGGATACCTCCGCTAAGCCAATAATTGCTTTACCGGTTGTGCTTTTTCCAGATCCAGACTCACCAACAAGACCTAGGGTTTCTCCTTCTTCTACTCTAAAAGAAACACCGTCTACAGCTTTAACATAATTTTGAACTCTTCCTAATATCCCGCCTCTAATGGGATAGTAGACCTTTAAGTTATTCACTTCAAGAATTGACACTATGAATCCTCCTTTTTCCCTTCATCTTAAAATCTAAATAACAAGAACATAATACAAAATGTCCTTTTTCAACCTCATGATACCTTGGACTTGCTTCATGGCTTGTTTCTTTTATCCAAGGAACTCTAGGGGCAAAGCGGCACCCCTGGCGCTTCATATTCATTAAGGAAGGAACCATACCTTCAATGACATGAAGTCTGTTATTATCATTTAGACCAGCACCTGGTATAGATGCTAAGAGTGAGCGGGTATAAGGATGGAGCGGGTTTTTAAAAATTGCAGAAACAGTGCCTGACTCAACAATCTGTCCCGCATACATAACAGCAACTTTGTCTGCCATTTCTGCAACAACACCTAGATCGTGAGTGATAAGGATGATTCCGGTTTTCATTTCCTTTTGAAGCTTTTTTAGTAAATCTAATATCTGGGCTTGTATGGTTACATCTAGTGCAGTAGTTGGTTCATCGGCTATTACAAGTGAAGGTTTACAAGCAAGTGCAATTGCTATCATGGCACGTTGCCTCATTCCACCTGATAACTCATGGGGGAATTGATCATAGGTTAGGCCAGGATCAATAATCCCAACGTCATTTAGAAGTTCCATAGCACGTTTTTTTCTCTGACTTTTTTCAAATGTTGTGTGGTAGGATAAAGACTCCTCTATTTGGGCACCAATTTTCATGAGAGGGTTCAGGGCAGTAAGAGGATCCTGAAAAATCATACCAATATCTTTACCGCGAAATTGATTTAACTCCTCCACATTTAACTGCAATAAATCTGTGTTTTTGAATAAAATATTACCTTCTACTTTTGTATAATCTTTATTATGTAGACTAAGAATAGATAATGCTAGAGCACTTTTGCCACACCCTGATTCCCCAACTATGGCAAATACTTCATTTTCGTTTACACTAAGTGAAACACCATCAACTGCAGCATAGTAACTGCCATTAATACGAAATGAAGTATTAAGATTTTGGATTTTTAACAATTCTTTCTGACTCATAATCTCCTCCCTTGTTACTCTTATTATTTTAAATTTTGGTATACTTAGTCCAATGTTTATAAATGCATATGTCTCTAAGTGTAATTTTATAACCAGACACTCAAATGATTATGTAAATATATGGAATGTCGTGGGTAAAAAAAGAGCTCACACAATTAAAGTTGTATTTTGTGCAAGCATCGTTGGTTACCAGTTTATGTAAGTTGTTTTTGGTATTATACAAAGGAAGTAATAAATTGTCAATACATTATCTTGATAATTATATAATTCATAAAAATTATAAAACTGCTAAAAATATATATTGATTATTGTTCTATATTTATATTGAATTTTAAATAATGTTAAGGGTAAAGAAATAATAGATATTGTCAAATAATAAATATGAATATTATTTGAAATAATTACAGACTGTAGAATTAATAACAGATATAAAAAAGATATGAATAATATATAGGTTTATGGCTTAATTGGCATATTTTGAATTGATTTTTAACCCTTGACAAGATTTAAAAATTACAGTATAATCAAAAAGCGCGATTTTATATTGCGTCAATATTTATGTGCATTAAAATGCATTTAAACATGAAATGTAGCGCGACCCAAACAATTTAGACAATAATCAGGAGGTGAAAATTAATGCCTACATTTAATCAATTAGTAAGAAAAGGTAGAAAGACAATGGAGAAGAAATCAACTGCTCCTGCGTTACAAAAAGGATTTAACTCCTTAAATAAGAAATCTACTGATACATCTTCACCACAAAAAAGAGGTGTGTGTACAGCAGTTAGAACAGCTACCCCTAAGAAACCTAACTCAGCTCTTAGAAAAATTGCCAGAGTTCGTCTTTCTAACGGAATCGAAGTAACTAGCTATATCCCAGGTGAAGGTCACAACCTTCAGGAGCATAGTGTTGTTTTGATCAGAGGTGGTAGGGTAAAGGATTTACCTGGTACTCGTTACCATATTGTCAGAGGTACACTTGATACAGCAGGTGTTGCTAAGAGAAGACAAGCTCGTTCTAAATATGGAGCGAAGAGACCTAAAGCAGCTAAGTAATCATTCAGTTTTTTCACTAATCATTAAGTGCCGGGTTAATTTTTAATTTCAGAATTCAGATAAAAAGTAGGGTCGCATTTTATCACCGCATAGGAAGAAACTGTTTTTCCAGAATCGGAATAGATTTAGAAGTTAAGTTAAACTGAGCGCGAACACAATGAAAGTATAGGAATATTCTTATACTACCCGTTAAGGGATATGTGAGTACCGATGATTTAAGAAAATCTTATTGTCTATAGCCAAAACATTAAGATTTTGACTATAAGATAGATAAGGAATATTAAGGAGGGAAGAAACGTGCCACGTAAAGGACATATTCAAAAAAGAGATGTATTGGCAGATCCTATTTATAACAGTAAAGTTGTAACAAAACTTATCAATAACATAATGTTAGATGGTAAGAGAGGTACTGCTCAGAAAATCGTATACGGAGCTTTTGATAGAATCGCAGCTAAGTCTGGTAAAGAAGCTATCGAAGTATTTGAAGAAGCAATGAACAATATCATGCCCGTTCTTGAAGTAAAAGCTAGACGTATCGGTGGTGCAACATACCAGGTACCTATCGAAGTTAGACCAGATAGAAGACAGGCATTAGCACTTCGTTGGTTAACTCTTTATTCTCGTAAAAGAGGAGAAAAGACAATGGAAGAAAAATTAGCTAACGAACTTTTAGATGCATCAGGTAACACTGGATCATCTGTTAAGAAAAAAGAAGATATGCATAAAATGGCAGAAGCGAACAAAGCATTTGCACATTATCGTTGGTAATCTGACGAGAGTTTATAAATCTAAGTTTTTAAGCCTGAGGTTTATTAATTTAGATATTAAACTTTTGGTTACAAATGATTTTGTATAAATATGATGACAAAATTGATATAGTGGGTCTAAGGTTTTTTAACCTTAGATGACACGCAAATTAAGGAGGAATTTCCTTGGCTGGAAGAGAATATCCATTAGAGAGAACCAGAAACATTGGTATCATGGCTCATATTGATGCTGGTAAGACAACTCTTACTGAACGTATCTTATACTATACCGGTGTAAACTATAAGATTGGTGATACTCATGAAGGTACTGCTACCATGGACTGGATGGAACAGGAACAAGAAAGAGGTATCACAATTACTTCAGCCGCTACAACTTGTCATTGGACTCAGGAATTCGAACACAAGAAAATGCCTGGTGCACTTGAACACCGTATCAACATTATTGATACACCGGGACACGTTGACTTTACAGTAGAAGTTGAGCGTTCCCTACGTGTACTTGATAGTGCAGTTGGTGTATTTTGTGCTAAGGGTGGTGTAGAACCTCAGTCTGAAACAGTTTGGCGTCAAGCTGATAAATATCATGTACCTAGAATGGCGTTTGTTAATAAAATGGACATTTCTGGTGCGGATTTCTATAACGTAGTAAGCATGATCAAAACAAGACTTGGTAAAAATCCAGTTCCAATTCAAATACCAATTGGTAAAGAAGATGAGTTTATCGGTATAGTTGATCTATTCGAAATGAAAGCTTATCTATATAAAGATGATAAAGGTGATGATATTGAAATCACTGAAATCCCTGAAAGTTTAAAAGATCTTGCAGATGAATATAGAGCTGCTATGATAGAGTCTATCTGTGAAACAGATGATGATTTAATTGAAAGATTCTTAGAAGGTGAAGAACCATCTAATGCAGAATTAAAAGTTGCTCTTAGAAATGCAACAATTGCAACTACAATAATTCCTGTTTGCTGTGGTTCTGCTTACAGAAACAAAGGTGTTCAGAAATTATTAGATGCTGTACTTGAATTCTTACCAGCTCCTACAGATATCCCTGATATCAAAGGATTTGATGAAGAAGGTAATGAAATTCATAAGAAATCATCTGATGATGAACCTTTTGCAGCATTAGCATTTAAAATCATGGCCGATCCATTTGTTGGTAAGCTTGCATTCTTTAGAGTTTATTCTGGTACATTAAACTCAGGTTCCTATGTACTTAACTCTACTAAGAATAAAAAAGAACGTGTTGGACGTATCTTACAGATGCATGCTAATAAGAGAGAAGATCTTGATAGAGTATATTCTGGTGATATTGCAGCAGCAGTTGGTTTAAAGAGTACTACAACAGGTGATACAATCTGTGATGAAAAACATCCAGTTATACTTGAAGCAATGGAATTCCCAGAACCAGTTATCGAAGTTTCAATTGAACCTAAGACAAAAGCTGGTCAGGATAAGATGGGTGAATCTTTAGCTAAATTAGCAGAAGAAGATCCTACATTTAGAACTTATACTAATGAAGAAACTGGTCAAACAATCATCGCTGGTATGGGTGAATTACATCTTGAAATCATCGTTGATAGACTTCTTCGTGAATATAAAGTTGAAGCTAATGTAGGTGCACCTCAGGTTGCTTACAAAGAAACATTTACAAAATCAGTTGAAATTGATTCTAAATATGCAAAACAGTCCGGTGGTCGTGGTCAATACGGTCATTGTAAAGTTAGATTTGAGCCTATGGATGCAAATGCTGAAAAAACTTTCGAGTTTATCTCTGCAATCGTTGGTGGTGCTATTCCTAAAGAATACATCCCTGCTGTAGGTGCTGGTATTGAAGAAGCTTCCAAAGCTGGTATCCTTGGAGGATATCCTGTTCTTGGTATTAAAGCTACCGTTTATGACGGTTCTTACCATGAAGTCGATTCTAATGAAATGGCATTTAAGATTGCTGGTTCCATGGCATTCAAAGATGCGATGCACAAAGCTGGTGCTGTATTATTAGAACCAATCATGAGAGTTGAAGTAACAGTTCCTGATGACTATATGGGTGATGTAATCGGCGATATCAGTGCACGTCGTGGACGTATCGAAGGTTCTGAAGACATTAATGGTACAAAATTAATTAGAGGTTTTGTTCCACTATCAGAAATGTTTGGTTACTCTACATCCCTTCGTTCTAGAACCCAGGGTCGTGGTAACTACTCCATGTTCTTTAATAACTATGAACCAGTTCCTAAGAATGTACAGGAAAAGGTTTTAGCAGCAAAAGGAAAGAACTAATTTATTGGTTTATTCCTGATTTTACACAAAAACTTGTGTAAATCATTATTTTAGCTTGAAAATATTTCTATATTGAAATATAATTAAGTCTATGAGACAAACCTAAAAAGCCCAAAATGGGCGGTGCAAAATTGCATAGCAATGGCACATGCTTAATAAAGCATTTATTTAAAGGAGGACGTTATAAAATGGCTAAAGCTAAGTTCGAAAGAAACAAACCACATTGTAATATCGGTACTATTGGTCACGTAGATCATGGTAAAACTACTTTAACAGCAGCAATCACAAAAACACTTCATGACAGACTTGGTACTGGTGAAGCTGTAGCATTCGATAAAATCGATAAAGCTCCAGAAGAAAGAGAAAGAGGTATCACAATCTCTACTTCTCACGTTGAATATGAATCAAAAGCTAGACATTATGCACACGTTGACTGCCCAGGACATGCCGATTACGTTAAGAACATGATCACTGGTGCTGCTCAGATGGACGGCGCTATCCTTGTAGTTGCTGCTACTGACGGTGTTATGGCTCAGACTAAAGAACACATCTTACTTTCCCGTCAGGTTGGTGTTCCTTACATCGTAGTATTCATGAACAAATGTGATATGGTTGATGATCCAGAATTACTTGAATTAGTAGAAATGGAAATCAGAGACTTATTAACTGAATATGAATTCCCTGGCGATGATACTCCAATTATCCAAGGTTCAGCACTTAAGGCTCTTGAAGATCCTTCTTGCTCTTGGGGAGATAAAATCCTTGAATTATTTGATGCAGTTGATAATTGGATTCCAGAACCACAAAGAGAAACAGATAAGACTTTCTTAATGCCTATCGAAGACTTTTTCTCTATCACTGGACGTGGTACTGTTGCTACAGGCCGTGTTGAACTTGGTGTGCTTAAATTTTCTGAAGAAGATTAAATCGTTGGTCTCAAAGAAGAAACTCGTAAAGTTGTTGT
>JBKEAO010000148.1:0-40171 GCA_047972335.1 Anaerocolumna sp. | reverse complement strand
TAGAAGAAAAAAAGTATGTGTATTCTGCGCTGACAAAAACCATGCAGGTATCGATTATAAAGATGTTAACAAATTAAAAAGATATGTATCTGAAAGAGGTAAAATTCTTCCTAGAAGAATTACAGGAAACTGTGCTAAACATCAGAGAGCGCTTACTGTTTCAATTAAGAGAGCAAGACATATCGCTTTAATGCCTTACACTATGGATTAAGCCTTGTAAATACAAGGGTTCCAAAGAGGTAAGAAGTCGTTTTACACGACTTGTACATGCTTTGCGAAAAAATATGAATAGCCGTTACATGACCAGGGGTTCTTGGTTGTGTAACGGCTTTTTTGCAGATAAAGTTAAATGACTTGGACTTGTGCGTACTTTTTAAGGCATATAAAATATTAAAAAGAGATAAGGTTAATCACTATTCTTATTAATTAGATAAGGTTTTGAAATGTTTTAGTTAATTTTAAGATTTTAATAAATAAGTTCACAAAGAAATAGAGCTTTATATGATACAAAATTGTTATAAATGTATAATTGGACAATAAGTTGTGCCAATATACACTTTTTTATATTAAATGACTAAAAAAATAGAAAATAGAACATACTAAACATTGATATTGTTAAGAAAATATCTGGTTTGAGCAACTAAAATTGCGCAAAAATATATTAAATTTATGAAAAAAGTACAAAATATATTTAAAAACTATATAAAAATTAGATAATTGAAATAATTATATGTGATGTTATAATTGTATTAGAGCAACCGATTGTGCCATAAGAATAAAAAGGAGGCATATGGTGATATAAATGGACAACAACACTGAAAATAAAAGTACATTATCCACTGGTAAACTTACCATAGCAGATATAGCCAATGAGCTACAAGTATCGAAATCTACAGTTTCAAGAGCAATATCGGGAAAAGGTAGAATTGGGAAGGAAACCGTAAGAAGAGTGACAGAATGTATTGAAAAACATAATTTTAGACCAAATTCCATTGCCAAAGGATTAGCGGATTCAAGAACGTATAATATTGGTGTGGCCCTTCCGGTAGATACAGACTTTATTAATACTCCCTTCTTTCAAATCTGCTTATTAGGAGTTTGTGAAGTTGCAGCTGCAATGAATTATGATGTGGTGGTTACAACTGTGAAAGAAACGGATATTAATTTATTAAGGAGATTAGTTGATCATAATAAGGTGGATGGTATTATACTTACCAGGAATTTCGATAATGATCTTGCCATTCCTTACTTAAAAAATGCAGGAATACCTTTTGTACTAGTAGGATCAAGTGAAGATGATAGTATCGTTCAAATTGATAATAATCATATGGAGGCTTGCGAGAAGTTGGTATCGCTTCTTATTGCAAATGGGGTCAAAAAAATAGCAATGGTAATGGGAGATAGAAAGCATATGGTTAACCGTTACCGTAGTGAAGGTTATTTGCTGGCAATGAAAAACAATAGAATGGATATTGAGCATGATATGATATTTGCAGATTGTAATAGCACAGTATTTGTAGAACAGGCAGTCCATACCATTATAAAACGAAACGCAGATTGTATTGTATGTACAGATGATGTAATTTGCAGTAGGGTTATTTCGATACTTCGTGAAGAAGGATACAGGGTTCCTGAGGATATAAAAGTAGCATCTTTTTATGATAGTGTTCACATGAAATCCAATACACCACCTGTTACCTCTATTGGGTTTAACGCAGAGGAGTTAGGTACTTTAGCGGGTAAACGTATAATAGGACTAATAGAAGGAAACAATAATAAATCAAAGGCTGTCCTAGATTATGAAATACATTTAAGACGTTCAACCAAATAACGAGAGAAAGACAACTAGGAGGTAAGAAAGTGACAAAGCGTGGATTTTTATTTAAGTTAAAAAAATACCGTATATTTTTACTCATGTTATTACCTGCGGTATTGTATACCATTATTTTTAGTTACATACCAATGGGAGGAATTATACTGGCCTTTAAAAAGTACAGTTATGCAGGAGGAATTTTTAATAGTCCCTGGAATGGACTTAAGAATTTTACATTTTTCTTTCAATCTGGTCAGGCAGCCATGGTAACAAGGAATACAGTGTTATACAATTTGCTATTTATTGCCTTTAATACAGTTCTTCAAATGACGGTTGCGATTCTATTAACTGAAATGAAAAACAAGTATTTTAAAAAAATATCCCAGTCCCTTATGTTTTTACCATATTTTATTTCATGGGTAATTGTTTCAGTCATTTCTTTCAACTTGTTAAGTTATGATTTTGGTTTTATTAACCGCATCATTGAAAGTTTTGGTGGAGAAAAGATTAATTTCTATGCAACAGGTGGGCTATGGCCTATAATCTTAACACTTTTTGGAGCCTGGAAAGGTGTAGGATATGGATCTGTAATGTATCTTGCGGCCATCATGGGTATAGATACAAGTGTATATGAAGCCGCTCAAATAGATGGAGCAAATGTTTTTAATCGTATCTTTAAAATTACCATACCACTTATGATGCCAACAGTTATTATTTTGTTGTTATTGGCAGTAGGCGGGATTTTCCGTGGTAACTTTGATATGTTTTATAATTTAGTTGGTGATAACGGACTACTTTATAATTATACAGACGTAATTGATACCTTTACTTTTAGGGCATTAATTAGTAACAATGATTTTGGAATGGCATCAGCAGCTGGTCTATATCAATCAGTTCTTTGCTTTATCACTATATTAATTGTAAACAAGATGGTTAGTCTTTATAGCAAAGATTACAGCCTGTTTTAAGTAAGGAGGGTTGAGATGGAAAACAGTAAAAGTTTAAATAGAAGTAATAATAAGATTAAAGAAGGCATGGATTCCAAGGTCCTTCAATTACTAGCATATTTCGTAAATGGACTGGTTGCATTCGTATGTTTGTTGCCCTTTGTTATGGTAGTTTCTGCATCCCTTTCCTCTGAGACAGCTATTAGAACCAATGGTTTTAGTATCTTGCCACAGGATTTTACCTTTGAAGCATATACTACAATTTTTAAAGAACCAATGGTTGTTTTGCGTGCATATAGCGTAACGATTATTTTAACAGTAGTGGGTACGTTAGTTGGGCTTTTCTTACAGACAATGACTGCCTATGTATTATCTAGAAAAGAATTTGAATGGCGTAATAAATTTTCTTTTTTCTTTTATTTTACCACATTATTTAATGGTGGTTTGGTACCTTACTTTCTTATGGTAACCAAGGTACTTGGGCTAAAGGATAATTATCTGGCGTTACTATTACCACTTTTGTTTAGTGTTTTTAATTTATTAATCATGAAAAGCTATATTATGGCAGTTCCAGATTCCTTAATTGAGGCAGCTAAAATAGATGGATGTGGTGAATTTGGTACAATGATTAAGGTGGTAATGCCTATGATTAAGCCAGCTATGGCTACAGTTGGATTGTTTATAGCATTGGCATATTGGAATGATTGGTATAATGCAATGCTTTATATTAGCAATGAAGATATGCATCCCCTTCAGTATTTCTTATACAAACAAGTAAATAATATAGAGGCCTATAAACGTATTATTGAGTCTTTAGGTGGAGGAAGTAGCGGAGCAGTATCCGCCATGAACATGCCCACCCAATCACTAAAGATGGCACTTACAGTAGTTGTAACTGGACCTATTATACTCTTATACCCTAGTGTTCAGAAATACTTTGTATCAGGTATTACAATAGGTGCAGTAAAAGGTTAAGAAATAAATCCAATTGGATTTATCATAGAAGCAATATATAAAAGCAAATTTAAGAGGAGGACTTTTATGGGAAAGAAAATTTTATCAATGATTTTAGTTTTATCCATGTTTGTAGTACTATTAACTGGTTGTGGAAGTAAGAGCGATGATGGTGGTAATTCCACAGATACTGGGGTAACCAATGGTGCTGATAGCGAAGATGGAGGAGAGACTTTTAACGGTGTAGATATCTCTAGTCCCGTTACTTTAAAGATGTATTTATTGGGAGATAGAACAGCAGATTTTGATAAGGTTTATGACGAAGTTAACAAAATTTTAAAAGAAAAATTAAATGCAACAATTGAAGTTGAATTTTTATCCTGGAGTGAGCATGATACAAAATATTCTTTATTGTTTGCTGGATCAGAGAATTTTGATTTAATCTTTACTGCATCAGCTTGGGGACATTATGAATCAACAGTAGCAATGGGTGGATTCCATCCTTTGACAGAAGAATTTGTGAAAACTTATGCACCTGATATCTGGAATGTAGTACCAGAAGTTGCATGGAGTCAGGCAGAAATAGATGGAAGCCCTTATATGGTTCCCAATTACCAAAATGAATTTGGTGCAAATGTTGTTGCAGTTCGTGGTGATTTAATGGAAAAATACGGCTATAGTGAAATCACAAGCTGGGATCAGTTAATGGCATTTTATGAAGATGTTGCTACCAAAGAAACAACAATCACTCCTTTAGGAACACAAGGTGGTGGGTTACTTTACTCTTACATTTTAGACCAAAAACTTGACACCATCGGTGGAGCACCAGGAGAATTATTTATTTATAATAACTTAGAAGTAAATGACTTAAATGTTACTTATTCCTTAGATTCTGAAGCATTTACAAATTACTTTAAGTTAGCTAAAGAAATGTATGACAAGGGATACTGGTCACCAGACTCTTTGGCTACTACAGAAGAAAGACAAGATGGTTTCTTAAGTGGAACAGCTGCTTCTATGATCTGGAATATGGGATCTGCAAAATACTATGCAAAAGAAGCAAATAAGGCGCATCCTGAATGGAATTGTACAATTATAGATGTATCACCTACTGTACAAAAAGCAGTTAACCCATATATCAACAATGGTATGGCAATTAATGCTGCAAGTAAAAATAAAGAACGCGCAATGATGGTATTAAATGAATTCTACACAAACACTGATATTCAAGATTTAACATCTTTAGGTATTGAAGGAACTCATTGGGAAGCTGTAGGCGAAGAAGAATACAAACTTTTAGATGCAAATGCTAACTATGGTGCAGATAATAACTGTAACTGGGGTTGGATTAATACAGAAATTAGACGTACAGAATATGTTGAAAATCCTGATAATGTAGATACTGTTTCCACAGAAATATTAGATAAATGGAATGCAGATATTAAGGCTGAACATCCATATGATGGATTCTCCTTTAATAATGCAAATGTAAGTTCAGAAACTGCTGCAGTTAGTACTGTAATTACACAATACTATACACCACTCTTATTGGGTATGGCAGGAGATGTTGATACTGCATTAGCGGAACTTCGTACGCAACTTGATAAAGCTGGAATACAAAATATCTATGATGAAATCAAGAAACAAACAGAAGAATATTTAGCAAAATAGTAATTAAACATAGGGGCTGCTATACACGATTTGCGTGTTATACAGTCCCTATTAAACAAAGAAAACAAATTGACCTGTGACATATTTGGAATGGTTAGGTGGGAGTCGTTATGGAATTTTTAAAAGGCATGGATATCTCCTTTCTACCAGAAATGCTAGATCGTGGTGGAAAATTTTTGGATCAACATGGAAGTCAAAGAAATGATGTATTTGATTTATTAAAAGAGAATGGGGTAAATTCCATCAGACTTCGTATTTGGAATGAACCTGAAAATGTACCCCAGTCAAAGGGTTACTGTAATTTGGATCATACTATAAAAATGGCTAAAAAGATAAAGGCATACGGCATGAGCTTTTTCTTGGATTTCCATTATTCTGACTGGTGGGCAGACCCAAGTAAACAAGAAAAGCCAAAGGCCTGGAAGGACCTAAGCTTTGAAGAGCTTAAAGTAGCTGTGTATGAATATACCAGAGATGTACTTCTTACTTTAGAAGAAGAAAATGTGTATCCTGACATGGTTCAGATAGGAAATGAAATAAGGAGTGGAATGCTTTTTCCTGAGGGAGAGGTTCCCAATTATAAAGAACTAGTAGCATTAATCAATGCAGGTATTCAGGGCGTTAGAGCGGCAGATGGAGAAAGACACCAAACAAAAATTGTGATTCATCTAGATCAGGGAGGAAGATATTTTTATCTAAAAGACTGGTTTGATCAGGCCTTTGCAGCGGGACTTCTAGACTTTGATATCATTGGAGTATCGTACTATCCTTTTTGGCATGGTACCTTTACAGAATTTAAAGATACTTTAGTGAATCTGGTAGAGCGTTATAAAAAGCCTGTTGTAATAGCAGAAACTGCCCATGCCTGGAGATTAACAGACGAAGGCTTTATAGGAAAACAACAGGAGGAAATAGCAGGATTTTTGGCAACGCCTGAGGATCAATATAAAGTAATAGATTTAGTAATGAATATAACTGCATCTCTAAAAGAAGAGATGGGGATAGGAATATATTATTGGGAACCAGTTGTTTTACCCTTTGCAGATCAGGGTGGGTGGAATAGCAATATGGGAGTTTTCCATGAAGATGGAAGGGCACTGCCTGCACTGACATGTTTTCAATTTGACAGATCAAAGTTTCATATGGAGAAAGCAAGGAATCAGGTTGCAAAAGTGTATCACCCTATAAGACGTATCGCCCTTAGAGGAAGTGATATAAGACTTCCAGAAACCATTAAGGTGTTGTTTTATGATGGTAGTTGTAGAGAACTTCCGGTTTTATGGAAGGATTTTGATAAAGAATTAGATGGAGTTCAAGTAATAGAGGGCGCAATTTCTTCGACTGGGCAAGGGGTTTCAATAGAATTAGAACTGGTTCAGGAACTTAAGAAAAGTCATAACTTTGTAGTAAATGGCGATTTTAATGAGGGACTTGACACTTGGAAGGTTCATAAAAAGGAAGAGCAGGTTGTCCTTTCTATACGACCAGACTTTATAGAGCCATTTCCTGCGCCACCCATACAGTATGTTTATATAGAAAGTCCTATTAATTTTGAAATGGATATCAGTAAAGATATTGTTGGACTAGAACCAGGAAGATATAGGTGCTCCGTGGATTATAGAGGAACCAATACCACTGGTGTAGAGGTTAGACTATTTACACAAACAAAAGAAAATGAAACAAAAGAAGAGGTCATTCACCCAACAGATGAAGACTGGATCACTTATAGCATATCTGATATAGTTGTCACGGATGGTAAGTTAAAGTTAGGTCTGCTAATTAAGTCTCCACCTATATTTGGAAAAATTAAAAACTTTACTCTTACCAGACAAGATTAAAATGCAATGGAATGAGATAAAAAGGATGAATGAAAATAAAGACGAAAGGAAAATGCCATAAATAGCTTGTATATGATTTGTGGCAACGACGCATCTGTAAGTAGACGTGTTAGAGGGCAAGTATAATTATGAAAAAAGATGAATTTGGATTTAACGCTAAGTATATGCTAAAGAATGGAAAGCCATGGTTTCCTGTTATGGGAGAAATACATTATAGCAGATATCCAAAACAGTATTGGAGAGAATCTGTTTATAAAATGAAGGCTGGTGGAGTGGAAACAATATCTACCTATGTATTTTGGCTTCATCATGAAGAAGTGGAAAAGGAATATGATTTTACAGGAGATAGAGATTTAAGAGCCTTTGTAAATACTGTAAAAGAATGTAATATGACTATGTTTTTACGTATTGGACCTTGGTGCCATGGAGAAGCAAGAAACGGTGGTATGCCAGATTGGATACTAAAAAAGGATTATAATATAAGAACCAATGATGAAAAATATTTAGCAGAAGTTGAATGCTATTATAAAAAAATAGAAGAACAGGTAAGTGGACTATTATATAAAGATGGTGGGCCAATCATTGGTATTCAAATTGAAAATGAATATGGACATTGTGGCGGGTTACAAGGTGAAGAAGGGGAAGAACATATGAGACGTCTTACCGAAATCGCCAAAAAGGTAGGACTAGTTACACCACTTTATACTGCTACTGGTTGGGGAGGAGCGGTAACAGGAGGGTTACTTCCTGTTATGGGTGGCTATTGTGAAGCTCCTTGGGACCAGAGACTAACAGAAATTGAACCAAGTGGTAACTATGTATTTACCAAAGAAAGAAATGATCATAATATTGGTAGTGATTATGGATTTGGTACTGGTATTACCTATGACCTAGATAAATTTCCATTTTTAACAGCTGAACTTGGTGGCGGTTTACAGGTTACACATCACAGAAGACCAGTTGCAGGAGCGAAAGATATTGGTGCCATGTCCATGGTTAAGCTTGGAAGTGGTGTGAATTTACTAGGGTATTATATGTATCATGGAGGAACCAATCCAAAAGGTAAGCTTACTACTTTACAAGAATCTAGAGAAACTGGGTACCCCAATGACTTGCCAGTATTTAGCTATGATTTTAATGCTCCAATCAGAGAGTTTGGACAAATGTCACAAACCCTTAGAGAACTCAAACTAATCACTATGTTTGTACAAGACTTTGGAAGTCAGCTGTGTGAAATGGATACTTATCTTCCAGAAAGCAACCCTTTATTTCAAACTAACTTTACAGATTTAAGAACCTCCGTAAGACGTAAGGAGAATAGTGGATATTTATTTGTAAATAATTTTCAGAGAAGATACACCATGGCTGATCATGGGGCAGAAGTATTAAAGGTGGAATTAGAGAAGGAAATCATAGAATATCCATCTAGAGATATTAAAAATGGGGATTACTTCTTTTATCCTTTCCATATGAAGGTAGGAGATGGTCTGTTAAAATCAGCCCTAGCAACACCTTTATGTATCTTACACAATGGTAAAGAGGAAACCTATGTATTCTATACAGATGTTGATCCAGTCTATGAATGGATCAATGAGCCCACAAATGCAAAAGTGATAACCATATCAAGAGATGAAGCCCTTAAGGCATGGAAAATTGGTAAAGAAAAAGAGTATTTATTGATTAGTAATGCAGATGTCATTGAATCAGAGTCAGGATATGAATTAATCGGTAGAGATGCAGATGTGGTTAAGGCATATCCAGCGCTATTAGAGGCACCTAAGGGCTATACATTAAAAGGAATGGAACAGGATTTTTCTGTTTATGAATGTGTTCAGGCAGGGAAAAAATCCATGGTAGAATGGACCTTTGTAAAGGAAGAAGGAGACAGCAAATTCTATGATATTACTATGACATATCCAGAAAAGTTAAATGATTGTTTTCTTCGTGTAGATTTTGGTGGAGACCAAGCTAAGCTATATATTGAAAATGAATGGGTAGGTGATTGGTTCTATACAGGACAGACCTTAGAAATTGGATTAAAGAGATTTGATTTCCCTAAAAAGATGCAAGTTGAAATTATTTCATTAAAGGACACAGACAAGTGTTTTCTTGAAACCTGGCCTGAATTCACCAATGGAGTGGCATGTGATATAGCAAAAGTAGACGCTGAAGTAGAAACTGTATATCCTATACAACTTTAAGTAATGAATAAAACTTTGAGTAATGAATAAAACTATAAGTAATGAATGAAACTTATTATGCCTAGTGTATGCTTTTTTCGGACAGATATTGAAACAAAACATGTTTTGTTTCAATATCTGATTCGGTAAAAGTATATGCTAGGTTTTTGTATATTTCTATATGTGTATTATAAATAATTTATAGCTTTTTTATTAACAAAGCTAATAAAAGGCTTAATTATAAGTGTTTTCTAAAAATATTTTTAATAAATATTTTCTTAACATATTGAAAAAAATTACATTACAATTTATAATTATGAAATGAGCGAGGCCAATTGAGTAATGGTTTCATTCTGTTACTCTTTTTTTCGTTGTACAAATTAAGACAATAATAATAAAAGCAAAGGGGAAAAATCATGGATTACATTAATGAGACACTAGAAATGGTTATTCGTAAGAATCCTTCAGAAAGCGAATTTATCCAAGCAGTAAAAGAAGTGTTAGAATCACTTCGCCCTGTAGTAGAAGAAAACGAAGGGAAATATCGTAAGGAAGCTTTATTGGAGAGGTTAGTTGAACCTGACCGTCAGCTTAAGTTTAAAGTGCCTTGGGTGGATGATAAGGGAAATGTTCAAGTAAATATCGGTTACCGTGTGCAATTTAACAATGCTATTGGACCATACAAAGGTGGGTTAAGATTACATCCATCTGTAAATATTGGTATCATCAAGTTTCTTGGATTTGAACAAATTTTTAAGAACTCATTAACTGGACTTCCTATTGGTGGAGGTAAAGGTGGTTCTGACTTTGACCCTAAGGGTAAATCAGATCGTGAAGTTCTAGCATTTTGTACAAGCTTTATGACTGAATTAAACAAATATATTGGTGCTGATACAGACGTGCCAGCAGGTGATATAGGTACTGGTGCTAGAGAAATAGGTTATTTATATGGTCAATATAAGAAAATAAGAGGAACCTATGAAGGTGTTCTGACTGGTAAGGGATTAACTTATGGTGGCTCTTTGGTTAGAAAAGAGGCAACTGGTTATGGTCTTTTATATCTTACAGACGAAATGCTTAAGGCAAATGGCCATTCTTTTTCTGGTAAGAAAGTTGCTATCTCAGGTTCTGGAAATGTGGCAATCTATGCAGCGGAAAAGGCAATTCAGCTTGGAGCTACCGTTATTACTGTAAGTGATTCAACAGGTTGGATTCATGATGAAGAAGGTATCGATTTAGATCTTATAAAAGAATTAAAAGAAGTAAAGAGAGAAAGATTAACAGAATATACAAAAGCTCGTCCCAATGCAGTTTATCATGAAGGACGTGGCGTATGGACTGTAAAATGTGATATTGCACTCCCATGTGCAACTCAAAATGAATTATTAATTGATGATGCAAAAGCGCTAGTAGCCAATGGATGTATCGCTGTAGCAGAAGGAGCAAATATGCCTACAACACTTGATGCGACTGAATATTTACAGGCAAATAAAGTGTTATTTGCACCTGGTAAAGCAGCCAATGCAGGTGGTGTAGCAACTTCGGCGTTAGAAATGTCACAAAACAGTGAGAGAATTAGCTGGACCTTTGAAGAAGTAGACAGTAAGTTAAAACAAATCATGGTAAATATCTATAATAACATGGCCGATGCAGCTAAGAAATATAACGCAGAAGGCAACTATGTATTAGGTGCTAATATTGCAGGCTTCCTAAAAGTATCAGAAGCAATGATGGCACAAGGAATCTGGTAAGATTATGTAATTGAATCAAAAAAACAGTAGCCATATGACTTTCATATAGCTACTGTTTTTTTGCAAGCATAAGTTTTATTTATTCCCAAAGTAACAATGTAGCCACGTACTAAGCGCTTAAGGTCAAAAAAAGCTTTTCATCTCATGTGCGTAATGGTATAATATAGTTTACGGAAAAGATACTTATGAATTTCTACAGGATGGAAAGAGGACTATATGAAAAAGAAAGTTAAAGTAAAAGGGGCATTAAAGTCGTACTTAAGATGGCCGATTATGTTGTCTTTATTACTCATTATTATGAATGTTGGGATTTGTCTCATCAACGACCGAGCAGGAATTGCTATGTCTGGATTTGTGGTCGTCTATGTGATCATTGCAATGTTTTTATACTTTTTTAAACGTCCCATTATCATTGGAGACCTAATTCGATATGCTGCTGACTATGGGCAAGTACAAAAGCAGTTATTAAAAGATATGGCGCTTCCTTACGGAGTTTTAGATTACGAAGGAAGACTTTTGTGGGGAAATAATGAGTTCTTGGATATTATTGTGTATGATAATAAAGCCAGAAAGTCCATAACCAATATATTTCCAGAGATTACACCCCAAATATTACCGAAAGATATGCAAGATCAAGAAGTACAAGTTGTTAAGAGTGATAGATACTACAGAATTCATTTGAGAAAAATCATTGCTGAAGGTTTTTTAGAACATTTCTCCTATGGTTATGAAGATGAAGGTACAGAAATCAGTGATTCTAATAGTTTAATTGCAATGTATATTTATGATGAGACCCAGATGAAGCTTCTTGCGAGACAAAATTACGAGCAGAAGATGGTAACAGGTCTTTTATATATTGATAATTATGAGGAAGCCTTAGAAAGTATTGACGAAGTAAGACGTTCTCTTTTAGTAGCCTTAGTCGATAGAAAAATAAATAAGTACATGCAGAGTATTGATGCAATTATAAAAAAAATGGAGAAGGATAAATATATCTTCGTATTTAAACAAAAATATTTATCACAGCTTCAAAATCTAAAATTTAATATATTAGAGGAAGTAAGAGCCATAAACATTGGAAATGACATGTCTGTGACTATAAGTATTGGGCTAGGTGTAAATACAGAAACCTATCAGACTGGTTATGAATATGCGAGAGCAGCCATTGATTTAGCCCTAGGTAGAGGTGGCGATCAAGCGGTTGTAAAAGAAGGCGAGAAATTACAATATTATGGCGGTAAGAGTATTCAGCTAGAAAAAAGTACAAGGGTAAAAGCAAGGGTAAAAGCACATGCTTTAAAAGAATTTGTGGAAGCAAAAGACAAAGTGGTAATTATGGGACACGCAATAGGTGACGTAGATTCTTTTGGCGCAGGTATTGGTATCTATAGAATTGCCAAGACTTTAAATAAAAAGGCCCATATTGTAATCAATGAGGTAACAACTTCTGTCAGACCACTTATGACAAGATTTATTAATAATCCTGACTACGAAGAAGATATGTTTTTAAAAAGTGAACAAGCCATGGGAACTGTTGATCAAAATACTTTACTTGTTATTGTTGATGTGAACAGACCCAATTACACAGAATGTAAGGAGCTTTTAAGCTTAACCAAAACAATTGTAATATTAGACCATCATCGCCAGACAGGTGAAGCCATTGATAATGCTGTATTATCATATATTGAACCCTATGCCTCCTCTTCTTGCGAACTGGTTGCAGAAATTCTTCAATATATTGGGGATGGTTTAAGATTAAAACAAGTTGAGGCAGATGCCATGTATGCAGGTGTCATGATTGATACCAATAATTTTTTAACAAAAACAGGGGTTAGAACCTTTGAAGCAGCCGCTTATTTAAGAAGAAATGGGGCAGATGTAACAAGAATTAGAAAATCTTTTAGAAGTGATATGGATGAATACAAAACAAAAGCAGAGGCAATTAGTGCAACAGAAGTATTTTTAGACCATTTTGCAATCACTGTTTGTTCTAGTGCAGGTATTAACAGTCCAACGGTATTAGGAGCTCAGGTGGCCAATGAATTGCTTAATATCACAAACATAAGAGCATCTTTTGTGTTAACTGAGTTTAATGATAAAATATATCTTAGTGCCAGATCCATAGATGAAGTAAATGTACAGCTGATTATGGAACGCCTTGGTGGAGGCGGACACATGAGTGTAGCAGGTGCCCAATTTACTAACTCCTCTGTGCAAGAGGCTATGTATGACTTAAAGGCTACCTTATCTTCCATGAGAAAAGAAGGGGAACTGTAACAAAGCAAGCGTAACAAATAGCAAGGAAAGTCATATTACGTCTATAACATAACAATATAAATGGTTTCGCAAGGAGCTAATGGGATTTTTAAATTGAAAGGAGATTATTAAAATGCAGATAATATTAACTTCAGATGTAAAAGCTTTGGGTAAAAAAGGGGAACTGGTAAATGTAAGTGATGGTTATGCAAGAAACTTTATTTTGCCTAAGAAATTAGGAATGGAAGCTACACCTAAAAATTTAAATGACCTTAAACTTCAAAAGGCAGCAGAAGAGAAGAAACAAAAGGAAATATTAGATGAAGCAAAAGAGCTTGGTAAGAAGTTAGAAACAATTACTTTGGAATTGAAAATAAAAACAGGCGAAGGCGGTAGAACTTTTGGATCAATATCCTCTAAAGAGGTTGCCGCAGAACTGATTGGTACTCATAATATTGATATAGATAAGAAAAAACTAGTATTAGCAGATCCAATTAAAACATTAGGCACTCATACTGTAGTTGCTAAATTACATCCAAAGGTAACAGCAGAAATTAAAGTTAAGGTTAGTGAGCAATAAACGAAGATTTTAAATGCAATATAATTAAACAATAATTGATATAAAGCAATGGTTGATAAAAACCAATCATTGCATCAATACAGTGAATAAACTTTAGGGGGAAACAAGGTGGATGAGGCATTTATAAAGAAAATACTTCCTCATAGTCCGGAGGCAGAACAATCTGTTGTGGGCTCCATGATTATGGATAAAGATGCCATTGTTGCAGCTTCTGAAGTAATAACGGGAGATGATTTTTATCAACAGCGTTACAGCGTTCTTTATGAAGCAATGATTGAGCTTTTTAATGAAGGGAAACCTGTTGACTTAATCACATTACAAAATAAATTAAAGGAAAAGGATGTACCTCCAGAGCTTTGT
The DNA here is from genome assembly GCA_047972335.1 of Anaerocolumna sp. Lineage (GTDB taxonomy): Bacteria > Bacillota > Clostridia > Lachnospirales > Lachnospiraceae > Anaerocolumna. The sequence continues at coordinate 25,821 of JBKEAO010000148.1, read as the reverse complement.
AGTCTGGAATTTATCAGGGACTTAATCACCTCCGTTCCTACATCTGCGAATGTAAGATATTATGCAAACATTGTAAAAGAAAAGTCTATGCTTAGACAGTTAATTAAAGTCACTGAGGCAATAACCAATGAATGCTATATGGATAAGGAGAAACTTGAGACAATTCTTGAGGATTCAGAAAAAAAGATGTTTGATGTGTTTCAAAAAAGGAATACTGGAGATTTTGTCAGCATCAGAGAAATTGTATTTAAGTCATTGGAAAGCATAGAATCTGCAGCAAGGAATAAGGGAAGTGTTACAGGTGTTGCCACTGGCTTTTATGATTTGGATTATAAAACAGCAGGTCTACAGCCTTCAGACCTTATCTTAATTGCCGCAAGACCATCTATGGGTAAGACGGCCTTTGTACTAAACATTGCTGAGTATGTAGTTTTAAAAGGAAATGTAACAACTGCGATATTTAGTTTGGAAATGTCAAAGGATCAGTTGGTTAAGCGTATTATGGCTATGCATTCTAAGGTAAATTCACAGTCCATTAGAACTGGTGATTTAAGTGATGAAGATTGGCTAAAATTAGTGGATAGTGCCAGAATGATTGGTAATTCCAATCTTATCATAGATGATACTTCAAGTATTTCCATTAGCGAATTACGATCTAAGTGCAGAAAGTTTAAGTTAGAACATAATCTGGGGTTGGTGATTATTGACTACCTACAGCTTATGACAGGTAGTAAAAAGAATGAATCAAGGCAACAAGAAATCTCTGAAATCTCAAGGTCTTTAAAAGGTCTTGCCAGAGAATTAAGTGTGCCTGTGGTTGCACTATCACAGCTTAGTCGTGCCGTGGAACAAAGACCTGATAAAAGGCCTATGCTATCAGACTTAAGAGAGTCTGGTGCCATCGAGCAGGATGCGGATATTGTAATGTTTATATATCGTGATGATTACTATAATCATGACTCTGAAGAGGCTGGAATTTCAGAAATCATCATTGGTAAACAAAGAAATGGTCCAACAGGAACTGTAAAACTTGCATGGCAGTCACAATTTACCAAGTTTGCAAATCTTGAGAGAAGTTAAGTATTCCTCAATAGTTTTTACTTTGTTAAGTAGAAGCTATTGGGGAATTTTTTGTATGCTGTAGGTATATGTCAGAGAGTAGGGAAGTGGACAACCCTATGGCTAAACCTGTCGATAAGTTCATGATAAATGTGTTTCTAGTATCTTGAAATGGTAGTTTGCTGTGTTATAATGAACTAGATGTAAAAAAAATACAGGACGAGGAGGAAGAGCGATGCACGAAACAAGGTATATGATATCAGAAGCCTCAAAGCGTATAGACGTGGAACAACATAAACTTCGCAATTGGGAGGAAGAACTTAACTTACATATACCAAGAAATGAAATGAAACACAGATACTATAGAGAAGAAGACATTGAGTTGCTAAAAGCAGTAAAAGTTCTAAGAGATCAAGGGTATCAACTAAGAGCTATTAAGATGTTACTGCCAGCGTTACAAAAGTCTAAAAATTTAGATATAGAAGAAATGAATAAAATAAAGCAAGAATGGGATAAGAAGCATATAGATTCCGTTTACAGAGAGGAAATTGCCAATGCAGAAACAACAGATCATGGCAAGGAAAAATTATATCCTATGGAAGATACCCAGTTAAAAGAAAAACAATCAGATGTTATGATTACAAGATCCATGGAAAAGGTAGACCAGTTCAAAACCATTATGAGCAATTTAATCACGGAGGCCATTGCAGATAACAATGAGATATTAGCGGAAACAGTTAGTGAGACTGTGTCAAACAATGTGATTAAGGAAATGGATTATTTACTCAGGATAAAAGAAGAAAGAGAAGAGGAAAGATATAAGCAATTTGACAGAACACTAAGAGAAATACAATCCGGTAGGACAGAAGCAGCAGCTTCTAGGTTTGATAATAAAAAAAGAAAGAAAGTATTCCAAAAAAAGAATAGCTTTACATAATAAAAAAAGACTGTTGTTAACGAGAGAATACCGTTGCAACAGTCTTTTTATGCATATATTAAGCTTCGATAGCGGCTGTAGGACATGTAGCAGCACAAGCACCACAATCGATACAAGCATCAGCGTCAATTTCAAAGTGAACAGATCCTTCAGAAATTGCTCCAACTGGACATTCTCCAGCACAAGCGCTACAGCTAATGCATTCATCTGTAATAGTATAAGCCATTGTTATGTACCTCCTTTATTAGTTTTTCAATTTTTATTTTAATATAAATATCCGTATAATACAAGCTAAATTATAATGAATTATCCTAGAAACATTGTTAAATACTACCTTGACGTACCTAATTGAAAGGATTATAATAAAAGAACTAACAATTTACTTATTAACTGTTAAGTTTAAGATAAACAAAAAGGAGGATTCAAGATGGCGCAGGTATCAAAAGATATGACTATCGGTGAATTAATTATGTATGATGAAGGCATTGTTCCAATCTTAATGGCATCAGGAATGCACTGTATTGGTTGTCCGTCTTCTCAGTCAGAATCACTAGAAGAAGCTGCTATGGTTCATGGAATGGATGCAGACAATTTAATGGCAACAATCAACGAATATTTAGATAATAAATAATATAAAAAAGCAGATTTTGCATCTATGAATAGATACAGAATCTGCTTTTCCTTTGTTTTCATGTTTATCCTATTATAGAGCAGATAATATCTGAACTGCTTTATCTTTTATAAGTATTTCAAAGTGTTCCTCATAATAATATGGACTGGCATAAGTAGTAACTTCAGATCTACCATATTCAGAAATAATATTGCAGATCTTATTAAACTCTTCTGGTGTATGATCGGATTTGGTAATAACAAGATAATACAAAGCTGTCGATGGACTCTTATATAATGTATTAATACCAGTGTAGTAAGAAGCTATAATATTGGATAATTTAGTTACATCATCAAGTGTCTTAAAGGAATAAACCTTTAATAAATTGGTTTGATAAGAAACACTGTTTGTTTCGGGTTTTTCTTCTTTTGGGTCCTCTTTGTTAATGGATAAAGCTTCTGCTAAGGGAACAAACTCATCTGATTCATCACTAGAGCTATTCTGAAGCAAATCATCAATTTGCCCAAAGGAATTTATAATCTCATCTGCATAAGAATCGTCGGAATCATCGTCATATAAACTATCTGTATCGTCAGAATCTGGAGAGAACTTAGAAAAGCGGGTATCCAATTCATCAGGATCTTCCACCTTCGTTATTACAAGAATCAAACATTCCGGAGATACGGGTATGGCTTCTATCATCAGGGGAATATCCTCAGCTTCAAAACCAAATTCATAATTTGCCTGTTGCATCATATCTCGAAACAGTGCCTTAGCTTTTTCACTTCCATAAGCAAGCTCGCTGATTCGTAATTCACGGTCCACTAAATCATCTCTGCTTAAAGTACAGCGAATCTGGCGTTCGCTAATTTTCTCTATCTTCATAGAATCACATCCTTTTCTATGTGTTGACATGCATATAAATAATAAAGTGTTACAACATGATATAGGATAAGAGAAAACATTTCTATAGCAATGTTGTAAACAAAGTATAATTTAAATAACTAAGATAGTCAAGTGATTTTTTATACCATAAGTCTTGGTTTTTCAATACTATTAGCAGTATATTAGCAGTATTTTAGAATGTAATCATTTACTATCTTAAACTTGATTTTTAAACACATTTTGTATGTTTTTATGGCAATTGTCTAACTAGATATATTAAGGTAAAAAATAATATATGCTTTAGTATATGCGAAAGAAGTTTTAACTTTACAAGAATTTTATGAATGGCTCCTGTGTAAATCCTGGTTATTTGTTCAAAATGACGAAGGTAAGTGAATAACTTTGTGAAAAGGGACGGATAAAAATCATTTGAGGATTTTGAAAAATATGTATATAATGTAAATAGGAGTATTTGATATTTTTATATTATAGCAAACAGAAAGGAGACAATGGAAGAGCCGATTTGGTTATCAAAGTATCAAATGATTAAGAGGCTTGGGAAAGGTGGCAGTGGAGACGTCTTTCTAGCCAAACATATAAAGCTTAATGATTTGAGAGCAATCAAAAGAATTAGTAAAGCAAATCCACTACATAATCAGCTTTTGTTAGAAGCGAATATTCTTAAAAATCTATCACACCCTTGTATTCCATGGATTTATGATTTGGAAGAGGATCTAGAGTACTCTTATATTATTGAGAGTTATATCAAGGGCCAATCTTTAAAGGAATTTTGTGAAGTTAATAAACATCTAAGTGAATCTCTTATTTTATCTATTGGAATTCAAATATGCGACTTACTCTTGTATCTATATTCATTAGACAATCCTATTTTACATCTTGATCTTCAACCTAGTAATATAATAATTGATAAAGAAACAGTTAAGTTAGTTGATTTTGGCACCGCTATTTTAAAAGAAGGACCTGATACTAGAACAGCTTCCCTAGGTACAAAAAATTTTGCACCACCAGAAGCCTATACAAAGGTTAAACCTGATGAAAAAGCGGATATATATGGAGTTGGAGCCCTTCTTTACTATATGATTAGCGGCGTATCAACTACCCATATAAAAAATAAAATACAGTTTGTGAAAAAGAAAGAAAATAGTTACTCCAAAGAACTAAAAAATGTCATCCATCAATGCCTAAGGTACCAAAGTATATTTCGTATACCAACAGTTGCAGTATTAAAGAATAAATTGCTGAAACTAAATCGGATAAGCCCTAAAAATCAAATATCAAATAAATCCTTAAGAATCTCCATTGCAGGGGCGCAAAACAGAATTGGAACTACACATCTTGGGTTCTTAATTACCTCCTATTTAGATAGTATGCATATACCCAGTCTATACGTTGAGGAAAATGATTCAGGTCACATGCTTTATTTTCTTGAGACGGGAGACAAAGCTAGAGACATGAAGGGAAGAATTCGTATTAAAAATTGCAACATTCTACCTAAATCATATCTAATGCCTTTTATGAATCAGAATCCAGAAGCTACGATAAGAGATTATGGAGTATTGTCCTCTGAGAATAAAATGGATTTTCTAAGTGGAGATATCAGGATTCTATTAGTAGGGGGGAAGGAATGGGAGACAGAGAATAAAAAGAGAGCAATTAATTTGCTAGAGGAAAGTAAAGAAGTAATATATCTATATAATTTTCTTGACGGGTATCAGTTTAGTAAGCATATAAAAGGAATTCATGACAAAAGTATATATAGAATTCCTTATGTACCAGATCCGTTTTATAAGGCTGGTAATGATTATCTTGATGATTTTCTATGGAATCTTACTCATCTATAATTTTTAAGGACATGGCGGAGAAGATTATGTTTAAAAATTTTATGCGAAACAAAGCAATGTGCAAAAAGAATGGAAAAATCATAGTTGGCGTGTGCAGTACCCACAAAGGGGCTGGCGCAACGCATTTCTCCATGATGCTTGGTACATATTTAAGTGAATGGCTTGGTCTAAAAACGGCTTTCATTGATTTCAATCATGTGGAAGGCCTTGCTGATCTAAAGGATTATTTTCTACAGGATAGCAAAACGGACGCAGGTAATCATTTTACAGTAGGCAGAATTACTTTTTATAATAAGGAAAATCTGAATAGATTGTCTGAGATTATAGGAGGGGAGGCAGATTGTATTATATTAGATTTGGGATCTGAGCTTTTAGAAAATATGGATGAATTTCTTCGTTGTGATTTTAAAATAGTAGTAAGTAGCCTTGCTGTTTGGAAACAGTACAAGCTTAATAGATTTCTAGACACAGTAAGCGAATCTTTTATGAAATCAGATTGGAAGTATATCATTCCTTTTGTGGATGATAAAACATTAAAAGATGGAATTAGTACATACCGAATTCACTTATGTCAAATGCCTTACCATCCTGATCCTTTTATAATTAATCCACCTGTTATACATTTTTTTGAAAGAATACTGCAAAGGTAATATGTGTTAACTTCACAAAGCAATTCTTACTATTCCATTTTTATCAATTCATACCAAGCACCGATTTGTTAGGAAATTGTATACATATCACAAACCTCTTTATCCGTATCCTAATTTACTACAAATTATAAGTCATAAAGGCCTAACTTTTTTGTATCCTCAATACTTTAGATGGGCTATTATAAGATCAAACATATGAATGGATGAAAATGGAGAGTAATGATGCGCTATTATCCTGCATTATTTTAGTAAAATAGAAACATAGTCGCCGCCTAAAGCGTGAATTTCTTTAAGAGAACGCTTAATAAGGTCGGCTATTTTTACTTGTGTAGATATTTGCTCTGCAATATGTATAGAGTAGTTACCCTTATCATCTTATTTCCTCCATATCAAATCGAATGTGTTACATTTTAATTATATAAATGAAATGTAACATATTTGGTATTCCTTTGGTAAAGAAAAAGTAAAAAATTGACCACTTCTCTATAGAACATGGATTTTTTTAATGACTATAGTAAGTTTGGATGTTATAATGTTATGTTGTAAGGGTCATACAAGCTATAAACCACAGGATAAAGGTAATATTAGGAGGAGATTCATGTCAGTTCATAAAAGGATTTCTATTATAGTTACTACTGTCGTACTACTAAGTATCATAACAGTAGCTGCTAGATGGACGATACAAAAATTTACACCAAGTAAAGAAATAATGCCATTAACGGAGTATTATCAGGTTGGAGCAGATGAGGTCTTAATTGTGATGCAGGATTCCATTTATGAAAAAAAAGGAATCGTAAAGGATGATCATGTTTATATAGACTATGAAACCGTGAAGGGCACTTTTAATAAGAGGTTTTACTGGGATAACAAAGAGAAGATTCTTACGTATACAACACCGGGGGAAGTTATTACAGCCCTTGTAGATCAATCTGTATATTATTCCAATAAAGAAGAAAAAGAATTAGAATATCCAATTGTAAAAATGAAGAATGATACCATCTATATTTCCATAGATTTTGTTGCAAAGTATTCAGATCTTGCATTTCAATACTATACCACCCCGTCTAGAGTTGTTATAGACTATAAATGGGGAGACTATCTTGTTACTAACGTAAAAAAGGATACCCAACTTCGTGTTGAGCCAAGTATAAAAGCAGATATATTGGTGGAAACAAAAGTTGGCGATTTGTTAACTTATGTAGACACCAGTGAAACAACAGGGAATCAATTTAGAAAGGTTATGACAGTAGATGGCATAATCGGATATATCAAAAACAATCATGTAGAAGAATCTAGGTATGAAACCCTTGAGAGTGAATTTGAAGCTGTTTCATATTCACATATTACCATGGAGGGTAAAGTAAATTTGGTATGGCATCAAGTAACCAATCAGGATGCCAATAGCAGTCTGTTACAATTACTTAGTGCTACGAAGGGAGTAAATGTAGTATCACCTACGTGGTTTTCTCTAGCAGATGATGAAGGTAATATTACATCTTTAGCCAATGAAAGCTATGTGGAAAGAGCCCATGAAAATGGAGTAGCAGTATGGGCTTTGGTAGATGACTTTAATACAGAGGCGGACAAATCCAAACTATTTTCCAGTACGTTAAGTCGTAGTCATTTAATTGAAGAATTAATGAGTCAAGTCGTAAAATATAAACTAGACGGCATTAATATAGATTTTGAGAAAGTTCCCCAGGATGCGGGTGAAGACTTTATACAGTTTATAAGAGAGTTATCTGTAAGTTGCCGTAAAGGGGGTATCGTTTTAAGTATCGATAATTATGTACCTGCAAGTTATAATGCCTTCTATGATTGGGAGGAACAAGGTGTGGTGGCTGACTATGTGATTGTTATGGCATATGATGAACATCATGCAGGGTCCAAAGTAAGTGGATCCGTTGCTTCACTTGGTTATGTAGAAAAGGCAGTTACTGATATTTTAGCCTATGTACCAGGTGAGAAGGTTATTATGGGGCTTCCTTTTTACACGAGACAATGGACGGAAGAGACTTTAGAAGATGGTACGTTAAGTGTGTCAAGTCAGGCCTATGGTATGCAGACTGCACAAAACATATTGGAACAAAATGGAATTACACCTAGCTGGGATGAAACCACTGGTCAGTATTATGGTGAGTACACTGTAGACAAGGCGCTCTATAGGATATGGCTTGAAGAAGAGGAATCAATAGAAAAGAAACTAAAAGTCATAGCAGATGGTAAGGTGGCAGGAATAGCTGGCTGGAAGCTTGGATTAGAAAAAACAGAAATTTGGGATATAATTGACAGCTATGTTAATGAATAGCTTATTCTAGCGGACAGATTTATTTCATAGAATATAGTAAGGATAAATCGGTTGGTATAGAAGTTGAAGAAAAAATATAATATTTTCAAAAATTATTTTCATGTTATCTTTTTACTAATGATTTGTATAGCAGTATCTACCCCTGAAGATTCTGTTATCAATGTATTGAAAAATGGAAGTAATATGGCTAGCTCAAAAACCAAGGAAACCATAGTAATTGACCCAGGTCATGGAGGCAGAGATCCTGGGAAAGTTGGAATTGGTGATATTCTAGAAAAAGATATCAATCTTAAGGTGGCACAAAAATTAAAAGTCTTGTTAGAGCAAAATGATTACAATGTGGTTATGACAAGAACAGATGATAGTGGTTTGTACAGTGAAAGTGATGCCAATAAAAAAGTATCCGATATGAGAAAACGTGTAGAGATTATCAACAGCAGCAATGCCTCCCTTGCCATAAGTATACATCAAAATAGTTTTACCATGGAGGAAATAAGAGGCGCGCAAGTCTTTTATTATTCTACCTCTGAGGATGGGAAGGCATATGCAAATATTTTGCAGGATCAATTAAAGAAAACTTTGAATGACGGAAATAAAAGACAGGCAAAGGCCAATAACGAATATTTTATGCTAAAAAAGTCACAGGTACCTATTGTTATTATTGAAGGTGGTTATTTGTCAAACAATGCAGAAGCCCAGTTACTAAATACAGAGGAATATCAAGAAAAGATGGCTTGGGCAATTCACCTTGGTATTATCAAATATCTAAATACCCATAAATCAAATGAAAGATAGAATCAATCTACAAAGGAGAATTAATCTACTAGATAGAATCAATCTACCAGGGAGAATCAATCTACTAGGAATAAAAAAGTAGAAAAATCGTTATCATAGTGCTATAATAGCCAGTGATGCAAACTACAGAAAGATATAATACGAAAATAGTGGTATAATGATGAAAACAGAATTAGTAAAAGTAGAAAACAATCATATAGAAGAAAAGGGACTTAAAAGAGCGATACATATTCTTAAAACTGGAGGCTTAGTGGCTTTTCCAACAGAGACAGTGTATGGTCTTGGCGGCGATGCATTAAATGAAAATGCTGCGGAGAAAATATATGAAGCAAAGGGAAGACCTTCTGATAATCCTCTGATCGTTCATATAGCTGATTTGAAAGCAATAGAGGAACTAACAGAATCTTGCCCCGAGAATGGTATGAAACTAGCAAAAGCATTTTGGCCAGGACCCCTTACCCTAATATTTAAAAAGAATAAGATTGTTCCAGATGGTACAACAGGTGGTCTTGATTCTGTCGCAATCCGAATGCCAAGTCATCCCATTGCATTAGAACTAATAAGAGAGTCAGGCCTTTATATAGCAGCACCTAGTGCTAACCTATCAGGTAGACCAAGTCCAACCAATGCACAACATGTAATGGAAGATATGTCTGGTAGGATTGATATGATAATAGATGGTGGTAAAGTGGACATTGGACTAGAATCAACCATTGTTGATTTAACCGGTTCCATACCCACCGTGTTACGACCAGGGTTTATTACAGTTAAGATGTTAGAAAATGTTGTAGGGGAAGTACGAATAGACCAGGTAGTAATGGCACGAAAACCAGATCCCCATATGATTCCCAAAGCGCCGGGAATGAAGTATAAGCATTATGCACCCAAAGGGGAATTAACCATATATGAAGGTGATAGTGAAGCAGTTGCATTATCCATTAATAAAGCAGTAGAAGAATTAATCTTAAAAGGGTATAAAACAGGTATTATTGCGACCAATGAAACCTATCAAAAATATCCTTTAGGCACTGTGAAGGTCATTGGCACAAGAGAAGATGAAATCACCATTGCAAGAGGCTTATTTGAAGTTTTAAGAGACTTTGATTCTGAGGGAATGGAATATATATTTGCAGAAAGTTTTGATAATAACCAGTTAGGACAAGCTATTATGAATCGATTGCTAAAAGCAGCAGGTTATCATATAATAAACGTATAGCTTTTTTTCATAGGGAGGTTAGTAAATGATAAAGTATGAAAAAATCATATTTGTTTGTACTGGAAATACTTGTAGAAGCCCCATGGCAGAAACCATATATAAAAGCTTAGAAACAAACAGTGACATAATAGTTACCTCAAGAGGGCTTGTGGTACTTTTTTCTGAACCATCTAATCCTAAGGCTGACACTGTGTTAAAAAGTCACAATCTGCAGCTGGAAGGACACTTTTCAAGACCATTAAAAAATTCTGATATAGATGAAAATACTTTAATATTAACAATGACAGAAAAGCAAAAAAGAAGTATTATAGAAAGCTATAATGACACAGACAATGTTTATACAATCAAAGAATTCGTTGGGGAAAGTGGTGATGTAACAGACCCCTACGGCGGTACATTAATTGATTATGAAGAATGTTTTATAGAATTAGCAAGATTGGTGAAAAAAACAGTATATAAACTAAACGAGGAGGACTTAACATGATAGCTATTGGTAGTGATCACGGCGGATTTGAGTTAAAGACAGAAATAATGGCACATTTAAAGGAGAGAGGAATCGAGTTTAAAGATTATGGTTCTTATTCCAAAGAATCCTGTGACTATCCTGTTTATGCTAAAAAAGTAGCTGAGGCTATATTAAATAAAGAATGTGAACTAGGCATCTTAATCTGTGGAACAGGAATAGGTATTTCTATTACAGCCAATAAGATAAAAGGTATTAGAGCAGCTCTTTGTCACGATTGTTTTAGCGCAGAGGCAACTAGACTTCATAATGATGCCAATATACTTGCTCTGGGTGGAAGAATAGTAGGTCCTGGACTTGCTTTAAAGATAGTAGATACATTTTTAGGGACTCCATTCTCTGAAGATGAAAGACATATACGAAGAATTAGCCAAATTGAAGAAGCGTAGATAACACCAGTGATATTGTTCTACTTTTTTCCTTGACTTCTGGTATAAATAAAATAAAGGGCAACCAATTTTTAGTTTGATTATAGATAATTCAACTAAAAATTGGTTGCCTTTTATTGTTTTAAAATCTTACTATCAAGCTAAATCAAATGAATAATATGTAAATTTAATGGAAAACTATTAATAACTAAATATTACCATTTTTAAGGTGCAATTTAGAAAAAGCTTACTCTATTACATAAAGAAGTTTAATGTAAGCAATTTAATGTGACCAATTATTATGGGGGTGAAAGCTATAAAGGCAAATGTTTATAGTAAGGCAGACACTAAAACGGCAGTCATCGTATTTGCAAAGGAAATGCAGCAGGATAAATCGGGTAGTCCTAATATGGATAGATACAAGGATAAATCTATTAGTCTTAATAAGGAGACATACAAGGATTTGTCTAAAAGTTTTATAAAAGAGCCTTGGGACAATTCATCTTGGAATGATAAGTTTCAAAATAATATATTTGTTTATATGCAAAAGCAAAAACCAGAATTTAAAGAAGCAGTTTTTATTAGCAAATCCATAATAAAAAGGTACGAAGATAAAGAATTTGATGAGGTTTTTATTAGCTTTCTTTCTGTGAGAAAAAGTAAACATGAGTTTATATTACTAAAGTTATTGCCTGTTGAGGGTTCGCTTTCTTTTTTGTTGCCTAAATATTTAGAGAGTATACTATTTGGAATTCTACTAGAAGTATACAATGCATAAGAGATGTAGTTTCGGGAAATTGTTTAGTTGCTTTTTCTCTGAAAATTCAAAGCTTATAACAACTCATAAAAAGAAATTTTATAAAAATCAAGGTATAATTCTGTAAAAATTGGAAAGAATATCAATAAGTAATACCTAAATGTAACCAAATAAAAAAATTAGGTAATTGCTAAATGTAACCAATTGAAATAAAGAATAATGAAGGTAATGTGAGATGAAAACAAATGCTTTTATACGGCAAATTAAAACTATCTTAAGTGGAAAGAAGTCAAAAATGACCATCTATGTATTAGGTGTACTTTGGATTGCAGTTATTATGCAAGTGGCAGTGAATTCTCTTCTCCTACCAAAGGGTAGTCTGCTAGAGGCCTTTGTAAATACAAATTCAGAGGTGTCCTCTTTTGAAGTAGAAATGTTAGCAGAGTACGGATCGACTTATCTTAGTGAAGAGGAGAGAAAAGAGCTTGTACAATACCTTGCAAGTCAAATTGGATTAAATGCAGACAATGAGGTATTAGTAATTAGAAATGGGAATGAAACAGAAAGCTATATAGAAAAAGAAGGAAAGTATGCCAATACCCTAGTAAAAGTAATAAGTTTGGAACAAGAAAATAACGAGGGAATCAAGAAATTAAACCACTATCTTATCGTAAAATTAAAACTGTATAATAATTTAGAGAGTATTTTAAACTATAGAAAATTAATCAGGGCTACCTTTGATGAATTGGGTGCAAAAGAGATTGAGACTACCATGGAACTTGAAAGCCAATATAAAGGTAAACTTAGTCTTGACAGTAAAAATATAATAGCTGATGACATGATAGATAGTTTGGATGGAAAAGTTGCCTATGCAAACAGAGAGGATGAATTATTTACTGTCTACGCATATAGTGGGTTATTAGATGAATATGTGACTTCCTTAGAAACAAAAATAAATATGCATGTTGTTATTAATTATGATGAAGAATCAGATATCACCCATGTGTATTTAGGCACACCAGTAATCAATGGAGGTTATTAATAAAAAAGACTGCCATATATGAAGTTTCAAGGAGAATCCACAAAAGAAACTTTACTTGGCAGTCTTTTTATTCCTATTTCATTTAATCAAGAAGCGCCATGGGTTGTAGAGAGTTGCTTTGGCTTTAGAACCAGCGTTTTCTACTTCTATAACGTCTGCGGCGATGTAACATTTCGTTGTATAATAGAACTTCAATCATATCTCTCAACCAATTTCTACCTTTGGCATCCACATAATCTTCTCTGGCTTTTAATTTTTTGGGTGAAGATCCACGGGAGAGATCCACTGAGGCAGTTTCATCAAGGGTAGTTAAGCTTTCACTACTTACTGAGGATTCATTTAAATATAAGCATTTCGCATATATTTTATCAACGATACGACCTAAATAAACTCTATCAGGATATTCATCAAACATACAACTTCCGTCATACTCTAGTTTATCACATTCTTCTTCAATTTCAGCTAACATTTTTCTTACGGTAACTGGATACATTTGCCTCATATAATCTAAGTCTTTATCAGAATCTTCGCAATTGTCGTATCCATACAGTGGCATCATAGGCACACCTAGAGGTACATGGTAAGGGGAAATGTTGGTCATATAAAGGCCGTTTGTTCCATAACCTCCTAGTTCACTTGGATTGTAATGGGATTGGTTGCCAAAAGTATAGGAAGAAATAGTTGGAGTAGGAGCATTTGAAGTTGTAGGTGTTATAGGTGGAATTGTGCCAGGCATAGATCCGGGTATAGTCATAGAAGGCATGGTGGACCTAGGAGTTGTGTTACCAGGAACAGTTATAGAAGGCATGGTAGACCTAGGAACAGTGTTACCAGGCATAGATGTATTTGTGTTAGGCCTGGTTAGATTAGAGGGTTCTGGTATGGTTAGAGTAGGTGTAACAGGTACAGTAGGTCTACTATTTGGCGCAGGTCTAGTAGTAATAGGTGCAGTCATAGTACCAGGCCTAATAGGAGGTGAAACCACATTACCAGGGGTTGTTGGAGTAAGTGGAACTACACTACCAGGCTTTAATGGTATGGTGGGAACATTAGGGGAAGGAATAGGCGGAGGAGGTGGTATTACAGGTTCAGGCCTTACTGGAATCACTGGAGGGGTAGTCCCAGGCATCGTCTGATGTGGCATGGTTTGGCTGCCTGGCATTGGTGGAACAGGTGTTGTTGGATTAGGTACATTATGGTGGGGATCTGAAACTTCTTGCATAGAGCTTATGGGCATAAAAGCTTTCTTTGTTAAATTGGTATTACTAGGAAATGGAGAGAAGGATGTGCCCATAACATCTGAATAAAAAGAGCTTACTAAGGGTTTATGAGCATGCCCAGAGGCTGCGCTAGTAGATGTAGAATAATTAGGAATTCCTTGGGATTTGGCAGGTTTTACATTCCTGGAATTAGAACTGTGAAAAGGCCCTAAGTTATTAGGATTGTTAGAAGAATATTCTGGATAGGAATATTTCATTAGATTCTCCTTAAGGTATCAACATCATTTTATATCCAATATATGCATAAAACTCTGAACAGTTCTTAAAGTTTAATGAAGTTTTGAAAAAGGAATAGGAATATTTTAGTCCATATGATAAAATATAGAATGAAAATCTAGACAAAATAAGGTAATTCTGGAGGTAATATAGATATGGAACATAAGAGTTACGAGTTAATTAAGAATAACATAAATAGTGAGTTTATAGATATGATTCTTTCTAATCCAATTAAAAGAACATTAAATAATAAAGTAGAAAACAACAATACAGAAAACAATAATACAGAAAACAACAATACAGAAAATAACAATACAGAAAACAATAATATAGAAAATAATAGATCCGAAGTAACTAAAATAACCGTACGACAAGTTAAGGTAAAAGACACCATTTATTATCAAACCTGTGAATACCGTAATAATCAGGTGTTTCACAAGAATATAACCAAAGAAGAATTGCTAGAGGAAGTAAAGGTCTGGACCGATCACTATATGAGACAGGTTTTATTAAGAACTGACACAAAAGATATAACCATGCTAATAAGTAAAAAGGGCGCTGTTACAGTCAATGCGAAAGAAAAGGTAGCAGATGCAAAAGTAGTAAAAGATATCAGTCATAACAGAGAAAAAGAATATATTCTTAAGGAGGGTATACCGGTTCCATTTTTAGTAGATCTTGGTGTCATGACAAAGGAAGGTAAAGTCATTCGTGCAAAATATGATAAGTTTAAGCAAATCAATAGATTCCTAGAAATGATTGAAGATATCATACCATCACTTAGTAAAGACAGAGAACTTACCATACTTGATTTTGGCTGTGGCAAATCCTACTTAACCTTTGCCATGTATTATTATTTAAAAGAGCTTAAGGGCTATGACATATCAATTATAGGGCTAGATTTAAAAAAAGATGTTATCCATAAATGCAACAAATTAGCAATTCAGTATGGATATGATAAATTAAAATTCTTAGTGGGAGATATTTCTTCCTATGAAGAAAAAGAAAAAGTGGATATGGTAGTCACCCTTCATGCCTGTGATACGGCAACAGATTATGCGTTATATAAGGCATGTGTATGGGAAGCAGATGTAATTCTTTCTGTGCCTTGTTGCCAACATGAATTAAATGGACAGATTCACAATGAAATATTAGAGCCAATGCTTCAATATGGCTTAATAAAAGAACGATTTGCAGCACTTGCTACAGATGCCTTAAGAGCACAAACCTTGGAATTAATGGGTTATAAAACACAGATATTAGAGTTTATTGATATGGAACATACGCCAAAAAATATACTGATTCGTGCGGTGAAGATAAAAAGTTTAAATAGAAATAATGGGGAGAAACTTATGGATAGAAAGAAGGATGAGGCCATAGGTGAATATGAGAATTTAATAGGATTTTTGGGAGTCAAACCTACGTTGCACCATTTGTTGAAAGAGCATTTAGCTCCTATCAATAGCAAGGATGTGGATTTATGCTAAAGTTACTGTATAGAAGTGTTATTCTAATATGTATTTTTGTGGGTTCTTTTTATTATTTTTCTAAAGATATGAAAGAAGAAATGCCACAGATGCAGCAAACAATAAAGATGAATGAAACCACATTTCCCGTACTTTCCTTAAGAATTAATGAGAAGGAACTGAACCTATTACATGGCTATAGCAATAACTTAAAGGCTAATATGGTAAGAGAATCCATTACGCCAGTTGATAGCAATCAAAGTTTTATAGCTGTCATTGATGGAAAAGGCAATGATGTAAAGAGGGTTATTTATGAGCTGCGTAATGTAAGTGATAACAAACTAATAGAAACGGATACCATAAATGCACTTGAAAAAGAAGATGATTTAAAAACTGCAAGGATAAAGTTTAAAGAAACCTTGATTGAAGAAAAAGAGTATGCAGTTAAAATAACACTAATTACAAGTGAAAGTAAAAAAATGAATTATTACACTCGGGTGAAAAAACTAGATGACTTCTATTATCATGAAAAATTAGATTTTATTATGAATTTTCACAATTCCATTATGGATAAAGAGAAAGCAGAGGATATGGTTGCATATTTAGAACCAAATAATAAGGCTGATAATACAAGCCTTTCGTATGTAAATATTTACTCAAGCTTTGATCTAGTTAGTTGGGGCAATTTAAAGCCTGAAGTGATGGGTACCATTGTTCCCACCATCAATGAAATTAACACAGATACAGTTTCAGTATCCTTAAATTATATGATATCTGGTGAAACGGATACAGGTACAGAATTATACTCTGTGAAAGAATTCTACCGTGTCAGATATACGGCTACAAGAATGTATCTTTTAAATTATGAGCGTAATATGGAAGCGTATTTTGATCCAATGCTAGCAAGTCTATCAAAAAGTGAGTTCAAACTAGGAATTACTAATGAATCCGAGACAGAACTATTTACAAGCAGTGACCGGAATAAGCTTTCCTTTGCAAGACAAAAGGAATTATGGTTATATAATCTATCTGAAAATAAAATGATTAATGTATTCTCTTTTAGACAAGAAGATACAGATTATATAAGAGATACCTATGGCGAACATGATGTTAGAATATTAAATATGGATAATGAAGGAAATATAGACTTTATGGTGTATGGTTACATGAATCGTGGAGTTTATGAAGGACGTGTAGGTATCGTATTTTATAAGTATTATATTGGAGAAGGTAGAATTGAAGAGGTGCTCTATATTCCAATGGATATTACCTACCAATTACTGAAGGAAGGAATTGAAAATTTCTCCTATGTCAATGAACAAGATGTGTATTATTTTAATTTTAATAATACCATATATTCTTATAATTTAATAACGAAGGGGCTATCGATTATTGCTGCTGATATTGGTAATGAGGATTACATTGTAAGCATGAGTAAGCACTATCTGGCATGGGAAGAGGAGGATGGTATTTATATTCTTGATTTAGAAACAGGAGTTAAAGGAGAGATTACAGCGAAAGAAGGGGAATTGTTAAACCTATTAGGAGAGATTGACAACAACATTATATATGGATTTGCCAAATCGCTGGATATTAGTAAAGCCGAAGATGGAAGCCTGTTACTACCTATGTATAAAATCCAAATAGCAGATTCTAGTGCGAATATATTAAAGGAATATGAAAAAGAGGGCTATTACGTAGTGAGTACCTCTGTAGAAGATAATGTTATTACGCTAGAGCGGGTGAAAAAGATTGATAAGGGTCAATATGAAAGCGTATCATCAGATAATATTTTAAATAAAATACCTACTACTACAAAGGCCTTTGAGATAACAAAGAGAGTTGCTGAAAAGTTTTTGACAGAATACTATATTTCACTTCCCTCTGGTTTCATAATGAAGGAATTACCTAAGACAGATACAACGGTTAACACAATTATTAGGAAAGATACGACCCTTCGCCTAGAAGATGCTTTGGATGAAAGAGAAGAGTATACGGTTTATGCCCATGGTGTAGTTGAAGGAATATATGAGGACTTAGGTACAGCCATAAGTATGGCAAATGAAAAGGTTGGTGTAGTTTCGAATAATAATGGCGTAATCCTTTGGGAACGTGGAATAAAAGCTGCTGTTAAGTCAATAAATGGAATTGTTATGGAGTTTACTGGCAATAATAAAAAAGACTGTATTGCAATGCTTCTAAAATATAAGGGTGGATATGCGATCACAGACTTAGGTGAAGGATCTATTTATGAAATTCTTCAGGATAAAATTCCAGAAAGTGCAATCAATCTAACAGATTGTACCTTAGATGAGGTTTTATATTATGTAAACAAAGGAATTCCTGTTATAGGGATGAAAGACAAGAATAATGCAGTATTAATCACAGGATTTGATACGTTTAATATCACAGTAATTGATCCATCCCTACAGCGCACGATGAAGATCGGACTGAATGACTCGGCGGCTATGTTTGAGGAAGCAGGAAATATCTTCTTTAGTTATTATTCAGAATAGGTAAGTGTATTATAGCATACTAAAAAGTGAAAACAATAAACGAATTCTTACATTTGCATTAAAAATCTTAAGAAAATAAAACTACCTATGTAATAGAAAAGACTATGATAGGATGATATGGAGGAAATAAAGATGAAGTTATTAAGTGTTGCAATTCCGTGTTATAATTCAGCCGAATACATGGAACATGCAATTAAAACCTTGCTTTCAGGAAAAGAAGAAATGGATATTATTATTGTGGATGATGGCTCAAAAGACAATACCTTAGAGATAGCCAAAGGATATGAATTAAAATATCCAGATATTATAAGAGTGGTTCATCAGGAAAATGGTGGACATGGAGAGGCGGTAAATACAGGGCTTTTTCATGCGGAGGGATTATATTTTAAAGTAGTAGATAGTGACGACTGGGTAAATGAAAATGCCCTAAAAAAAGTCTTAAAAACCCTTAGGGAAATTGTAGAAGATGGAAAGTCACTGGATTTATTAATTGCCAATTATGTATATGAAAAACCTAGTGTAAACAAACATAAGGTAATGGATTACAGAACTGCCCTTCCTCAGGATAAAATATTTTCTTGGGATGATATTATGTTTTTTAAGCAAAGTCAACACATCATTATGCATGCTGCAATTTATAGAACAAAATTACTAAAAGATTGTGGGTTAAAGTTGCCAAAACACACCTTTTATGTGGATAATATCTTCGTATATCAACCACTTCCCTATGTTAAAACAATGTATTATTTAGATGTTAATTTATATCGATATTTTATTGGTAGAGACGATCAGTCTGTAAATGAGAAGAACATGATAAAAAGAATTGATCAACAAATTTATATAACTAAAATAATGATTGATTATAAAGATATTATGGGTATTAAAAATAAAAAGTTAAGAAGTTATATGACGAAGTATTTATCCATGATGATGACTGTATCTTCAGTATTTCTTATCAAGGAAAATACAAAAGAAAGTTTGGAAAAGAAGGAAGAACTTTGGGATTACTTGCGAATAAATAATAAAAAACTATATAATAAAATTCATAACAAAATATTAGGACGATCTATGACACTACCAGGCAAGGTGGGTAGAAAAATAGTTGAGGTCGGATATAAAATATCAAAAAAAATCTATGGTTTTACCTGATGGTAAAACCATAGATTTTATATAAGTGTTATCCTACATAAGCTTTTTTATCTTTTGCTTCTTGTTTGTTATAACCCCAAACATAAACAAAGAAATACATAACCAGGCTTAGGCCAATGCCAGCGATGACATCTACTGCAGAATGTTGCTTTAAAAACATGGTAGAAAGACAAATTAGAACGGTTAGTATAGTTGCACTGACGGGTATCCATTTGCGTTTTCTAAGTGTACTACTTTTCCAGATTGCTATATTAGCACCAATGGAATTAAAAACATGAATGCTTGGACACACATTAGTAGAAGTATCTGTGCTATATAAACCTCTAATATAATCTATAAAAATATTATCTCTTCCTAAAGTATCTAAATTAGGGCGAAGATTCTGACCGTTAGGCCATACAGTATAAATAAGCAAACAGATGGTCATACCAATAAAGAGAAAGGAAGCTATTCTGTAGAATTCTTCTCTTGAAGTAAAGAAAAAGTAAGCCACAGTTAGGAAAATATATAAAAACCATAAGTAATAAGGAATAATAAACCATTCATTAAAAGGTATATAATCATCTAACCAAATATGAAGATTAGTGTATTCAGTTGTCACCGTTTGCTCTAAGAAAAAAAACCAGATTAAATATATAAAAAAGTAAGATAAGATCCAGGCATGTTTGTATTTTATTAGTATTTTTTTCAATAAATTAACCTCGCTTTTTAATGTGTGTGAAAAAGTATCAATAGAATGAAAAATTTAATAACTTAGATGAATTATAGCATATGCTATGAAACATAACAACCTAATATACTGAATATTTAGATATATTAATAAAAAATTAAGAAAGTATGATAAAAATGGAATTTAGACTTACATGCTTTGGGCTAAAGTGAGTGACATTTTATATCCTAATAACCCAAGATCAGGAAAGGAATATGTAAACATGAAGATAGTGATACAAAGAGTAAAAAATTCTAGCGTTGTAATAGATGGAGAAGTAAAAGGAAAGATTGATGGGGGACTTTTGCTTTTGATTGGTATAGGAAAGGGAGATACCAAGGAGAAAGTGGACACATTGGCGCAAAAGATTATGAAATTGCGTATCTTTGCTGATGAACAAGGTAAGACTAATCTATCTGTAACCGATATTGGTGGACAAATACTGGCAGTTTCACAGTTTACCTTGTATGCAGACTGTAAGAAAGGCAATCGTCCAAACTTTTTACAGGCTGCACTACCAGGGGAGGCCAATGATTTATATGATTATTTTATTGAAGTATTAAAAGGGTATGAAATCGTTGTGGAATCTGGAGAGTTTGGTGCGGATATGGAGGTAAGCCTTGTAAATGATGGACCTTTTACAATCATTTTAGAGGAATAAAGGACTTTCTGCTGTCGAACTATTCCATGGTTTTGGATTTGAAAGTATAATAAGAGTAAGCTATAATAGAGAAGAGAAATAAATAAAATGTAGCGGAGGAAAGTATGAAAATACGAAAAATTCCTTTTGCTCTATTGGTTATGCTTATATTAATTGCATGGACGGATAAAGCAGGAGTTAAAGCCGTTACAAAAGAAAAAGACAGTAAGTTTACTGAAAGTACAAGCTTTATCATTGGAGAAAGTAAGGGGAGTTATCTCTTATTAAATGAACAAAAAAGTGAGGGTAAAAAGGAATATATAAATGCTTACTTTTCATATAATGAAGATGGCTTATATGTAGATGGAACAGATGCTATCCCAATGTCAATTTTTTTAAATAGTGAAGGATATTTAAGCCTGGGTTTTGCATATGAAAAAGACCCAGGTTTCTCTGATTTATGGAGAACAGTAGCATATTCTGATATTAAGTTAACCTTGTCAGAAGATCCAATTTACTGGAAGTTAGTAACAGATGATGAGGATTATACAAACAATAAACTAGAAGATGAAAATTTCATAAGAAGTATATTACCACAATTCATAGGATTGAAAGGGTATTTTATGGTACAAGAGGATAGAGGAAAGAGCTATTCTGGAAAAATTGACATAGTACCTTCTATGGTTACAAATACTACAGAAGACAAGGTTACAGTAAATAATAATGCACAAACCAATAGTACAGAAAACTATACTACAGAAACTAATACAACAAATTTATATATTACTGCTAACTATAATTTCATGATAAATCTTCCCAATGGAATGAGATTGGAAGGAAAATTTACATTAACAAATTGTTATAGCGTAGAAGAATAATATTCCTTATGCATATTTTCAAAAAATTAATTCATAGTAATCATATATGAAATGTAAAAAAGTATTTGACAAATGAATTTTACTGTGATAAATTAAAGATAGATACTTCGGAATAGTAAAATTATATGAATAAGAAGGAGATAGGATATGGCAAAAATAGCAAATAGTTTAACAGATTTAATTGGTAAAACACCTTTACTAGCATTAAGCAAATATGCAGAAGAAAATGAACTAAAAGGAAAATTAGTAGCTAAGTTAGAATACTTTAATCCAGCAGGATCCGTAAAGGATAGAATAGCAAAAGCTATGGTTGATGATGCAGAAGCAAAAGGACTATTAAAACCTGGCGCAACTATCATTGAGCCAACAAGTGGTAATACTGGAATTGGTCTCGCTTCTGTAGCAGCAGCAAGAGGATATAATATTATTCTTACAATGCCTGAAACAATGAGCGTGGAACGTAGAAACTTACTAAAGGCTTACGGAGCAGAATTGGTTCTTACAGAAGGTGCCAAGGGTATGAACGGAGCAATTGCAAAAGCGGAAGAACTAGGCAAAGAGATTGAGAATTCCTTTATACCTGGTCAATTTGTAAATGGTGCTAACCCAGAAGTGCATCGTAATACAACAGGACCAGAAGTGTGGGAAGACACAGATGGTCAGGTGGATATTTTTGTTTCTGGTATCGGTACAGGTGGAACAATCACTGGTGTAGGTGAGTACCTAAAGAGTAAGAACCCTAATGTAAAGATAATAGCGGTTGAGCCAAGTGCTTCCCCTGTATTATCAAAAGGTACACCAGGACCTCATAAGATTCAAGGTATTGGTGCAGGATTTGTGCCTAAAATTTTAAATACTGAAATCTATGATGAAATTATAACAGTAGATAATGAAGATGCTTTTGCTACTGGAAAAGCCATTGCTAAGAGTGAAGGATTATTGGTAGGTATCTCCTCAGGTGCAGCGACATGGGCAGCAGCTCAAGTGGCAAAAAGACCTGAAAATGAAGGTAAAACAATCGTTGTTTTATTACCTGATACAGGAGAAAGATATTTATCAACTCCATTATTTTCTGAATAATATAGTAGAATAAATCAAATGTTATGACATGAAATATTAGGTTAGTTTAATCGGTATGATTTGATAAATAAAAAGGGGCTGCCGCTTTACAATGAAAAGATTGTAAAGTGGCAGCCCTTTTTTATTTTTTAAGGTTTGACTTTTCATATGATAGGTGTCGTTGTATAATAGAAGCTGACTAAAAAATATGAATAAAGGTAAGGTTATTAATGTGAAAAAGAATGATATAAAACTAATTGCAATTATTTTAGTATTAGCCGTAGCAGGAATGATATTTATGTTTTTAACACAGAAACCAGGAGATAAGGTCATTGTAATAGTAGATGGAGAAATTTATAAGGAATATTCACTGAATAAGGACCTGTCTGTAGATATAGAAGGTGTAAATGGTGGTATCAATCATCTTGTGATAGAAGAAGGGCATGCAGATGTTACAGATGCGGATTGTCCGGATAAACTATGTGTAAATCAGAAACAAATTGATAAAAATGGAGAGACTATTGTTTGTCTACCCAATAAGGTCATTGTTAAAGTAATAAGTGAGACTGAAAGTGAAATAGATGGAGTTGCTAACTAACTATAGCCGCTATAGAGATTCGAAAGTTAGAAATAATGGTAGTAGGTGGTAAATAGACTGGGTCTAGTAGAGAGAAAAACAAAGATAGCATTAGAAGAACGGAGATATTGGTGTAAAATGGAAAAGATAAAGAAGGTAGAAGAGTCTATAACGGAACATGTACAACTTTTGATGCCCTCTCATTTAAATGGTAGTGGAAGGTTATTTGGAGGAAGATTATTAGAGTGGATTGATATGGTGGGAGGCGCTACGGCAAGAAGACACGCAGAAGCCGATGTAATAACTGCAGCCATAGACAACCTTCAATTCAAAGAAGGTGCTCATGCCAATGACGCACTGGTATTAATTGGTAGAGTTACTTATGTTGGCACTTCCTCCATGGAAGTTAGGGTTGATACTTATGTAGAAGAATTAAACGGTATGAGAAAACCCATTAACAGAGCCTACTTAGTATTTGTTGCTTTAGATGAAGAGGGAACTCCTGTAAAGGTACCAAGACTACAGCTAGGAACAGATGGACAGCTCATGGAATGGGAAAGTGCAACAAAAAGAAGTGAGCTACGTAAAGTAAGACGTTTAGAAGGATTTTAAGGAATTTAAAAGGGTTTTCGTTATTGATACATTGATAAAAATATAGCCAATCTCCATTGGTATACCTTGGGACAAACAAGCATATATTAGAAAAAACAAGCTTGGGGGCCCGGGATGCAGCAATATATTGAAGAAAGAATTATTGAGTTAGCCTATTATACCATTGAGAAGAGAGCAACAGTAAGGGAGACTGCCAATCGATTTGGAATTAGTAAATCAACAGTCCATAAGGATTTACAGGACAGACTCCCTATAATTAACAAGCAATTGTATCATGCAGTAAATGAAATCCTTATGTTGAACAAATCGGAAAGACATATCAGAGGTGGAATAGCTACAAAAAGGAAATACATAAATAAAGCAAAAATTGTACAAGTAATCATGTAGAGTAAAGAAGGGGATGATAAAGATGCAAAAGGCAGTAAATTTGCATTTTATAACATCCCCTTTCTCCATATTATCTAGGCAGAAGGTGATATAATTTGTAATTGACTTGCATACAATATAGAAACAAGTACAATAGGGGGATATCCTTTTGAAAGGCTATATAGAAGAACGGGCAGTGGAGATAGCTAATTACATAATTGATAATAATGCAACGGTGAGGCAGACGGCTAAACAGTTTGGCATTTCAAAATCTACCGTACATACAGATGTGTAAAAATAGAACGGTAAAAGGAGAGCCTGTATGAGTCAAAATGAAATTGACAAGAATTTAATCATTGTTGAGGCAATTGAGGGTTATGCCTATAACCATAATATGAAAGCCAGTGATGTATTTGAGCTTTTTTTAGACAATGGAATACTATTTTTGCTTCGCACTCAGTATAAGGCGCTTCACACACAAAGCCTAGAAGAAAGTATTTACTTTGTAGAAGATGTTTTAAGGAGAAGACGAAATGAAAAATGAAATCATTTTATATCATGGGACAAATGTTAAGTTTGATACAGTAGACTTAAAGCACTCAAGAGATAAAAGAGATTTCGGCAGAGGTTTTTATACCACCTCCATAAAAGAACAAGCCCATAGCTGGGCAGAAACCATGTATATTAGATATGGTGGACAGGGACAATATGTTATGAAGTTTAAGTTAAGGCTAAGAGAGGATTTAAATATCAAAGTCTTTTGCGGCATATCTAGAGAATGGTTGACTATGATTAAAAATAACAGACTATTTGGTGGGACACAGCACGACTATGATATTGTAATTGGCCCTGTTGCTGATGATAATACCATACGTACAGTTTCTTTATATGTAGCTGGAATTTATAATGAAGATATAGCGCTAGAAAAATTAAGACCTTATGAAGCCCATGATCAGGTATCCCTACATACCACGAAAGCACTATTGTATCTTGAATATTTGGGAAGAGTATAAGGGGAAATATACAAAAAAGTATGAAAAATAAAGAGTAGATATAAAAGCATAAAAGCATAAAAAGCATAAAAAGCATAAAAAGCATAAAGGCATAAAAAGCATAAAGGCATAAAAAGCATAAAGGCATGAAAGTCATAAAATTCATATAGGATATGAAAGATATATGAATAGGAATAAAATAATGAAAAGTGTGTAGTTTAATCATAAAAGGCAGGAGAAATCATGAGAAACCGATATGTTTATAAAGGGGAAGATATTACTGTGGATGTTGTGATGAAGATAGAACATGTGGTGCGCTTGATTGAAGAAAGATCTGGAAATCAGTTTG
>JBKEAO010000017.1:0-10866 GCA_047972335.1 Anaerocolumna sp. | reverse complement strand
CTAAGATCTTTTGCAGTTAGTCCAACTAGTGGGTTTGAATTTCATTTATACCCTTTTGTAGGCGGTGTTGTATGCGGCGAAGAACCTGAAGTCCCAACGCCTGAGCAGCCAGTTCCACAGCCAATCCCCATTCCAATTCCAGAACCTATGCCAGCACCAGTGCCACCACCAAGACCGGTACAGCCACAACCAACACCACCACCAAGGCCAGTACCACCACAACCAACACCACCACCAAGGCCAGTACAGCCACAACCAACACCACCACCAAGGCCAGTACAGCCACAACCAACACCACCACCAAGGCCAGTACCACCACAACCAACACCACCACCAAGGCCAGTACCACCACAACCAACACCACCACCAAGGCCAGAACCGCCACAACCAACACCACCAAGGCCAGAACAGCCACAACCAACACCACCACCAAGGCCGGTACCACCACAACCTACACCTCCACCATCTGCTCCAGCTAGGCCAATGCCTGTACCAGAAAGACCAGCTCCCCAACCAGCACCCCAATGTCCACAGATTCAACCTTGTCCAGTATGCCCAGAAGCAGAAACAGAGATTATTCCTGTTCCTATACCAATCCCAATTCCAATTGTAACAGAACCAGAACCCCTTTGTTGTCCACAACCCCTAATAACCCCAGGTGTTATCTATGGCTGTGTATGGGGCTGTGAATGTGCAAAACCTCATATGTGGGATGTTCATTTATACAAAATATGTAATGATAATAAGGTTTTAGTTGCGAAACAATGTATCTATCGCTATGGATGTTTTAAATTTGAAGTTCCTTATGATGCATGCTATTGTATCAAGGTTTGCCCAGCTGGAGATAGTTGTTGTCCGCCTAATTGTGCACCGAAAGTTACACTAAAAAATATAGGTGTAGCAAATTATGTATTATACTAATTATTGTTTTATTAAATCTTGTAAAGTCTAATGTCTCATTTGTAATAGGCAGCTGCAAATGCTCTTGCAGCTGCCTATAAGTAATGATGTGGGATTTTTTGGTGACGCATACTAAAATTTGATTAGAATGTAAAGTTTAGCTTTTTATACTTTTACGTTTTCCTGTTACAGACTTAACGTTAAGCCTGAAGACCTCCGTTTTATCTACAACTTTTTCATTAAATTGAAAGTGATCCATAGAAGTATATTGTTTCATTAATTGGTTTAAACCAGTGATTTTATCTTCTTTTTCTAATAGGGTTACTAGGCCATTACCACAAACACTTTCATAGGCCATGGAATATTCGCAAGCTTCATCACCTTCAATGAGTTGGTGAGAACAATCCATTTCAAAGCTTACTTTATTATTTTTAGTGATTAAGTCTAACTTCTTACCAACCTTGGCACAGTGAAAATACAGGATTAATTCCTCCTTCTCATAGGAAAAACCAAAATTTAATGGAATGATGTAAGGATATTCTTCGTCATAGAATGCAAGTCTACATACGTCACATTTCTTTATGATGGATAGTATATCCGCCATATCTTTTACTTCTCGATCTGTTCTTCTCATAGTAATAACCAGCCTTTCTAAAGTTAACCTCAAGTACATAATGACATATATTGGTGATACAAGAATAAACTATTATGTCATGGGGACGTTTGACGTAATTACATATGTATAGCAAGCGTGCACTTTTAGTTTTATTTATCATAGCATTACCGCTTGTATACAGCAAGAAATTTATTAAAAATTTAATAAATGAGTAAATATGTGTAATTATTTCAATAATAAATATAAGAATAGGTAGGTGATAATATGACTGTAAGAGAATTGGTGAAAACCTTTATATTAACTGGACAGGAACAAGTATCTCATCAATTATATACAAAATGGGGAGAGGAACTTGATGAGACTAATATATTAACAGAATATCCAAGACCGCAACTAAAAAGGAATAATTATACCATTTTAAATGGACCATGGGAGTATGCGATTACAAAAGTCAGAACAGAACCTAATATATATGATGGGACCATTATTGTTCCATTTTCTCCTGAGAGTGTTCTGTCTAAAGTAAACAGACAAGTATATCCAGAGGATACTTTATGGTATAGAAGAGAATTAATTATTGAGGAAATACCTGTGAATAAACGATGCATCTTACACTTTGGGGCAGTTGATCAATATTGTCAAATATTAATGAATCAGCAATGTGTTAAGAAACATATGGGAGGTTATCTGCCTTTTTCAGTAGATATAACTTCTTATCTATCTAAGGGGAAAAATATTTTAACAGTAAAAGTAATAGACCTGTCTGATACTTCCTACCACTGTAGAGGAAAGCAAAAGCTTAAAAGAGGGGGAATGTTTTATACTGCTCAAAGTGGTATTTGGCAGACTGTATGGATGGAGTGGGTTCCAAGACAATATATTAAAAGTATCAAAATAACGTCATATTTGGAAGAAAAATTTATTGCCATAGATATGCGATTAAACCATTGGGAAGTGACTAAGGTAGATCACCAAGAAAAAGCCCAAGAAAAAGCCCAAGAAAAAGCCCCTCAACCTTCTAAGGAATATTGTAAGAATGATTCTTTGGAAGATCCAAGGTTTCATATAACCATTTGCATGGGGGAGGAGATTATTCACAAAAGCGAGGGTTTTGGCTATCAATATTTGCTGCCCATATCAAATATTCATCCCTGGAGCCCTGAGGATCCATTCTTGTATGATATAAGCATATCCTATGGAGAGGATACAATAGAGAGTTATTTTGCTATGCGAAGCTATGAGATAAAAAAGGATAAAGAAGGGATTTTAAGAGTCTTTTTAAATGGAACACCATATTATCAGAATGGTGTATTAGACCAAGGGTATTGGCCAGATGGACTCTACACAGCACCTAGTGATAAAGCACTTATTTATGATATTAGCAAGATGAAGGAATTAGGATTTAATATGCTTCGCAAACATATTAAAATTGAACCCCTACGTTGGTACTATCATTGTGATAGATTGGGAATGATTGTATGGCAGGATATGGTCAATGGAGGAGAGATTTACAATAAGATTCTAATCGGGTATTTACCAGTTTTGTTTCCTAACCTACTAAAATACGTGAAAGATAGCAGATATACTTTATTTGCAAGATTAAATGAAAAAGGTAGAAAAGACTGGTTAAGAGATTGTAAAAAAACAGTGGAACTACTGTATAATACGCCCTCTATCGCTGTATGGGTTCCATTTAATGAAGGTTGGGGCCAGTTTGATTCAAAAAAAGTAGTTGAACTAATTCAAAGCCTGGATAAATCAAGGCTAATAGATCAAGCCAGTGGTTGGTATGACCAAAAAGGTGGAGATTTTTTAAGTATACACAACTATTTTAGAAAATTAAAGTTTAAGCCAGAAAAGAGAGCCATTGCTTTATCAGAATTTGCGGGCTATGCCTGTCATATAAAAGGTCATTCCTTTTCATATCGGGTGTATGGATATCAGATTTTTAAAACAAGGAAGGAATTAAATAAAAAAATACAAGAAGTGTTTGACAAAGAAATGCCAGAGTATATAAAGAAAGGACTATCAGCCTCTGTTTTTACCCAGTTATCTGATGTGGAAGAGGAAGTAAATGGTTTATTAACCTATGATAGAAGAATATGTAAAGTAAAGAAAATAAATCCACCCAGGCTATAAATTGGAGAAGTTAGCGTCTTGGTGGAAGTTTCATAACCACTTCTAAAGATTATGGATGGTATATATGCAAGTAATAAAGGCACTATCAGGGTATTGACCCTAAGGTAAGTAGGTGCATATATATACATCCATATTTAATACATGAACTTTTCGGTCGTATTCATTTTATTAGTAGATACTTAGATGCCAGCTACACTTATATTTTCTAATTGTACAGCCAAAGGTCCATGAAACCCTTTTTCAATTTGTAATTCTTGTGAGAAATAAATGTTTTGTTGTACTTTCGTCATACTTCCACTAATGGAACCACCAGTTACAGGTGTTATAGAATCTCCATCACTTAAGAAGGCAAGTCTAATTTCACCACCAAAATGTCCAGACAAGGCATCCATTTGAAAGTCAGAGAAGTTAAGCACATGAAGATATTTGCCTTTCTTCATATCTTCTAAGGATTTAGAACCTGAAGGTACACTGATATGATGATAAGTGCCAATTGATGGAGTGTTTAAGTAGTAAGAAAAACGGCTGTTTCCATGTATTGTTTTCAGGACACCATCTTCTACCAAGGTGCGATCAGTCATGGTAATGCCTTCTTCATTAAAGGGTTCCTTGGCTTTTAAGGTAATATTTATGATATCACCCTTAGGCTTCTCTCCTTGGACAGACTTTCCTATCTGAAAGTTTGAATATTTAGGATAAATCAAGTTGGCTTGAGAGCGTTCAAAGTAAAAATCAAAAATATCCTTTACATATTGACCAGATAATAAAACAGTATATTCACCTGAAGTAGGAGCCACTTTGGCCATTGCCCTCGCTTTCGTAGTGTCTAAAGTCTGTTTTACTTTCATTTTGAGAGACTCTGTATTTAAATCATCATAATGAAAGCTCTGATAAGTCTCTACATCCTGAGGGGTGGTGCATTGAGCAACAAATTCACCATTTACTAGATATTTTTCATAGCTTACATTGATTCCTTCTGAATTAATGGTATGTTGACTTATCTTTTCAACAAAGAGTTCAGCTGAATTAATAAATACATCAGAGAGAGTATCTTCTGCAAAGAGTGCCTCGCTATATATGGCAGCAGCAAGGGGAAGTGTTGTCTGGGATAATGCATTATCTATTATGATATGTTCGCAAGTTGCACCTTTAGGAAGCTCATAATAAGGATTGCGTACAAATGAAGCAGCAAAGAAAGCATTCTTTACAGCTTGATTTACCTCGTCTTGGGACATTCCATTATAGATTCCTATAACAGAAGAGCCTCTCATTTTAACACCATCTTGTTCAAAATCATGATATACAGTTAGCTTATATTTGGTAACGGATTTTTCTCTGCGCATATCAAGATTCTTCTTGATAAAGAAAAGTTCAACAGTTTCTTCTTTTAGCTCAGTAATTAAATATGTAGAAATTTGGTTCGCTTCCAAAGCTTTTAAAATATATTCGATCAAGGGGTTCACCCATCCTTTCTATTTCTTAGTTTAGAATTGCAAAGACTAACCAAGACAGATTTTTGCCTTGATATATGGGCCGCCGTCAGAAACTTTTACCCACTCTTTATATCCTTTTCCACAGAAACCACCACCAAAAAGTTCCATTGTATCAGAAACCATGGAGATAGATTTTAATAAATCAGGTACATAGCCAGTTAAAACAATGGGAGAGAAGATTTTGCCGGTAAATTGACCATCTTTAATCTCTTTTGCCACATTTACCATACATTGAATGCCCCAGTTCTTAGGGTCTTCCATACCGCTAGTAGCATTGTCTAGAAGAAAACCATATTGAATGGAGGAAATCATATCATCTAACTTATCATTACCTGGTTCAAAATAGGTGTTGGTCATTCTTGTATAAGCTTTTCTTTCATAGTTTTGTCTTCTGCCATTACCAGTTGGAGATGTATTTAGATGCATGGCACTTTGGCTATCACTAATGCCTCTCTTTAAGATACCTTTATCAATAATTACAGTATCCTGAGCAAGAACACCCTCATCATCAAAGATAAAGGTAGCAGTCTCCGAAACGCCTACCGCACCATCGTGCATGGTAACAAGAGGTGAAGCAACATACTCGCCTATATATTGTTCAGCTAGGGCACGTTTTTTCACAAACATATCCATTTCAACACCATGGCCAAAGGCTTCATGTACTATCATACCTGTAACTGCAGGTGTACAAATACAATCATATTCTCCTGGGGTCAGACTTTCGCTGTCTAACAGAGAAAGTGCGCCATCAGCTATGTTTTCAACATCCTTCTCCATTTCTCTAAGAATCTCAGTTCCACCTAGATTGGAGTAACTATTAAAATAATATTTTACTTCCTCCTCCTTAGGTACCATAACCATAATGCTTCCTGTGGTCCAAAGTACATTTTGTTCCATGTCTTTACCAGGAGATAAAAAGATTTTGTGGTATATTTGATATCTACAAGTAACAGAACAATCTAATATTTTCTCGTGATAAGCTTTACCCTTATTACTTAACTTGGTAAGCAGTGCTATAATATTTTCACTGCCTAATTCTTCTGGATTTTCTATGTATTTTGTGCTTTCAAAAATTTGAATTCCTTCGTCTGGTAGCTTTTCATATTCACTTTCAGTGATTACAGATGGGAGCTGGTCTTTTAAAGGAATGAGACTATGATTAATTTTGTTAACAATAGTTTGTAGCAGAGCATCTGATATTTCATT
Organism: Anaerocolumna sp.; assembly: GCA_047972335.1. Taxonomy (GTDB): domain Bacteria; phylum Bacillota; class Clostridia; order Lachnospirales; family Lachnospiraceae; genus Anaerocolumna. Next base: position 4,512 of record JBKEAO010000017.1, on the reverse strand, counting down.
AAATGAATATTCACCATAACTCTTTCCATCATAAACTTTAGCTACAAAACCACGTTCATTTAACATGTCATCTTCTGAAATGGTTGTACCGCGATTAGAAACAGCATGAGTAAGACTTTTGGAGTCTGTCGCTAGAATAGAAGCATAAGAATATGTTTCTAAAAGTTGGTCTAGCAGCAGTTTTAATAGAGGTTTCACTTGCTTTAAATATGTACTTGAATTGACTTTCATAATTAAACCAATCATAACACTGATAAGCAGTGTTATTGCCACATAATTTAACTGTTGAGTGAATTGTTGTGGCATCCTTTCTTTACAAAATTTTCACTCTACTATAAAACGAATAACATTTTAAAAATGGATTTATACTTAAGACTATGTCAATATGAACTAAATTATAGCAGTGCATATAAATAATGTAAAGTTCTACATGATGTTAATCTTTACATCACGTAAGGTTTCTTGTAACACCAGGATCTACAATAGCGTTATCAGGTGTTATATTAAAATCAGCCAAAGGATATTTGACACTGTCAAACTAATTGTAATATTAATAAAGTAATTCAGAAACAATTTGAATCATTATCCGGGTTATCGAATAACAAAAATAATCCCCAGCTCATACACGTATTCTGTTTTATTTCCTCTTACCTGTGGACAGAGTAACAAAAATAAGTATGAAATGGGGATTATTTCACTATATATAAGTGATTAAATTCTTTCTTCTACAATACTAGAAATTAACTTCTTTACCATAATAGATACAAGTAAATAACTGTTCCATTTCAGCAACAGTAATTGGTCTTGGATTAGAACCAGTACAAGCATCACCAATAGCAAGTTCAGAAATAAGTGAAACCTTTTCTAAGAATTCCTTTTCTTCTATACCAAATTCTTTTAAAGTTTTTGGAATACCAAGGGCTACATTGTAATCGTCAATTTTTTTGCAAAGCTTAGTGATACATTCTTCATCAGAACCTGTAATTCCAACACTTTTTGCTATTTCTACATAGCGACTTGCTGCGTTCTTGGCATTGAATTTGATTACATATGGTAAATAAGTTGCATTGGCACAGCCATGAGGAATGTGGCCAGTAGCAAATGCTGCTCCAGTTTTATGTGCCATAGAATGGACAATACCAAGTAATGCATTAGAAAATGCTTGGCCTGCAAGACATTGTGCATAATGCATCTGTTCTCTGGAATTAAGATCTCCTTCATAGGAAGATGGAAGATATTCAAATACCATTTGTATTGCCTTAAGTGCTAACGGATCAGTAAATGGGCTGCTTAAGATAGATACATATGCTTCAATGGCATGAGTAAGAGCATCCATACCTGTGTGAGCAGTTAAAGTTTTAGGCATTGTTTCTGCGAGGGCAGGATCTACAATAGCAATATCAGGAGTTATATTAAAATCAGCCAAAGGATATTTGACACCCTTTGCATAATCAGTAATAACAGAAAAAGCTGTTACTTCTGTAGCTGTACCAGAAGTTGAAGGAATCGCTATAAATTTAGCTTTTTGTCTTAAGGTTGGGAAAGAGAAGGGTTGTATAATGGATTCAAAGGTTGTATCTGGATATTCATAAAATACCCACATAGCTTTTGCTGCATCAATAGGAGAACCACCGCCCATAGATATAATCCAATCAGGTTCAAATTCTCTCATAATTCTTGCACCTTCCATGACTGTTTCAACAGATGGGTCAGGTTCAACATTTTCAAATAAAATAGTTTCAATACCGGCTTCTTTTAGATAGTTAAGTGCTTGATCCACGAAACCAAAGCGCTTCATTGAGCCACCGCCTAAAACAAGAATAGCTTTTTTGCCTTTTATATTCTTTAGTTGTTCTAAAGAACCTTTTCCATAGTACATGTCTCTTGGTAATGTAAAACGCATCATAATTTCTTCCTCCTTGGCTTTTGGTGTTATGTAATACTTGTTTATTTCTATCACTTATGATTATAGCATTGTTAATTCCTTAACACAATGAGCAAAGTATACAAAGTCAGTATTCGATTATCGATTAAATATGAAAAGGTGCATAAAAAACTGCAACTATTTGTAAAATAGTTGCAGTAAATATGTGTTTCGTTTATTTGTTTTTGAAAACTTGATTTTTGGGTAAACTTCAGTATATATGATAACATAATTTAAATTAAAAGTCTAGTATTCATTTTAAATTTCCAGTATGATTGGTAACAGGGAGTAATGATTCAACACCAAAGAGGTTAAGTTACTATAAAGAAAAACTTTTTAGTGACCCATTGGTTTGAATGTATTGTAACGAAGATAATTATCCCTAGCAATCGAACTTAAACCATTAGTTCGTTAATGACCTTAAGGAGGGTATCATGGAAAAATTAAAAGCAGATGATATGTTTGCAAACAATCATGAAGAGCTAAGAAGTGAGTGGGAAAAAGAGGAGTTTCATTTAAAAGAATGTGTAGATGTTATCCAGAATAACATCGATAGATACATGGGAGAGCTTAAGCATTTAAAAGAAGAAACCAAAGAGCTCTATGATAATTACCGGTCCAATAACCCTGAACTTCATAATGACCTTGTCATTGGACTCAGTATGCAATCGGATGTGGAAAGAGCGCTGAATAAGAATCTATTGGCTGTAAAAAAGCCATTCTTTGGAAGAATCGATTACAAAGAAGAGGGTGGTAAGTTAATTCTAGAAGGGGATGAAGCACAGGAGTTCTCTCTTTATATTGGCAAGAACGGTATTAGTAAAACCAGCACAGATATAATCATTGTAGATTGGAGAGCCCCTGTATCTAGTGTTTACTACGACAGTGATTTGGGCAAAAGTTCATATCCATCACCAGAGGGAGATATGATTTATATTGACTTAAATCTTAAGCGTACCTTTGAGATAGGAGATAGTAAGTTAGTTGATTATTACGATACAGATGTAATTGCCAACGATGATTTTCTAACGAAATACTTGGGAAAATCCAAGGAAGTAGTTCTTGGTGAGATTATTGCAACCATTCAAAAGGAACAAAATGATATAATTAGGGATACACCCTGGCATAATGTCATTGTGCAAGGGGTAGCAGGAAGTGGTAAAACTACTGTTGCCATGCACCGCATATCCTACATCCTTTATAACTACAAAGACAGATTCCGATCAGATGAATTCTTTATTATAGGCAGCAATAAAATGCTCCTTAATTATATTACAGGTGTTCTCCCAAATCTTGATGTTTACAATATCAATCAACAAACACTGGAGGAGTTTCTACTAAGCCTTCTAGATAAAGATTTTAATATGAAAAAAGGAAAGTATACAGTAAGTAATAGCTTTGCTAAATTAGGTGATACAAGAAGTTCAGCAGAAGAAAGTAAATTAAAAAGATTCAAAGGTTCCATTCATTTTATAAAGGCACTAGAGCTTTATATGGATGATATGGAATTACGGGTACTTTCTCCAAAAACAATTGTTTATCATGACAAGGAAGTGTATTCCAAGACAGAGATAATGGAATTCCTTACTATATTTAAAAATAAGTCCTTACAGGAAAAGATTGATTTGTTAAATAAACGTCTGGTGAATAAGATTAAGCTTGTGAATGAAAGGGAACATCAGGAAAAAGAGATTATAAGTAGTGAAGTAAAGAAATTTAAAGATTATTTTGGTAAAAAGACCATGAAGATTAACCTAATGGAGACTTATCTAGAGTTTTTAAATTACTTAAAAGAGAAGGAACATGCTGCTTTTTATCAGGCTCTTAGTATACCAGAGGAAACTGTAATTGAGGCTTTGATTGGAAATATAAATAGTAAGCAAATAGATGTCTATGATCTATCCATGTTAACTTATATAAAAAAGAGGCTGAAAAATACCATTGATTTTGAATATGTACGACATATTATTGTGGATGAAGCTCAAGATTTTGGTGTCAGTGCTTTTTATGTGTTAAAACAGTTATTTACTAATTGCACTTATACCATTATGGGAGATATCACTCAGAATATACATTATGATACAGGCATGAATGATTGGGAGACACTAAGGGAAGAGGTATTTTCACCAGAAAAAGATAAATTCTATATTCTGGCAAAAAGTTATAGAAACACAGTGGAGATTTCTAATTTTGCCAGTATGGTTTTAAAACATTGCACATTTAAGACCTATGATATTGAACCAATTATCAGACATGGAAGTGAAGTATCTATACAAAAGGCCCTAAGTGAAGAAGAACAACTTAAAATGGCTGTGCAAATCCTATTAGATAATCCTAAGAAAGGATATACCACTACAGCAGTGATTTGTAGAACCATAGAAGAATCTAGAAAGGTCCATACCCTGTTAAATCAATTTGTACCTACCCAGGAATTAAAAGAAGACATGGAGGATATGAATTTTAGCAACGGTACAATGGTGCTTCCCATTCATATGACAAAGGGACTAGAATTTGATAGTGTTATTTTGTGGAATCCAGACAATGTGAATTACAGCTACACAGATGCTGATGCAAAGTTATTGTATGTT
>JBKEAO010000130.1:0-2839 GCA_047972335.1 Anaerocolumna sp. | reverse complement strand
GTTTGAACATTACCCCGAAGCAACTTGATAGAAACTGCGGGATTCATCTCTTTCATTTGCAGCTCTCTACGTAAGCTACTTGTTCCAATTATACTTCCTGGCCTTAAATCTTTCGCACGAATTCCAGTCGTTGTCACTAATACATCCCTAGGATTGGCCCTTTCTAAAACCGCCCCTATATGCAAACCCTTTGGAAACTCCATAGGGATATCCTTTGCACTATGTACAGCCAAATCTATTTCACCACGAAGAAGTGCCTCTTCAAGTTCCTTTGTAAATACACCTTTTCCACCAAAAGTAGAAAGAGACCGGTCTAAAATCTCATCCCCTTTGGTAGACATAGGGATAATTTCTATTTCTATCTCTGGAAATGCGGCTTCTATTTTTTTCTTTACTATCTCTGTTTGTGCTAAGGCTAGCTTACTTTTTCTTGTTCCTATTTTTAACACCATATGATTCCTCTTTCCAAAACATTTTGGTTAATACAGCTATTTATTAGTCTATTTTTTAGTATTCAATTCCATCCCTTGCAGGTATTCCTATGTCATAAGGATGCTTTACCTTCTGTATGTTTGATACATAGTCTGCCAACTCTAGTAACTCCTTGGCAGGATTGCGTCCTGTTAATATAACTTCTAGTTGTTCTGGTTTTGTACTTAAGAAATCAACAAATTCCTTCTGGTCTACAAATTCATGGTTATAAGTGGCTATCACTTCGTCCATTACAAGTACATCAAACTGTTCCTTTTTCACTCTTTGTATGGTCTCTTGTAAATAATTTGAATAGGTCTCTTTTGCCTCAATCTTCTGCTCAGGCGTCATATTCCAGAAGAACCCAAAGCTTTTTTCACAGGATATCATGGTGATATTGGGTATATAGGATAAAGAATTTAACTCTCCTGAATCATTATTTTTCAAAAAACGTATGATTAGCACTCTTTTATTTGCTCCCGCAGCCCTAACTGCCAATCCAAGGGCACTAGATGTCTTTCCTTTTCCATCACCACAATATATATGAATTAAACCTTTCATGCCTTCTCCCATCTATCTTGTTCGTAATTATTATTTTTCTCCATTATAATTACACGAGTTTTTAACTATTCATCATGCTATTTATTTTCTTATCTATTGTCTGTCTTTTTCCATTTACTTACGATGTCTATTTTATCTTTTTTGTCTATTATTTCTATTTATCTTTGCTATTCCTTCTTAATCTATTCTTTCATTTCAGAGCCTTCCGTTAACATTTCTACCAACCCTTTTATTCGATCAGTCAAATCCTTTGCCAATCTATGGTCTTTTCCAGATGCCGTAACACCAATCACCATTTCTTCTTTCTTAATAATTCCCGGAAAATAAAAATCACATTTTTCCTTATTACCTGCATGGTTGATTAAAATATTATTTTCTTTACATATCTCATGTATATGATCATTGACGTTAGCCTGATTGGTAGCTGCAATTACCATATAAGCATCCTCAATATCACAATCTAAAAATTCTCGATTGATTACTTCGATCATCCCCTTAGCATGATAGTCTACTATCTTATCACTTAGTATAGGCGCAATTACAATCAATTGACAAGAAAATGAAAGGAGTGTTTCAAGTCTTCTAAGGGCTATTTTACCCCCTCCAATAATTATTATTTTTTTGCTATTTAAATTTACAAACAAGGGAAAATATCCTCCTTTTTGTTTCATCCCCTCACCTCGATCTTCTCTATCTGTAATTATATTTTTTTCAAAATCCCTTTATTATATATATTTTCTATGTTTTCTATGTTCTATATTATCTATTATCTATATTTTCTATATTCTATATTAACTATATTTTCTATGGCTTCATGTGGTCTCAGAGGATATGATTACATTTCATTATTTTACTTTAATAACAGTCCCAATTCCACAAAAAACCCGGTGAACTTCTTTTGCTTCTCTTGCAGCTACCGTACAGATTCTTCCTACCGTCTCTCTATAATTTCGATCAAAGGCATCCATAGGCACAACCCCACAGCCCAACTCATTCACTATTATAGTAATATCTGGATTCTTCATCCTAATGGTATTCATAAGTTCTAAAGTATCTATACCTTCTTTTATTAACCTTTTTATATATAAATGGAATCCAGTGATAACAGGTTTATCATATATCTCATCCAAATTGCATGTACCACCGTCTATTAAATCCACCTTATCGTAGCCCAAATAATTTAAAGCATACTCTGTTTTGCCTTGATAAGCTCCTCCTGTAATTAAAATCACAATCATTCCTCCACAAAATTTATACTTCTAAAAACATGATAAATTCAGTCAAAACACAAAATTTATTATCGTGATACAGACTATTTTATTTTTGTGACTATGATGAATTTGTGAAGTTACTTATGGTTTATAAGCTTTGGTTTAGATAAAAAAAGTTCACTGTTCGACTGATTTTTAAGAGTTTGAACTTTTTTTATCTGCTTTTTCCAAAGATTATAAACCGTTAGTAACTTCCAAATTAGGAATCGGAACAACAATAAAATAGTATGTATCAGGATAATATCGATAAACAAAATACTGAATTTATCAACCCTTTGGATAATTCATAAAATTTTACCTGAATTATTCATGATAATTTATTAAATGGTGCGTAGCACCACATAGTTACTGTATTTTCATCTTTTATTGCATTTCACTTTTTAAGTGAAATAATAATTACAAAATTGCATAGAAAAAAGGTTTCAAATTTGTTAAAATTTAAGTGCGAACAAAAACAAACAAAGGAGAAACCCATATGTCTAGTTTAGTAGAACAGCACTTAAATTGCAATAAAAAGATTAAAATAAATTTCAACG
>JBKEAO010000189.1:0-8009 GCA_047972335.1 Anaerocolumna sp. | reverse complement strand
TATTGTTTGTTTGATAGTGATTTTCAAGCAGTATGGCTTTATAAGAATAACCTAAGGTTGCTACTATACTAATGCAAGCCATATTGCTCGTGACTCCTGCATTCCCCTTGGTACTGCTCCAAAATGCAATTTTCATAAACTTATTTCCCCCTATTATAATAAATTTTAGATAAATACAATTCACTTATTAAATGAATGTATTTTATTAGTAAGAATTCTATTTTATCAGTAAAGAATTCTATTTGATTAGTAAATGAATTTATTTTTGATTGCGAAAATTTAAGATAGGTACACAGATGAATATAGACTCATTCAAAATAAGATAGGTAAAATAATTGATAGCATATTAGATTCACCCAAATTAAAACAGGAAATATAATTGATAGCATATTAGATTCACGCAAATTAAAATAGGAAATATAATTGATAGCATATTAAATTCGCGCAAATTAAAATAGGAAATATAATTGACACCTAGATAACACAAATGAAAGCAGGAAATATAATTGATTGTAGATTTAGTTAAAAACAATGAACAAATGCTAGAAAATAGAAAGATTTCTCAGATACTTCATATCATAAATCATATAGCACAAAATGTAAAGCATTTTTTGGAAATATTTTATGTTCATAAAGTAACACAAAATATTTCCACAAAAGTCTTAAAATAATATTTCAGATTTTTTCTTAAGTAACTTTCCACCGCCAATAATCATTAGGACGCCGCTTGCTATTCCAGCAATAATAAGTAATATTCCAATTACTAAATTCCAGACGCCAACAGATTTCATAGTGATATAAATCTTTTCGCTCATACTTAGCTCCAATCTGCTGATTCCACAGTCATGTTTCTTATTAACCTTTTGTTTTCTGCAAATGTATGGTTGTACTATATTATTGTGCACCATACAATTCATAATAAGCTTCAATAGCCTTTTTTAAGGTATCATCAATTATGATATTTCCATTATAAGGCTTATTATATAAATGTTCAACTACTTCTTCCATAGTCACTATTGCAGTTGTTTTAATACCATAATTTTCTTCGATTTCACACAATGCACTTTTACTACCTTGTCCTTTTTCCATTCTATCAACGGAAACCACAAGTCCAAGAACAGATACTTGTCCTTGGGCATTTAATATTGGCATTGTTTCACCTATGGAGGTTCCAGCTGTTGTAACGTCTTCTATAATTATAATTTTATCCTGATCACCAATAGGGCCACCTAGTAAAATCCCTGTATCTCCATGGTCCTTTACTTCTTTTCTATTAGAGCAATAACGAATTTCTTTATCATATAACTCACTAATTGCCATTGAGGTTGTAACACTTAAAGGTATCCCCTTATATGCTGGTCCAAAAAGCACATCAAAGTCTAATCCAAGACTAGATTCGATTGCTTTGGCATAATATTCGCCTAATCTTTTTAACTGACTTCCTGTTCTATAAGAACCTGCATTAATAAAAAATGGTGTTTTTCTACCACTCTTTGTTACAAAGTCACCAAATTTTAATACGCCACAATCAACCATAAATTCAATAAATTCCTGTTTATACTGTTCCATTATATGCCTCCATTCTATTTTTAGCCGTTTAATTATAACATTTCAGTAACTGTCTACTTATTCACACATCCTATTAATTCATGTATATCCTCTATATTATTCTTTTGCATAAAGGCTTCTATACCATCAATCACTTCCATTGTAGCAGTTGGATTAATAAAATTGGCAGTTCCCACAGCAACAGCACTTGCACCAGCCATTAAAAACTCAATCGCATCCTCCCAATTCATAATCCCACCCATACCAATGATAGGAAGATCAACAGCGCAAGCCACTTGATTTACCATGCGCACAGCAATTGGTTTGATTGCAGGACCTGACAACCCACCGGTTTTATTTCCAAGTACAAATTTTCTTTTATGAATATCAATCTGCATACCAGTGATTGTATTGATCAACGAAAGTGCATCCGCTCCACCAGCACATGCAGCTTTGGCGGTTTCGGTAATATCTGTCACATTAGGACTTAGCTTCATTATAATGGGTTTACTTGTATGTGCCTTTACTTCCTTTGTAATAGCTTCTACAGAACATGGATTTTGACCAAATGCTATGCCCCCTTCTTTTACATTAGGACAAGATATATTAATTTCTAACATATCCACAGCTTCTTCACTTAATCTTTCCACAACTTCAATATAATCCTTAGTAGTTTTTCCACATACATTCACAATTATTTTGGAATTATATTGCTTTAAGAAGGGTAAATCTCTTTGTATAAATACATCCACGCCAGGATTTTGTAGGCCGATTGCATTTAACATGCCACCATAGGTCTCCGCAATTCTAGGGGTTGCATTTCCTGGCCAAGGTACACTAGAGACCCCCTTTGTGGTAACAGCTCCTATTCGATTTAAATCCACATATTCACTATACTCCATGCCTGAGCCAAAGGTACCAGATGCAGTTGTAACTGGATTATCCCAAATTACACCTGCTATATTCACTTTTGTATTCATTTTTAGTGGCATCCTTCCAATATTTAAATTTTCTTTCAACCATCTACAACCGTTCTGACTGTATGATAATCTTAGAGTTCAATCTCTTCTCCAGAAAAAACAGGACCATCTTTACAAATCCTCTTATTATTTACATTGGTATGATGGTCAACATCCCCGGTTTTACAAATGCAGGCAAGACAGGCACCAATTCCACAAGCCATTCTTTCTTCTAAAGAAAGCCACGTAGCAATACCTCTCTTACCTGCATATTCTTTTAATCCTCTAAGCATTGGCGTTGGTCCACAAGCATAAATTACATCTGCCTTTAGATCATTGTTAATTATTGCATCCACTACATTTCCTTTGGTACCCACACTGCCGTCTTCAGTAGAAATGTAAACATCACCATAGCTTTCAAATTCATTATTTAGAAATAAAATATCACGATAGCCAAGTACTATCTTTTTCTCACACTGTAATTGTTTCGCCAACTCTAACATAGGAGGGATACCTATACCACCTCCTACTAATATAGCACTTTTTCTTTCTAGTGGGAAACCATTTCCTAAGGGACCCATAACTTCGATTGTCTCACCAGCTTTACATGTTGAAAATTCTTTCGTTCCTTCTCCCACTACCCGGTACACAAGACGTATGGTTCCTTCGTCCTTATTCATCTCACAGATACTAATTGGTCTTGGCAAAAGCTTGTTGCCATTCCTGCTGTACAAGGACAAAAACTGACCAGGAACAGCACTATCTGCAATTGCCTTATCTTTAATCCACATACTAAAAACGCCTTCTGCTAACTCAGTTACAGAAGTAATGTTGGCTATTTTCTTAACTGCTTTTCCCATTATTCTCTCCTAGTCTAAGTATATTGTTTCCCGTTTCTAAATCTTATACATTATATACGAAAACCTTTCTTAAGACAAGTAGTAAATCCACAGACTTCTTATATTCTTAATTCTTAATTCTTCTTAATTTTTAATTAATCTTAATTAACGTAACGATTCAACCTCAAATCATGTAATTCATAAAAAAATCCTAGATAAAGTAAGAAAATTAAGAGGTATCTATATTTAGCTTGGAAAGAACGTCTGACTAGGTTGTTTATGTTTGGCGTAAGACTTTTTAGTGACACATAGTATGCTATGGCTGGATAATTACCAAATAACTTATTTTGTGCCAAGTTTAAATTATAAAATATCAATTTATTCTATATTGATAAATAATCTGTATAAAATGTACATAAAGAAGTGAAAAATCCATGAATAATTTTAATTTAATTAGACATTCTACACAACATATGATATAATTACTGAATGTAAAAACTGATTCAAGAAAGGATATGAAAAAATGGCAGCGACTAATCCTGTAGTTACAATTGAAATGGAAAATGGAGATATCATTAAAGTTGAACTTTATCCAGAGATAGCACCTAACACAGTTAATAATTTTATATCATTAGTACAAAAAAATTTCTATGACGGCGTTATTTTCCATAGAGTTATCCGTGGTTTTATGATTCAAGGAGGCGATCCAGAAGGAACTGGAATGGGTGGCCCAGGTTATTCTGTCAAAGGAGAATTTTCATACAATAATTTCTCTAATAACTTAAAACATTCTGCTGGAGTCATTTCAATGGCAAGATCACAAATGCCTAATTCTGCAGGATCACAGTTTTTTATAATGCATAAAGATTCACCTCATCTTGATGGTTCTTATGCAGCATTTGGTAAAGTGACAGAGGGTATGGACATTGTGAACAAGATTGCTGATGAAAAAACTGATTATTCCGATAGACCTTTAGAAACACAGAAAATGAAAACAGTCACTGTAGAGTTATTTGGAGAAACATACAACGAACCTGAAAAAATGTAATTTTTATTTCATATAATTTAGCGACATAACTGCTCAATATTGCAATTATGTCGCTTTTATTAAAAATAGGAGGATTTATGATAACAAAAAGAATTAGTCATTTACGTGCATTAATGGCGGAAAACAATGTACACGCATATATCATCCCCACCTCTGATTTTCACGAATCAGAATATGTTGGAGACTACTTTAAATCAAGAACCTATATGTCTGGTTTTACAGGCTCAGCAGGTAGTCTTGTAGTAACACAAACTGCTGCTGGTCTTTGGACAGATGGCAGATATTTTATACAAGCAGCAAGACAATTAAGCGATACAGGAATCACACTTTTTAAAATGGGTGAAGAGGGTGTTCCAACCATTGAAGAGTTTTTATCTGACACGCTTTTAGAAGGTAATACCCTGGGATTTGACGGCAGAGTAATCAATACAAAACTTGGCCTAAAATTCAAAGATAAATTAGCATCCAAAAATATTTCTATCTTCTATGATAAGGATTTGGTACATGATATTTGGGCAGATCGCAATACTTTACCTAAAGAAGCTGTTTTTTTACTAGAAGAAAAATATTCTGGTAAGTCAACAAAGACGAAGCTTGAAGAAGTGCGTAAGGAAATGGCAAAGCAAGATGCTACCCTTCATATAATAACTACCCTCGATGATATCGCGTGGTTATTCAACATTAGAGGCAATGACGTCACACATAATCCAGTTGTCCTTTCATACGCAGTTATTACTAATACGAAGGCTTACTTATTTGCAGATCAGGATAAATTTTCTACTGAAATTATGAATAGCTTAGCAAATGATGGAGTAGAATTAAAAGATTATTTTGAAATATATGAATTTGTAAAGACTTTTGCTGCAGATGAAACGGTTCTTTTAGATACGAACAAAGTGAATTATGCAATCTATCATAACTTAAACAAAGGCATTAAAATTATTGACAAACCAAATCCGACTGTACTTTTTAAAGCAGTAAAAAATAGTATTGAAATTGAAAATTTAAGAAAATCCCATATTAAAGATGGCGTTGCTTTTACAAAATTTATGTATTGGTTAAAGAATAACATTGGAAAGATGGAAATCACTGAACTCTCCGCCAGTGATTACTTAGAAAATCAAAGAAAAGCCCAGGAGGGTTTTATTGAATTAAGTTTTGATACCATCTGTGCTTATAATTCAAATGCAGCCATGATGCATTATTCTGCTACTGAGGATAGTCATGCCATATTAAAACCAGAAGGCTTACTACTGGTTGACTCAGGCGGACAGTATTACGAAGGTACGACTGATATTACAAGAACAATGGTACTAGGTGAGATTAGTGATGAAATCAAAACTCATTTTACAGCAGTACTTAGAAGTATGTTAAATCTGGCTTCTGCTAAGTTCTTGCATGGCTGTATAGGTCAAAATCTTGATATATTGGCGAGAGGACCCATCTGGGATATGGATTTAGATTATAAATGCGGTACAGGGCATGGTGTAGGTTATCTCTTGAATGTTCACGAAGCGCCTAATGGATTTAGATGGAAGAAAGTTCCTGAAAGAGATGACGGGTGTGTACTTGAAGAAGGTATGGTTACTACCAACGAACCAGGCATTTATATAGAAGGTAGTCATGGTATTCGTACTGAAAATGAATTAGTTTGTCACAAAGGTGCTAAAAATGAATATGGTCAATTTATGTATTTTGAGCATATTACCTTTGCACCTATTGATCTTGACGGTATCAATCCTAGTTTAATGACTGCAAAAGAGAAAAATCTTTTAAATGAATACCACAAGGAAGTATATGATAAACTTTCTAAATACCTTACGAAAGAAGAAGCAGAATGGCTTAAAAATTATACAAAGGCAATCTAAATCAATCAAACTAAGACAATCTAAATCAGAAAACAACACGAACTGATGTACATTTTTATTGACAGTAAAGATAATATATTATATAATCAATGGAAAATATAGTATATTAAGGAGGCAAATAATGACTATGATGAAAAAGAAGTATTTATTTATAATTCTTTTAATATCTATCAGCACGTTTTACCTTACTGGATGTAAAGAGTCTAAAAATAATAATTTAGAATCCGTCGAATCCGTTGAAAATAATGATTCTATAAATAATGATGATTTTATTTATGAAAAAGAAATTATTAGAACCTTCAAAAATTATAATGAAACAAAAGAAAGTATACACTATACAGAAGAACATAATAATGTTGTTTATGAGGGGAATTTATACTTTGATAACCTAAAAAAAAATAACGATACAAATGATTATAGTGTATTATATACAGGATTTTTGAATAAATCAGAAGAAAAAAATGAAGATAACAATTATATAAAATATATTGTGAAAGATTTTCAAAATTTTGAATTCGCAAAAAAAGAACCAGAAATTATATATACAGAAGTAAAAAAAGGATTAGAATATACAGGGACTCTTTCCATAAGCAAAGGAGAATATAATGATGAAACAGGTAAATTTGATGTCATATATTCTGGAATAATTTCTACAAAGTAAAACATGTACCCTACATATACTATGTATTGTATAATATACTTTTCTTAAATTAAAATAACTAAAAAGTCTGTAACGCCTTATATATGTGGGGCTCCAGGCTTTTTTTGTGTATAAAAGTGTGTTCAAAAGTTTTGAAATATACCTATACTCTTTCTAATTAGAAAATATCCTAGCTTAAATACATGATATTTATTTCGTCTGGAATATTTTGGAATAAACTTTACATTGTAAACACTAAGCCATTTACATATTATACTAATTATTGTATAATAATGTTGTAAAAATTAATAGGAGGAATTAATAATGAAAAAGTACATATTGAGTATTTTGTTGGGAACTTCACTTTTAACTTCGGTACCTGCTTATGCTGCTCAAAGTGATAACACAGTTGTAAATAATGAAACAGTGTCAACAGCTAGAATTGAAGATGAAGGCACTGTTAGGCCCTATTTGATGGTATCTTTGCCAAAGACGGTAACTAAACTATATTCAAGCTTTTCATCAATACCTGATTCAATTCCTTATGAAGAATATTATCATAATACATGGTGTTCAGGTGATCTATATTTGCAATCAGTTGTTAAAGAAGGTTCACTATATAGGGCTACTTTTGCAGGTACTATATTTGGAGTAGTATCATAATCTAGCGTAATAGATTCATTATTTTCGTTATATGATACTAATAAGAGTTAGAAAGTAAAATAATCACGCAACCACAAAGAGTTGTGTGATTATTTTTTAACTACTAAGGTGCTACATCTGCTCACCTAATTTACCAATCAGAACTAAGACAATCTAAATTAAGTTATCATTGACAAGGGGTGTCACATCTGCTATACTCAAATCCTGACTTTTGCAGCAGAATAGAGATAAAAATGCCCTCAATCCCAGTATATACACGGGATTGGGGGCTTGTCATTTTGTCAAAAAATCATAGTGTTTTTTTACCTTTTTTAGTGTGTGCTAAAAATTTTTTTATATCACCAAGAGACATGATTTTATTCGAGTATGGAATGCCATACACTTGCTCTAGCTTTTCAAGAACATCATCATAGTAATCGCAGAGATAATAATTCTGCTGAAGAT
>JBKEAO010000120.1:0-39486 GCA_047972335.1 Anaerocolumna sp. | reverse complement strand
AGCATTCTTTTCTGATTTCTCAACTTTTAGTTGCTCCACACGTTTCTCGAAATGTGCAATAGGATCATCGTATTTCTTTTCAAGTTCATCAAGGAAGCCAATTGACTCTATCGTTTTTTGGCGGGATGTCTTATTTACTTTATCATAGTATGAATCAACGATTGAAAGACGAATCCTTCAGTTTGAGTTAGGCGTTTTCTTTAAATGCATGGCACAATACTCCGATCAGTTATAATACTTATTATACCATATATCACCACAGAACGCTATATAAATATGACATAAAAACAAAAAAATTTAAGCCTGAAGCCCAGTAAAATCAATGGGTTCAGGCTTAACTAAGCAATATGTGACTGCAAAACAGTGGTGATTATTTTTTAACTACTAAGGTGCTACATCTGCTCACCTAATTTACCAATCAGAACTAAGACAATCTAAATTAAGTTATCATTGACAAGGGGTGTCACATCTGCTATACTCAAATAAAATTCATAGTAAAACACTAGGAATGATAGAGTAAGCTAACTTCTACTTTATTGAAGTGCTAATACGGGTTATACTCGTCTTCTGATAATAGAAGACGAGTTTTTTTATACAAATTATAGGAGGACTCAACATCATGGATTTAAATACCCTTTGTATTCACGGTGCTGACAATAACACACATAATACTGGCGCAATCAGTGTTCCCATTTATCAGTCAGCTACTTTTGCTCATCCAGGCGTGGGACTAAGTACTGGATATGACTATTCCAGATTACAAAACCCTACAAGAGAATATTTAGAAAGTACCATTGCAAAACTAGAAGAAGGGGTCGATGCACTTGCGTTTTCCACTGGAATGGCTGCTATTACAGCCCTGATGGAGTTATTTTCCATAGGGGATCATATCATAGCATCAGAAGATCTATATGGTGGTTCAGTCCGTTTATTCGAACATGTTTCTAAAAAAAATGGATTGACTTTTGATTTTTTAGATACTGCAAATACAGAAGGTATTAAGTCCTTGATCAGAAAAGAAACAAAGGCAATTTACATTGAAACTCCTACCAATCCAATGATGCAGGTTACTGATATTGCTGGTGTGGTTAAAATTGCGAGAGAACATAATCTATTGGTCGTTGTTGATAACACTTTCTTAACTCCATTTTATCAAAGACCGCTCTCTTTAGGAGCGGACATTGTAATACATAGTGGAACCAAATTCTTAAGTGGACACAACGATACACTTGCTGGATTTATTGCTACCAATAGAGTTGATTTATCGGAAAAGCTTAGATTTATCTTTAAAACTACAGGTGCCTGTCTGTCTCCATTTGACAGCTGGCTATTAATACGAGGTATTAAAACTCTAGGCATTCGTATGGAAAGGCAACAACAAAATGCTTTGGCCATTGCGAATTGGTTATTAACCAAACCCCAGATTAAGAAAGTTTATTACATTGGATTACCCGATCATCCAAGTTATGAGATATCAACCACTCAAGGAAGTGGTTTTGGTTCCATGATTTCCTTTGAGGTAGATCAACCTGAAACAGCAGTTAGATTATTAGAAAAAATAAATCTTGTATTATATGCTGAAAGCCTTGGTGGTGTGGAAACCCTTATGACCTATCCCATGTTACAAACTCACGCTGATGTTCCTCTAGAAGAACGTTTGGCAAGAGGCATAAACGATAAACTTTTAAGGTTATCGGTAGGTATTGAAAATGTTGATGATATCATTGCTGATTTATCAAGTGCACTTGAAGTATAAATAAGTATGTCAATTTTATCATTCTATCCTAAGAAGAAGGAGTAATTATATGACCCATAATTTTAATGATTTAATAGATCGAAAAAACACCAATAGTATAAAATATGACTTTGCAAGAGAAAGAGGAAAAAGCGAGGATTTAATCCCTCTTTGGGTTGCTGATATGGACTTTATTGCACCACCTAAGGTGATTGAAACTTTAGTGAATGTAAGTAAGCATGGAATCTTTGGATATAGTGAAGTCAAAGAAGATTATTTCTTAGTATTAAAGAAATGGTTCTCTAAACACTACAACTGGGATATCTCTCCTAGTTGGCTTGTAAAAACCCCAGGGATCGTTTATGCAATATCCATGGCGGTGCGAGCTTTTACACAGGAAGGTGATAGCGTTCTTATACAAAGACCGGTATACTATCCATTCTCAGAATCCGTCAACAGTAATCATAGAAATTTAATAAATAATCCACTTATTTACGAAAACGGCGCATACCACATAGACTTTTATGACTTTGAACAAAAGATTATTGCACATGATGTAAAATTATTTATTCTCTGCAATCCACACAATCCTGTTGGGCGAGTTTGGAGCGAGGAAGAATTAACGAAGTTAGGCGATATATGCGTAAAGCATAACGTCATTGTAGTTTCCGATGAAATACACGCTGATTTTATACACCCTGGATATCAACATATTATATTTGCTAATCTAAAACCTGAATTTGGAGCTATTACAGTCACTTGCACTGCACCAAGTAAAACCTTTAATCTTGCAGGTCTTCAAGTCTCTAATATCATTATTATGAACAAGAAATTAAAGGCAGCCTTTAAAGAGGAAATCACAAAATCTGGATACAGCCAGCTAAACACTATGGGCTTATATGCTTGCAAGGCTGCATATGAATATGGAGAAGAATGGCTGATAGAATTAAAAGATTACCTTCACCAAAACCTAACATATGTAAGTGATTTTTTAGAAAAAGAATTACCTATGTTACATCTGGTTAAACCACAGGGCACCTATTTACTTTGGATTGATTTTCGCAGTTTAAATCTATCCGAATCTGAATTAGAAACCTTTATAACAGACAAAGCCAAACTCTGGTTAGATGGTGGCACTATGTTTGGACCTGAGGGGCTAGGTTTTCAGCGTATTAATATGGCATGCCCTAGATCCATTCTTGAAAAAGCCATGGAACAATTAAAAGAAGCACTTTCTTAAAACAGCACACGCCATATTATGATAAAACCTTGATCACCATGTAAGAAACATGTGGTAATCAAGGTTTTATAAAACATTACACTGTAAGTTCCATTGAATATGGAAGAGACGAATTAAGTGATTCATCCTTTTGCAAAGAACTTACTGTATTTCTCTTTATTTAGCTGCCAATGCCTTATTAATATCTTCACGCATGTCAATAACCGCTTGTCTCGATGCATCTGCAAAATTAACAGGAGAAAACTTTTCATATGCAGGTTGGGTATACGCAGCAATAATGCCTCTTGAAGAATTTACGATTGCACCAAGTCCATCTTTGTTAAAGTAATGCACCAAATCTTCTGCCTTACCACCTTGTGCTCCATAACCTGGAACTAAGATATAAGATTTAGGCATAATGTTTCTTAAAACTTTACCCATTTCTGGATACGTGGCACCAACAACAGCTCCTACATAACTGTAATCACTTCCCATGTGCATCTCTGCCCAAGAAGCTACCTTCTCTCCTACCATTTCATAGAGTGGTCTATTTCCTACTAGTTGATCTTGAAATTCACCACTTGAAGGGTTTGAGGTTTTAACTAAAATAAATAATCCTTTTTGTTCTTCTTTACATACATCTAGAAAGGGAAGGATACCATCTGAACCTAAGTAGGGATTTACTGTAATAAAATCTTCATCAAAAGGAGCATATAACTTTTCACCAACTTTTATCTTACCCAAGTGACCAATCGCATAAGCTGCTGAGGTAGAACCAATATCTCCTCTTTTTATGTCACCAATTACTACTAAGTCTTTTTCTTTACAATAATCCACTGTTTTTTTGAATGCAATTAATCCTTCAATACCAAATTGTTCATACATGGCAATTTGAGGTTTTACAGCAGGAATTAAGTCATAGGTAGCATCCACAATCGCTTTGTTAAACTGCCATATAGCTTCTGCTGCTCCTTGTAAGGTTTCTCCGAATTCCTGATACGCATTTTCCTTCACATGTTCTGGAATATAGGAAAGCATAGGATCTAATCCAACAACAATAGGGGCCTTATTTGCTTCAATCTTCTTAATTAATTTATTAATCATATGGATTCCTTTCTTAATTGCATCTATTAGCGCATTGGAAAAACCGAGCAATCTAAATAGCTTCCCAATGCTAGTTTCATCTAATTATCTTGAAATACTACTTTTCCATCAACGATAGTATACTTGATTCTTCCCTTTACTTTTCGACCAGCAAAAGGTGTATTACTGCTCTTTGACGCAAATTCCTTTGTATCAATCACATATTCTTCCTCTGGACTTGCAATTACTATATCTGCTACAAGACCTGGTTTTAAACTTCCTTTTTGGATGCCTAGTATATTAGCTGGATTCATACTCAGCTTTTCTACCATTTGCATGGGTGTTAAGAAACCATCATGTACTAGCTCTGTCATGGTTAATGCAAATGCTGTCTCCATACCTACAATTCCAAAAGGAGCATGACGTATTGACTTTTTCTTCTCCTCTTCACTGTGAGGGGCATGATCCGTAGCAATAACATCCATAATATTGTTCTTAAGACCTTCCTTTAAGGCAATGATATCTTCCTTAGACCTTAATGGAGGATTCATTTTATAGTTACTATCATCAGCTATAATGTCTGTATCACTAAGGGTAAAATGATGTGGGCATACTTCAGCCGTAACAGGTAATCCCATAGTTTTTGCCATGTTTACAAGGGTTACACTATCTTTTGTTGAACAATGGCACAAATGTAATTTTGCACCTGTATCTTTTGCAAGGAGTATATCTCTTGCAACTATAATGTCCTCTACACTATTTGAAATACCTGGAAGGTCTAGTTCTTGTGCCTTTTCGCCTTCATTTAACACACCATCTTGCACGAGATCTTTATCCTCACAGTGTGCAAATACAACCAGGTTATGCTTCTTTGCTTCTAACATACCCTGTTTGTAAATGCGCGTATTCATAACAGACTTACCATCTTCACTGATGCCTAACACGCCATTTTCTGCCATTCCTTTGATATCAGCAAGTTCAATACCTGATTGACCCTTAGTAACTGCTCCAATGGGTACGATATTAACAACCGCCTCTTCCTTAGCCTTTAAAAGTAAATACTCAACCATATACTTACTATCAATGGAGGGGTTGGTATTAGGCATAGGACAAATTGTTGTAAATCCACCTCTAGCCGCTGATTGACTACCTGTTCGAATGGTTTCTTTATATTCAAATCCTGGTTCTCTTAAATGTACGTGTAAATCTATAAATCCAGGCATAACATAAAGACCTGTCCCATCAATTATCTCATCAGTCTTTGTATTAATATTCTTCTCAACTTGTTGAATCACATTTCCATCGATTAGAATATCCATAACACCTTCTGTATTGGTTGCAGGATCCAGAATATATCCATTTTTTATTAATATTGACACCTGGGTTCTCCTTCCGTATAATCACTTTTATGTCATTAGAAAATTTATTAAAATTCCGCTTTTTCTATATCTTCTAGTAAAGCTTTATTCGTAACATAATTACCTATTTCTTCTCTTGATACCCACTTATAATCATGTAAATCTTCAGAAAGCAGAATCTGATCTTGTGTAGTTACACATAAAAAACTAATTCCTATATTACATACATCGCCTACCATAAAGGACCATGTATATAAAGTTTTGTTAATATGAGCAGTAATTCCAGTTTTCTCAAATAAAATTCTTAAAACTCCTTTATCCGGACTTTCACCAAACTCTAATTTTCCATCAATAAATTCCCATTGATATGGATCCATAATTCTGTCGTCATACCACTTTTCAACTATGAGGTATTTGTCCTCAAATTGCACGATACCTTTTACTATAATTTTATATTTTTCCATAATCCACCTCTAGCATCCTTATGTCTTAAATATCTTGTTTTATTATAACTGAACTATATATCGAATACAAGAATTATGGCTAGGTTTTATGAAATTATTTCTAGTATAGATTTATAAGACATTTGAAATCCTAATAATAGATATTAAATCGTTGGCAATATAAAAATTAAGATTTTAAACTGTTGTTCTTTTTTTTATAAACTGTTTTAACTAATTGCCTTGATATCAACTATATGAAAGGAGGATTCATATGGATAATTTTTATGGTTATAACAATATGGCATCACCAGCACTAATACTCTTTCTGACAGATGATGCATTTGCAAGAAATCGTTTCAATGGTATGACTGAATTTGAACGTTCTAGTTTTATCAGAGATACCAAAGGATTTCAATCTAAGGAAGAATTGGAACGATATATGTATCATAAAGAACATGATGGGTTTAGATAGTTGATTACATGATGCATTTTGATCGATCCGCTAATCTAAAAAAATATAATGTATTTTAATCGATCCGCTGATTATAAATCAGATTTTTAATAAAATAGGATGTAGAATATATGCATAGGCAGATTATGTTATTTCCATGCTAAGTATATCTACATCTTATTTTTATTATCTACTTTACTGTCTATTTTTAATGCCTTTAAGTGCATTAGACTACATATTATAATAGACTCAACAATTTGGTTTTTTCACCATACTATTTTCAAAAGGAATTAAAAATGTCATAATTCCACTGGAATAAGGCGCTATTTCATACAATTGATAAAAAATAGTAACGCCCTCTGGTACAATATAAAAATTTCGTTCATTAAAATTATCGCGAACTAAATTTTCATAATCATCAAAATAATAATTTGACGAAGTACTAATCTGATTTTCAATTTGCTTATAAATCGCTTCTATGATTCGTTCTTTGTAATCTATTTGTCCTGGAAAGAAATCTGATAATAACATCCTCTTCCCTTTCTCTAAACTCCAGGTATCTCCCACACGGTTTGTCATACCATGAGCGCCTCCCGTATATTCATATCTATCAGTAAACAGACTAATCACACAATCCTGATTATAGGTAAGCTCATACTTCACTACAATCTCATACTTTCTTACGAGAAATCCGTTGCTAGTAGCATATTCATAATCGTCTATTGCCATTTGGTATAATTTTGCCACATGAAACTTTTGATATAAGGTAGCATCCGCTTTATAATAAATATTTAACTTATGTATAAAGGCTTTGTACTTATCTGAAGCAAATTGCGGATACTCAATATGGTAACTTAATACCTCTTCATTTTTATACTCCATAATACCTTGCAAGTAAAAAGTTTTGACTCTAACATATGCCGTTGCCATGTACATCTCCTAAAGGCTTCTTATTTACAACATATGCTCTAGAAAAAATATTGTTCCTAACTATTTTTTAACCAAAAATAATATTCCTGTGTCCTAACTGATTTTTAATAAAAAATAATATTCCTTGTTCCTAAAAATTATCTGCATTTTTAAGGAAATACAGTCATTTATTATAATAGAGTGGATTTATTGGAGGGGAATTTTATGCAGACAGAAAGTATCAGCCTTTGTATGATTGTAAAAGACGAGGAACTGGTTTTAGAAAATTGTCTTGCCAGTGTAAAAGACCTTGTAGAGGAAATGATCATCGTTGACACAGGTTCAATAGATAGCACCAAAGAGATTGCCTTAAAATATGGTGCCAAGATCTTTGATATCCCGTGGGAAAATGATTTTAGTAAAGCAAGAAATTATTCCTTATCGAAGGCAAGTAAAGAATGGATTCTTCTCCTAGATGCAGATGAAGTGCTAAATCCTGATGATCTAACCAAATTTGAATCATTGATGAAAAACACGAATTATGATGGCTACCATTTTATCATACAAAATTATCTAGAAGATAATAACACCAGTGATTATGCAACACACTATGCATTTCGTTTTCTTAGAAACACTGGATATTATCAATTTACAGGCAATATACATGAGCAAATTGAGAAAAAAGATGGTGCCTTTGATTCGTCTAAGTTCATTCTTGCAGACGTGACCTTATTTCATTATGGATACACTAGTTTTATAGTCCAGTCTAAAAATAAAAGACAACGAAACATGCCTCTTCTTAAAAAATCCTTAGAAGAAAGTCCCAATAACCCTTTCTTCTTATTTAATTTAGGCAACGAATATATGGCAGATAACGATTATCATTCCGCTATAGAATATTATGTAAAAGCCCATGACTTCATTTCTTATGGTCAGGCTTACGCACCCCATTTGTTATATCGCATGATATTGTGTCTTACAGAACTAAAAGAATATGATAAAGCACTCTCCTTAGTCTTTGAAGCTCTAAAGCATTATCCAGAGTGTACGGATATAGAATACTGTAGAGCAATCATTTACTATAAAACCTTTTCACATTTATTAGCTGTCAAATCACTAAATCGATGTATTGAAATGGGTGACCCACCCATGAATTACAAATTTCTAAATGATTGTGCTACCATTAGATCCTATCTATTATTAGGAGAAATCTACTTTTATCAGCAGGATTATGAAAGTTCCCTTACTATGTATCAAGTAGTATATGAAAGTAAGCAATCCCCTGAAC
Organism: Anaerocolumna sp.; assembly: GCA_047972335.1. Classification (GTDB taxonomy): domain Bacteria; phylum Bacillota; class Clostridia; order Lachnospirales; family Lachnospiraceae; genus Anaerocolumna. The sequence goes on along the minus strand of JBKEAO010000120.1, from coordinate 31,000 downwards.
TTCTATATAAAATCACCCCTCTTCTAAATCTAATCTATGAGGATAAAGATATAGTATCCAGAAAATTATGGGAGTTACTATCCGAACATACCGGATTTCACATTACATTTATAACGAAACTTCTATTGCAGGAAAAATTACTAGAGCAGGCCTTATCTAGTCTAAAGGAGCTGGCCTTTTATAAAGAATATGAAACAGAGTACCTTTTTTTATATGCTAAATTAAATTTTTACATAGGTAATTATAAACGAAGTCAAAGATTATTAAGATGTCTAATAGAAAAAGATATCTCCCACACAGCCCTTGGTAATTTGTTGACATCAACCTTAATTCTTTACTACCTCTCACAATTATTTATGAGAAATACGATTGATCAAACCTTTATCAAGAACTTAGTTCAACCAGACATTCTCTTTCTTTATCGTACATTTTGGTTGCTAAGTTCTTTACAACAACAGATAATTGCTAATGAGAATTTCAATTATTCTTTGCCTCTGAAGCAAACCTATTTTCAAGAGAATGATTATTTGCTTCAAATTATAGAAGAGATTATTGTATCTGGTCATAAAGAATACCTTACATATATTGATATATTAATGAGATGCACAAAGAACACAGGAATGTATCTGCGTGTTTCAAAATTATTTATGAAATATAATGTGAAAGACCAGGCCCTAATTTATATAAAAAAATCATTGAAAGAATATGATCTTCTTGATAGCGAATGTGCCTTCTATCTGACTCTCAATCTTTAATATTCTACTATATAGAAATTTCTTCAAAATATGACCTAGACTTCATCTTGGCACACAGCATTAATCACTAAATTCTAATTCCCAATAAGATTCCCCATGAAAATAACTAATGTAGTATTTTCATGGGGAAAACATTCTTAGTCTATTCCATTGTTTCTACAGCTTTTGCTGCATTAAAACCAGCAACCATACCAGAAGTAAGTGCCCAACCTTGTGCCGCACCACCATAGGTAACATATGCTTTTTTGTTGGTTAAAATAGTACCCATTGAATCAAGACCTGCTGCATATAGTCCATTAATAGGATTACCCTCTGTATCTAGTACCACTAGGTTTTCATCTACATCTAAACCACCACAGGTACCATAAATATATGCTGCCCCTTTTATTGCATAAACAGGTTGGTCAAGTTTGATTTCATGTATTAAAGAGGCATCTTTTTCAAAGGGGTCACTTTGTCCAGTTGCGTAAGTGTTATATTTTTCAACTTCTGCCACAAGATTATCTGTACCAATTAAATTTGCCAACTCTTCAACTGAATCTGCTTTATATATGATACCCTTTTCTTCACCTACAGATAAGATTTGCTCCATCGTATTAATGGGTGTTTTAGCTTCTACAGTACCACCCTGACTTAAGAAAAATGGTGTTGAAACCACAGAAAGACCATTTTGGGTGAATTCTTGTATTTGTTCCTCTGCATATATGGTATAGAAATAAGCTCCACCCTGCCAGGAATCAAACTCAATGTTTCCTGCTTCACTCATAAACCTAGTCCCCTCTTGATTGACCAGCATAGAGTCTTTTCCCAAAACCAGAGAGGCTAACACTGCTTTTTCATCCGCAGTCAAGGAATCGTCTCGTATCAAGGTTGCCGTCTGGGCATTATGCTGCATTGGCGCTACATCTATATTATATAGAGCACCCCCAACTTCTTCCGCCATTAATATACCAGCACCTTTATTCTGGGTCATAGCCTTTGTATTCCAGTTCTCACCAAAATACTCCTCCATCATATCTGCATTTCCAGCAAATCCTCCCGTTGCAAGTATGACTGCTTTCCCGTATATTTCATAAGTTGTGCCATCATAATAGGTTGCTTTTACACCATTGATATTGCCATCTTCATCCGTTAATAATTTAGTTGCTGTTAATTCAAGCATGTAATCATTTTTTTCATTGTAAGCTTTGGCTTTATCAACTGCATTTTCATACAGCGTAGTAACATCTCCTTGATAAGATGCCCAAACTTTCCACATCTTAGGGTGAAAGAAAGCACTAATATCCCCAAATTGAAAATCATATTTATTTATTAACCAATCAAATGCATCACCAGATTGATCCACCATTAGGCGAACCAGTTCTTCTTTTGCATCTCCTTCACAGTATGCTAGCCAATCTTCTATTAGTTCTTCTTCATTTAAAAAAGGTTCCCCATTGTTTTGTTCTTCCATTTTAGTTTCTGGATTAATAGCCATTGGTCCACTCGTCGTCGTAGAGGTTCCTCCAATTTTCGCTGCAGTATCTAGTCCAAATACGATGGCACCTTGTTCAGCTGCACTTGCATATGCTGTCATACCTGCACCACCAAGACCCACAACGATCACATCATAGCCTTCAAGTTTTACTGTTTCTTCTGATTTTGGGACGTCAGTCGCCCATGTCATATGATTACCACCTGCTGCATCAATGGCCTCTCCTACCGCACTTTTGACTGCATTACTAGATACTGTTGCACCTGTAATTGCATCCACTTCAAGTGACTGACTTTCAATGAGGCGTGGAATCAAATACTCTTCAACTGTAGTAAAAATTTGAGCTGTTTCATCATGTTCCAACACACTGATATCAGTTATAGCATTATCCTTAAAGGTTACAGCAATCTTCATAGGTTTTACAATGCTATGCCCTACTACCGTTATCTCTTGAACTCCATCCTTTACTGATGATTTCTCTGTTGTCGACATACCCTGTGCCTCATCAAGGGCTAACTTAAGTCCATTTTTAACCGCCTGAGAAGTGTATGTTGCACCAGATACACCATCGATTTCCTCAACATCAACATCACTAAGGGCTTTACCCTCTAAGTCTTTTAAAGCTCCGTCATTTAAAGTTTCAACGGCTTTCCCACCTACATCTGTCGTTTCTGACTCTCCAGCTGCAACTACTGATTGAATTTCATTTCCATTCACAACTAAAGTAACCGTCACCTCTCCACCATAACCCGATGCAGTTCCAACATAAGTTGAAGTTTGACTTTCTTCCTTGTCTGTTGACTCTTCATTATTATCTTTGTTACATCCAACTATAGATGTAAGAATAGCTATTAAACATAAACCAACAATCAATTTTTTTCTTAACACTGTAATTTCCTCCAGTTTCATATTTTAGATTCCATAGTCACATACTCTGTTATCCAAGTGAATATACCTAGTATCTACCTATTATCTCCAAATTATTTTCGCTTTACAAAATTTTAGTGTTAAAAGTTTTAATTATAAATTTAATGTCAGAAATTAATAAAAATATTATCGTAATTATACAGTCATATCATATTAGACTTCACTAAAAGTTGCCTATATAATGTATGAATGACAAACAAAAATCCACAAACCATTTAGATAAATTCGGATATTCTCTTAAAATGGTATGTTTTACTTCCGTTATAGAATTAACTTCTGAAATTATAAACTCTATTGCACCTTTTGCAGTTGTTTTTCCAATTGCTATATGCCCTGTTGCAACATCACCAATTCCAATATGATGTGCTATTGCATTCGCACCAATGGCATAGACACCAATGGAAAGAGAACCTATAGATAGGTACCCGATAGAAATTGCTCCCAGAGCCATTATACCTAGTGCAATACTACCAAGACCAACCAATCCAACTGCCAAGGAACCTAGTGCTAATATACCTAGTGCAAGTACTCCAAAACTTAGAATACCACAAGATAATAGCCCAATAGATATGATACCTGTAGATATCATCCCTATACTTACAATACCTTTAGAATGATACATTCCATAACCTATGTTGATATGGACAAAAGGTGTATTCCCGATCATCCTTTTACTCTTGTATTCATAATGGTATGGTCTTCTTTCATTAATGATACGATCCATCTTTTCATTTAATTTTTCATAGTTATCTTCTCTATTCGTTATATTTTGTCTGCCTACTAATTCATCTAAACTAATATGAAAAATATCACAAAGTGAAACCAATTTATCCATTTCTGGAGTTGTTTGATTTAACTCCCATTTAGAAACTGTCTGCCTGGATACACCTGCTAGGTTACCTAATTCCTCTTGAGACAAACCTCTTCCTTTCCTCAAATACATAAGTCTATTCCCAAAATAATCTTCCACAATTTATACCTCCTGGTCTGTTTGAACCAAGTATAGATAATTAAGAAAAAAATGTCTACCAATGATGCTTTGAAATATGTCAACTAAACTTAACATCATATCAAATCCTATATTCTCCTACTCTTCTTTTTTAATTTTTGCGAAATTTAATTGGAATAAGTAAATCAGCTTGAATAACTTTATCTTCCATAGGGATATTAAATATATTTATATAATTGAGATAATCTTCTAATAGCCCATAATTACAATCTGGTTCTCTTCCACCATCATATTCATATGTATCATTATTTACAACCCAATGGTTTAGAACTTCCCATTCATCAGAATCACCATTACTCATTGGAAGCGGACGGCTATATGCGGCATACACTCCGCCTTTGAACTTCTTTTTAACAAATGGTAATGGAACATCCATGTCATCAGGTATCGTAATCCAACGTCCAAATCCATAAAATGGGCCATAATTTTCCATGTCAGAACAATTTGCAAAACCAAACAAACGCAACCCTGGCATCACTTCAACAAGATTGTAATCATTTATCAGTTTATCAATTGCATTCATTCCTGCATGAAAATGTCCAGGTATACCCTTGCCATCTTTTGAAAAATCTGTAAGTCCATCTTTGGAAAGGTACATTTCTTCACCTTGCATGAGTGTTTCACCGTAGAAATTCACTTCTGCAATTGTCATAGGTGGTAGATTTACAATCCTAATATACTTCTCCTTAAGTTTTAGTAAGCTATCATCTGCTTTGTTTAATTCATTCATTGATAAACTCTCCTTATTATGATCTATAAAACCCACAATTCATTCTTTATCCTCTTGCATTTCCCAGATAATTATCTTTTCCCACAATTGAGATCGATGGCGATGCCTCTTTCTAAATACTCCCTTAATTTTCTCTCTTAGACAAATTTGAATTTGCTGCCATCAATTCTTTATACTAAACTTTCTTCATCCGCTGGACGATGCTGTGGCAAAGTAACATACCATCGCACCCCAAATTTATCCATTACTGTACTTGCTAATGGGCTCCAAGGAAATGAACAAATATTAGTTATCACTTTACCTTCCTCTTTCAGAATTGAATAAATGCGATAAAACTCAACTTCTGATATAACGGTATAACCCATCTCAACAGGATTATCGTACGACAAGCTCATCCCATTGGGAAGATTAGCATCATTTGCTTCAGCAACAGCGAGAAAAGGTACACCATCCATCATCAGAAAGATATATCGATTCACCTGGCATGAGTGTGTGGTAAATTCATTTCTTCTTCATTTTCATGAAAATCTCTTATGACAAAAAATACTTTCTCGTCTGTAGGATGTATCAAATTTTCAATATGCTTATCAAAAGCAGTAATAAAAGCCTTGTTGGAGTTGGAAATAATATTAAATCTTTCTTCTGACAATATTTCTTTCATACCTTTACGATTCACTTCTTTACAATAAACCGCAATTGCTTCTTTAAGTGTTTTATCTGTCTATGTGTTCAATCAAGGCTGAAATTCACAGCTTGAAAGTTCTTTACCAGTCGCCTCCATAAAGAAAGTACGAAATTTGATATCGGAATAGATTTTCCGATTTTTATTGTGGTATCTTCCGTAAGAAAGCTTTTATTCACTATTCATTCTCATGTCCAGTATATTAATTTTCTATATTTGCTATCTAAAATACATCGAAGTTATGATTAAAGAGTAAATTTACTTAATTATACATCTCTAGATGTAATTGGTCAATAATGGAAATTTTAATGTCTGCCTTTTTATCCATAACTTCCATTACTGGTACCAACTTGCGGTTCGCTACACTTGGCGGTAAATACCCATGGCTAGACTTTCACTAGCTAGATTAGTGCCATGCCTGGCACCACATAAAAAGAACTAGCCAAATCGGCTAGTTCTAACCTCCAGTAAGTTCTCACAAACGATGTAATATAATTGGTGTGCCAAAGGAAGCGTTCATCTCAATACTATTATCTTCACCAACAATCACATCCATATTCTGTGTTCTCCACTCTCCTTGTGGAAGGAAAACCATTCTAGCATTAGTTCCTTTCTGTATGATTGGTGCTACCAATAATTTACTACCCAGCATAAATTGATCAATAACTTTTTCTGAACCAGCATCGGGAAATTCATAAGACATGTATCTAATAACCGGCTCACCAGTTGATGCAGCGTGCTTTAAAAGGTTTAGAATTTCCTCGATATATCTTCCTCTTGTTTCCAATGCTTTTTTTATTGCACTGTAATTCTTGTCATCTAGTACTCTAAAAGGAGCTGCGGAAAATTGCATGGATGGCATCAAACAAGCAATTTCTGCGTGGCGAACAAATAATTCCTCATCCAAATTCATCGACGCACTTTGAAAGTTTAAATACTCTCCACCGCCAATCATATCTGGACAACAATATGGATGACCAGTAATACCTTGAACAAGGGTATCAGGAATCAGAGATGCAATTCCATTCTCACCCCAAACATGACCTTTATCGCATAATCGTTGCATTATTGCTTTTCCGCCGGCTTTGAAAGTCACTCTATACTCATTAAATGGATACTTTTCTCCAAATTCAGTCCAAGCAATAGATTGTTCATTAGGGGTTGCGTTTGAAAAAGTAAGGTTATCTTCCCGATAATATCTACTATCACCTGCATCAAATTTAAATCCAGCAACACCAAGTTCTTGTAGTTCTTTCAATTGACTTCCCAACCAAGCAACCGCTTCAGGATTTGTCATATCCAAAACTGCCGAGTACCCATTCCACCACTTTGCAATATAAGGTTCTCCTACAGGTGTCAACACAAGAAGGTTTCTATCCCGTGCCTCCCTGTACTTTATAGTGTCTGGTGTGACAAAGGGACATATCCAGAGAATTACACTATATCCCATAGATGTAAGTCCTGTAATCATCCCTTTTGGATCAGGGAAGTTCCCAGAATGAAAGCGCCAATCTCCATATGAATTAGACCATCCATCATCAATCATTAACACACCTGATGGTAGCCCATTTTCTAAAATATCCATTGCATACTTCTCGATTGCCTGTTGATTTTGATAGAAAGTCAATTCAATCCATGTATTATAAATAGGCGTTTCAAATAATTCTATTGCTGGTGTTTTATGATTGAACGGAAAATACTTTTCCATAGCAGCAAGGTAAGCGTTTCTTAAATTCCCAAAACCATGTTCACAAATCACATCATCAGACACATGAATTATCCCATGATCAAAACTAATTTCAAAACCAGTATCCCTCCATAAATATCTACCTTTTGAGGAAACAAAAAATGGCATTGCTTGATTCGGTGTTTTATTAATACTTAAATCAATAGTCACTTGCATTTCACTATCAATTGGCATTTTTGAACCATCGACAGTGCACCCACCATACCAGTATTCTTTTTCAATAAACTTTATCTGCATAGATATCACCCTATCCCTTAGAATTATAATTTTCCAACAAAAATGTCAGTGCCTTCAATTCATTTCAATTTGATTTCTCCATATACACACTCAGTTTAACAATCAATTAAGCTGTTCATTCCTTCTATCAACTTTTGAATGAGGGGGAGTATACCCTCTCACTTCTTATAAATTTTTAGGTGTATGTAAAACGCTACAACCCACATATATACGGAATATTTTTTTACTAAATACAGAACAACTCCACACTGATTTATGGTAAAATTTAAGTGCGAATAAAATTATATTTCCATCATCTTTAGAAGAATATTTTAACTGGTACAACTTATATATTTATTTTAACTTAAGTTACCACATCTGTAAACCATCAGTTTGTCGTGTGACATACCATATGACATCATCACCACAACTACAAATGAAAAGTTGCAACGTTCTAACCATTGATCTATCAGCGCTTTCGTCTACATTCTTAGCCAAAATAAAATCACTCCATTTTCTCCATTGACACTATCCTACGTTATTGATAAACTGGATTAATAGAGAATGTAAACAACAACAGTGATAAGAGGATTAGAGGAGGTTACTTACATTATGAAAAAAATTATACTTATCGTTAGTGCTGTAATACTTTCAATAGGTATTATCGGTTTATTAATGAGTAAAACAATTTTTAGTGACAAAAAACCAAATCAAAACTACACATGGAAAGAAAATGGGGACACTGAAATAATTCGCGGAAGAATGCTTGAAGATCTAATGGATGACAGTGCCGATCCGTCCGCAATATTAGCAGATTTACAAGCAGATGGTTCTTTCGCTTCTGTTGATTATTACACTGATCAACAAGACTACTGGCACCCAATAGACCATTTAGATAATATTCTTACAATGGAGATAGCCGCTAATAGTACAGGGAATCAGTATTATGGTAGTATGGAGTTACAGAATGGTATCAAGAAGGCAATTGAGTTTTGGGTGCAAAAAAATTTTTATTGCGATTGGAATGACTGGTGGAACAACCTTGGAATTGGACCTAAAATCGCAGATATATTGCTATTTCCCAATGAGGAAATAGAACAAGCCAATCTTGATACACTATCAGATAAGCTATATCAAGGTACTGTTTTTGAAGAAACAAGGAAATACAATGTCAAAGAACGAGAAATCAATTCTACTGGTGGTAATTTAACAGATACTGTGAATTACTCATTAAAGTACGCCGTAATAAAAGGTGATGGCGAAAAAATCAAATTCCTACTCAATTTAATGGAAAATGAAATGCGCCCTTTTCCTTCCGTAAAATTCCTTCAAAAGAGATGGGATGCAGAAGGTATCAAAGCTGACATGAGTTTTCAACAACATTTTGAACTGCTCTACATGGGCGGGTACGGAGAAACATTTGCACTAGGCACCAATACCTATATTCGTTATACGGATGGAACTCAATTTGCTTTATCAGATAAATCTATGAATTTTTATCAAGACTTTTTGTTAGATGGATTACAATATGCAATGAGAGGAAAATACCGTGATATCAACGCTTCTGGTCGTGGTATCGTTCGTGAGGGCAATTCAGTTGGCATTTATCAATTCGTAATTGATGGTGCCAATGTATTATTAGATTCTAGTGCGAATTTAACCCGAGAAAGCGACCTAAAATTATTGCTATCAACGAGAAATGAAGCTTCCGATCAAGGCGCTGGTGGACACAAATATTTTTGGAACAGCGATTACCAAGTTTATAACAATACTGAATATATGGCAACCGTTCGTGCTGCCAGTGATAGAACCAAAAATAGCGAAGCGCTAAATGGAGAAAATGTACTGGGACATTACCTTGGAGCAGGAGCAACAATGTACTACCTTAAAGGCGATGAATATTTTGATATTTTTCCGCTTTGGAATTGGAACCGTATTCCGGGTACTACTACACTTCAAGGGTACTTGCCAATTGGTGATGACAGCACATACACTCGGATGGGTAAAACCTCATTTGTCGGCGGTGTATCTAATGGTACGGTTGGTATGAGTGCAATAAATTATAAAGACAATCGAGTGAAAGCTAAGAAATCTTGGTTTATGTTTAAAGAAGGTGTGGTCAATCTTGGTACTGATATTTCATCTAGGTACGACAAAGATGTGTACACAACAATGAATCAATCTCTCCTGCGTGGAGATGTTGAATACAGTCAAGGAAATGAATTGAACAGCCAAAGTCAAATGGATGCAATTGAAACTTTTGACTGGATTTATAATAACGGAATTGGCTATGTTACCAATTCCCCTGTTACCATTCAAGCAGGTCAACGAACTGGTGATTGGAAAACAATTTCAACTCGAAGTGAGGAGAAAACACACTCAGATACTGTATTAGAACTTGGTATATCACACGGGGCAGACGCAAAAAACGAAAAATATGACTATACCGTTTTAATGAATACTACCCCTAGCCAATTAGAAGAATATACTGCAAATCCTACAATGCATACTTTATCAAATAATTCCTCAGTTCAAGCTGTTTGGGATGAAAGTACAGATACCTTCATGGCAGTATTCTGGGAAAAAGGTTCTCTAGATTTGCCAAACGGCGAAAAGCTAAGTGTCAGTGAAGGTTGTACGATTATAGTAGAGCCAGATGGAGAACAGTATTCTGTTTATGTCAATGATCCAGAACAAGACGGAGGAACATTAACTGTATCCATCGGAGAATTGACTGGAAAGGTTCATTTCGAGCGTGGGATGTACGCAGGGAAATCAGAGAAAGTAGAACTAGAATAATGAATGAGTTCTTTCCTACATGACGAAATAAGCACTATTTCTCTCACCTTGAGAAATAGTGCTTATTTCAACTTATTCCAGTTGGAGCAATATTGGAAAATGATCAGAAATTGCTTTTGTTTCATCATTTACTAATATTTCGCTTGTGACAATATGATCTTCTAGGCTCTGTGATACAAATATATAGTCGATGCGTTCTCCACGTAAGTCATAGTTGTCTGAAGGATATGTAAAACTGTATCTATCCTCTTTCTGATTTAGATACGTATAAGAATCTATGAAACCATAATCAGAGATTGATGAAATGACACTATAATCAATTTCGCCATGAATCAAGTTTTTATCATCATAAAATTGTTCCATGTTTTTAGCATCTACGGAATCACTATCTTCTTCCGAGTGTGCATTAAAATCACCTAAGATAATAATATCTTCTTGGTTCAGTAAATTTTCTTTCTCTAGATAGTTAGCTAAATAGTCTATTTCCTTTTGTCTTTTTTCTGCACTTAAAGGTGATAAATGAACTACAATATAATTAACTCCTTGAATTTTCACATGCAATGCTCCATGGTGTAACCCTAGACGTAATCTCTTAACAACTTCAATTGGATACTTGGAAGTGATTCCAACTGGATATCCCATTCTTTTTAATTGCACTGAATAATGATGATTGTATTTATTGGCTAACGTTTTTAATTCCTTTGGCGAAAGTCCATTTAGTTCTTGTAAGGCTAATACGTCTACATCTAATTCGGTAAGATATTCAACGAATTTTTCTTCTCTTTCTGGATCTTCCAGTCCCATTAAAATATTATACGTCATAACTTTTGCAGGTAATTCATAGGATGTTTCATTGGTTTCTATACCTTCTGGGTTTGCATTTGAATTTAAGTTTATTCGATTTATCTGACTTGCTATTAACACAATTACTAAGATACACATTAGAACAAGCATCAATTTTTTTACCATATCGTACTGCTGCCAAAATTTCATAAAATCTCTACGTTGTTTTATTCCCATGTACAATTTCATCCAAGCTCTATGGGGATAATTATTTTTATTTTATGTTTGGGCAACAGTTTGTTCACCTCCTGTTTCCTACTAATTTTTCAATCTGAGTCAATTTTGAACACTCAGAAATTCGCCTCGATGGTTACGTATACAGACTACTAATTGATACAAATCGTAATCTGATATTCAGGAATAAGCGTTATAGAATTTATTTTTCCTTTTATTTCTCCTACAAATTCTTGTTGCAAAGCCATTGCAGATTCTTTCACAATATAAGTACCTTCTTTTCTTGGACTTATATGTAGATTCATAGGATTATTAGCTAGTTCCTGCCTAAACTGTTTTAGACCAATCTCCCATACTGTTTCATTATAGAAATGATCACAAACTAACTTGCCACCAATAAAGGCCTTGGCTACATCTCCCTCATATTCCACATGAAGCCATAAATTATTTAATCCGTGAAAGTCAGTATCAACAATCTCTACCAACCCTTTTGGTCCTCTGGTATGCTCTTGGGATAGCAGTGTTTTATGCTCTGTACTAACATCATACTGCTCAAAAAGAGAAGTAGACGTTAACTTTAAATGCCCTGCCTGATGATCAGCTAGTTTTAATTCCTCAGAAACTGGTGGAAACACTGAAAAACTCCCATTACATGTACCTTTTAAAACAAATGATACATTATCCTCTACAACAACAGGTTTCATATCTGTAATAATTGCTCTTTTCTTACCCCAAAATTCATAAATCCAAAACTTATGTGCCTCTTCATTGCTTAACGTACAAATTCTAATACGGTTCCCACTCGTACTTTCAACGGTTATAATTGATCTATTCGTGTCTGCTTTCACAATAACCGTCGCTTCTTCTTGAATAACCATTCCATGATCTATTTGAACACTTTTTACATTATAAAAACAATATTCTGCTTCTATGCCTTTAGGAGTAAAGAAGAAATATACCCTACCCTCAGGATCATCCAAGTAAGTAATAGGTTGGGCTGTACTATATTTTAATAACACTTCTTCCATTTGCAAGTTAATAGGCATAATACAACTTACTTTTTCTTTTAAATGTAACACTGTCTTTTGAGGAAATTTAATAATTTCTCCCTTTCCCTTTATGTGTAACTTAATATCCTTATGTTCTTCCATTTTCCAATGATCTTGATAATTATTCAGAAAAACAAATCCATTTTGCCCATTCGTTCTAGCCGCATATCGTAAATACTTTGTATCCATCGGGTCTGTTACTGCATTCTCAGGCACATAAGTTCCCATGGTAACTAATTCATTTACGAAACTTGTCATAAAATAGTGGAGAGGACGGAGAAAATCAGCAGAAGGTCGTACCTGACCAAAAGAACCTATGGGTGCCTGAAAATCATAATCAATCTTCGGAGTTGTGTTCTCATTCAAGAAACTACGTTTTCCAACTTGGTTATTTCCACCATGATACATATAATATCCTATGAAATTACTTCCTCCTGCCAATGCATTGATGGCAATTGCCGAAACACTTTCAGGTTCTACAATAAACCTAGATTGATACCAACACTGCATCCCCCCCATTAACTCACAGTATGTCACTGGAAAAATATCATTATCCTTATGTCTATCCACAAATAAATAATTATTGCTTAGTAGCTTGGCATCTCCATCAGCATTATTATACCAAGGTCTATAAGCATATCCTCCAATCATTGGTAGAACACTCATCCCTTCTAGTAAATTACTATCCCAACCTGTCATGGTATAAAAAGGTACAATCAAACCTACTTCCACTGCTATATCCTTTAAGATGTTGATATGAGTTACATCTGCATTGCCTATGCCTGTAGATTCTACACCATGAGAAAGGGTCATCTCCCACGGAGATGCAGCATGAAGGTATTCATTTTCAAGTTGAATACCAACAATAGGTCCACCCTCACGAAACAAATGTCCTTTGGCTTGCTCTCCAATTTTCGTATATAATCTTCTTACATGAGAAAGATACTCTGGGTCATTAGATCTTACTTCAAAAAATCTCCCATATAACCAATCTGGAAGCCCACCATTACGCACTTCTCCATGACAATAAGGTCCAATACGAAGAATTACCAATAATTCATGTTTGTGACATAGTTTTAGAAACAAATGTAGGTTGTTAGAACCGTTAAAATCATACTGTCCTTCCTCTTCTTCATGATAAATCCAAAATACATAGGTGCTAATTACATTAACTCCAGTTAATTTCATCTTAATTAGTTCTGTTTCCCACTCTGTATAAGGATAACGGCTATAGTGAAATTCCCCAGCAACCACAAAAAATGGCGTACCATTTCTTTCAACATAATAATTATTAATGTTAATTTCTTCACCATGAATAGAAGTGGCTTTTTGAAAATAATCACTATATTTAATTGCTTTCGAATGATAATTACTGATATCTAAATGATAGCTACTCATCTTAACCTCCTAACTAACAATTCTTCTAATATACTTTTTTGATTTTTCATCATTAAAACTCATGAATCGTGTTTTTGTCAGCAGAATCAACCGTTTAATTTACTTTTTGGGGTGCGAAAGTTGAGTTATTAAAAATATCCTCCATTTAATACGGGCACTTTACCTTAATTAAGATGGAGAATATTTATGATATGCACCTCTAAACCTTTACTAAATACGCTTTATACAGCAATTAGATATGCATATAGTTATTGTTTACATCCCTAGCGAAAACGGTGACATATTACAGTTAAACATTATGTTCTTGTTGTAGCCTTCTTTCTGTAGAATACTTTGAAAGTTCTTTCTCTCTCTGTAAGTTAAACGGTATCATTAGAACTGGAATAATACCCACAATAACAAATGCAATTGGCACTAACGCACCAGCAATTCGTATTCCTTCAATTGCCGCTTCTGTTTGCACACCTCCACCAGTTTGAAATCCGTATTGCTCAATAATCCACATGAAAATAACCAACTGTAACCCTGACATTGGTGCAGATAAAATGGAGTTAATTGCAATAAACAACCCTGGTTTTCTTGTACCTGTCAATCTTTCGTTCTCGTCAATTACCATTGAATTAAACGGAAATTGAACTGTTTCACTTACTTGTCTTCCTATTAAAATAGGAATATACGCTGACGCAACAACTATCCAGTTGTCAGCAAAGTAAAGAATAACGTAACCGACAATGTAAGGGATAATCCCGATGAGGATGGAACTTTTTATCCCCACATTTTTAATTACCTTACTAATCAACGGATAGAGAAATAATACAATAATCATTGGTGCTGTGTCAGCAACACTTGCTTGAAATCCGTTAGATTGTACTACATAATCCATATAGTACAAAAATACTGTAAAGTAAATCAATTGCGGAGCAAACGTAGTAGCCTTAAAGAAAAAATACGCCCAGAATGCTCTCATTTTCATAAATCCAAATACATCATTTTTAATACTTTGAAAATCAGATTTAACTGCTGAACTATCCCCAACTTCATATAGTTCAGGCTTATCTTTTAATGCAAATATTGCAAGAGTAAAGAGAATTCCATTGATTAGAACCACAAGCAACAGCATACCAATAACCAGTGGACGATTGTCTTTTGTATCTCCAACTAACAATAATGTCGGAATTAATGTTGCGAAGAAGCTAACAATATTCGCAACATAGTTCCCAATAACAGTAATATCAATACGGTCTTCTTTGCTTGGCGCAACCAACATCGTATAAGAATCTATTGAAATGACAAAGAAAGTTGACGCCGTATCAAAGAGGAATAACCCTACTAATAAAACAATGAAAATACCCATTTGACTCCAAGTTGGACTACTAAAAAGTAACAAAGTCAAAATGATGATCATCAATGGAAATGTTACGCGCATGACATACGTATATTTTCCTCGTTTCTCTTTATATTTCATTTTATCCAACATAACCCCAAATATAGGATTATTCAAGTAGTTCCATATGTTGAAAATCATATAGATCATTGCTACATAGCTAGGTTTCAACCCTATAATGTCTGTGAAATATTTAATGTAGACATTATGAATGATTACATTTGTAAGCATATACCCTTGTTTAGGAAGAGCAATAATTAATTTTTCCTTTAATGAAAGTTGATACTTTCTATGATTTAAGGCATTTCTCATTTTTTTAATCAAAATTCATTCACCCCTCTCAATGAAAAATTATTTCTAATCGATGTGCACCGCTATCTTTCGTCGAAATAACCATTAATTTTCCAGATGATGTTTCTGAAATCTCTATCAATTGATATGATACATCTGTTCGAGCTTCTTTTACTTCTGAAGGTAAGAAAATAATTGTTTCACCACTGCTTTCACCCGCAATCCATTGGAAATCAAACGTATGAGTATACTGATCATAGGAATAGAATTGGATTGTACCAGACACCGCCATCGGGTAAGGGCGGATTAACCTTGGTAAAACTGCACAATTTCGTAAGTTCTTCTCGTAGCACCAATACGTATGGCTCCAGTGGTATTGGTCAAATTTATTTTGCAAATGTGTAATGTGGTCTAACGCCTCTTTATGTTCGTAATGAGCACCCCATTCCCCAACAATGACAGGAACTTGAAGCCTTTCTTGAACCTCACGATGACCTTCAAAAATCACATTAACACGATTGTTACTGGATAAAGCAACTGCCGGAGAGTCTACAACCAAATCATACCCATGAGGTGCGTATATTTGGTGTTCTTCTTTTATTTTGCGTACTTGTGAAGGAATACCCATATTAGAAAAATAATTATTTTCTAGCATAATAATTCCATCTGAACATTTTTCACGGATAGCGTCTCTTACCTTTTGATAAAAAGAATTCAAAATTTCACTATCAAAATGCTGAATAAGTGGTGCAACTGCACTGGCCATAGCTTGATAAATTTCATGATTATCAATTTCCATTAACATTTGAACTTTCTCTTCATCATCGGTAAACATTTCCATCAATTCTTCAATAGATAAATTCTTTTGCGTGATTTCACCATAAGCTCCCAGTAGGGTAGCAAAAATTTCAAGCCCAGAAGAACCTGTATATGGTTCGTTCATTAAATCGAAGCCTAAAACGTTATTATAGTTTTGGAAAGCATCAACAACCTTACCCCATAGTGCTGCGTAATGATCTTGAATACCTACCCCATTGGGAAGTTTTTCATTTGCCCAGAAAGCATCAAATGATGTTTTTACAGCTTCACTCAACAGATAAGAATCACTCCAAATTCCTTCATTGTAATGGGGTTTATTTCCACCTAATGTAGCCCACTCAGGCGCACCATCTGCAAATTTAACACTAAACAAGTCTTGGTGCATATCAAGGAATACATAAATGTTACGCTCATAACATAATTGAACAATGTGCTTCAACCAATTAAGATACGCTCCATCTAGGTCACCTTGGGTATGTTCCAAGCCATCCCAAATGATACCGAGTCGAATTAAATGAAAGCCATTATCACGTAACCAGTCAAAATCATCCTCTGTCCAATTGGCAATATAACAATTTCTACCAACACTTTCATCGAAATGTCCTTTATAGACCATATTTACACCATGAAAAATACGTTCCCGCTGCTGACTGTCAACAATTTTAGTACCTTTTGTAAATAATTTCTCCATTATGTCACACCTCCATTTTGATGTTTTCACTAATTTTTCTTCATGCATTTTGTGTTTCTGTTACAACAATTCTGGGTGCAAAAAAGCATTAATAATAAATAACATCTGTTTCAATGTAATTATCGGAAACCTATGAATAATAGGTAGCCATTACTCAAACTTTCATAAAACTATTGTAAAATTTTTCGAAACTTTTGTCAATATTTTTATGAAAATGGATAATTCGACACATTATTAATCAGTTTTGTTTAAACCGATATTCAACGAAAATCATCATCAGTCTTCATGAAACCATTTCCAATCTTGGACTGCATATTGAAAGATACATATTCAATGAGCATTAGCATATATGAAGCTGAAACGGTTGCAGTATATGCCTGTTGCCCTGATTTTTGTAGCAACTGCGGTTGCATCATCCCCGGATGTTACCACCGCAGTTTTTCAATTTGAAGTTGCTTCATTGCATCAGAAAATTTATTTGGAGTATGGTCATTTTGGTTCATTTCAATAAACCAATTATTTTAATAGATGTGCTAAAAAATCAATCATTTTCAACAGCTATGATGGTGGGAAAGTTGAGTTACTTAAATATGACTCAGTATAGATGGTGTAACCATATCATGCCAACAAGAAACTCGTGTTGGAGTACCTTCTTCTCCTGAAAAGGCAAGTAATTCCTCCTCTAATTCATCTATTCTTTCAATGTCATGTTTCATATATTGTTCAATCCTAAATTTAGCTGTAGTAATACGCTGTAGTAATCCCCCTATACGTAAATCAATATTATCAAGGCCAAACACTTTATTCTCCCGTAACCATTGCACGTGAAAGATTTCCAAAAATTCCTTGATATCTTCGATTAGTTTTGGAAGTATTTTTGACGTATAAACTTCTAACGTTTCCCTATCTCCTTTTTTATACGCTCGCCTCAATTGGATTCCCGCCACACACTTTTGTTCTAATATTTTTGCCATTTGATATTGAGTTTCAAAAATGTAATTAAAGTTTCCATTCCTTTTTCTCATTACTTCAAAACTCTCCATACAGAAACGAAAGTGCTCACTATATTTTTTTTCATCAATATGTTTATCAAAAAGACCAAGTAATATATCCTGATAGAAAATATATTTTGGCGGATTTAGGACAGCATTACCGGAATCATTGTTATCTGGCGTCAGCATTAACAGATCCAAATTCATAAAATCCTCATATTCCACCCCAACACAAGTCTTAAATCTTTCCTCCACATGCGCGTTATCACTCTTATCTTTATAACAAAGTTCTGCCCACATAACCAACGTAGGTAAGACAGAGAATAAGGAACATTCCGACCCATTATCTCCCCATAAGGTAATTAACACTTCTTTTATTCCTTTTTCCTTACAACTCTCATGGGCACTTTTTCCGATTTTTTCACTTAGATGACTGTTAGGAGAATATCCACTCCATCTCCAGGCTCCTCCTGCAAAAATTATATTAGGGCTAAATTCCAGGTGTTTCTCAATCATAGAGTTATAGGTTTCCTTCTCTTCCGAATAATAATCCCAATACACGAAAGATAGATTATCTGGAACCTTCTTAATCATATCTAAATCAAAGACACTGTCCGCTGCATAATATTCACCTTTGTTTAGTAATCTAAATATCATGTCGCTCCACATCATCGGCATAAGACCGTACTTTTGGGTAATTTCCACTACCTTATTCATATGCCTTATCATAAGATCCATTCGATCCACATATCCATGATTGACTAAATACTTTCCAAGACCAACCATATCCGCTTCGTCCATTCCAATATTAATTCGTTTTGAGGTAAAGCATTCTGACATGGTCTTGATTATCTCTTCAATATATTCATAGGTTCTTTCACTGTCTATGAGAAAAATATCTCCTACATCCCTTAATTCCTCCATCGCACGCCACTTTAGAACCTGACTCATATGTGCTAGGGTTTGAATGGCTGGAATTACCTCTATTCCAAAGATGGCGGCATAACGATCCATTTCTTTCAACTCATCCTTTGAATATCTGCCTCTTAGATAACCTGCATAAGGATATTTATCTAGTTCAAAAGTATCTTCCATATAAAGTTGAATTGTTGAATAACCCATTAATGCAAGGTGTTTTACCATGCTGCAATAAGCTTCTCTTTTGGGAACTGCATTACGTGAGCAATCAACCATAACACCAAGTTGTTCATATATAGGTGTTTCAAACTGCTGAGGATTTCTATCGTTTTTTAAATTCTCCACTAGAAGTCCCACTGCCCTCACAAATTGATGTTCTCTTCCATACTCTAAAGTAATACTGGATGGTTCTTCTTTTATTTTTATATCCTTGTCACCTTTTAAAACATTAACCAGAATCCCTTTTGCATCTAATTCAATCCCAAGAAGCTCTTTCACCTCTTCTATAGCATCTAATTGCTTTTTGCTAATGTCTTTAAAATATATTTTCATGCATATTCCTACCTTTATTGTCTAGATATATATATCCTTCAATTCTTCTTTTCTCTTATCATAAGTCCACAGTCATAACAAAAAATAAGGTCGATACCTATCCTTTTTTATTCTACAATTATAATTTCAATATTATCCTCTAGATTTTCTTTATCTACCCATAGTTTTTCTATATTCATAACTTCATCGAATACAGTCACCCCTGGCTTACCATTTACTAAAAAGCTACGTTTACCCACTCCTTTATTCTCATAACGAATATGCAATGGCTTTCCTTGGTATACCAGATCTACTTGATAATTATTAAACGGAATCCAATTTGCTGGTTGAATAAAGAACCCTTGATACTCTGCTTGAAATCCGAAAACAAATCTAAGAAGGATCTTAAATACAACATTGGAACTTCCAGTCTGCCAATCCTGCATAGATTCTCCGTCAATATTTAATGTAACATTATCTCCATAGGAATTAGGCATAACATAAGGGGAGCAAGATACCTTCTCGTGAGTAAATGGAAGTATCTTCATCAACTGTTTCCATGCCTCTTCTGCCTCTCCCATCATAAATAATGCCATAATTCCAAATGCACTTGCATGGATATATGCTGCTCCATTCTCAGCAGTTCCCGGTGGTAATTTATAAATACGTCCAACGCCGGGTGTTCCTGGTAGAAAGTATGGCTCAAAGGTTTTAAGACCAAAGCGTGAATCTAATGCAGAAAAAGCATTTAATATAGTTTCTTTCATCATACAGTCTTTCTCATACATACCACTGATTACCCAAAAAGCATTGGAGGTTAGGCCATGTCTGGAAACTTTATCCGGGTCGCAAAAACCACCAACATAGTAAGACTTCTTATCCCCCCATCCGTGAACAATGCGAAGCTCTCCCTCTTTATTCTTTATCACTGCATGCTCTTTAAGGCCTTCTTCAATGGTTTCCATGGCATTTTCATACTCTTTTATTAGGGAATTGTCATAAGAAAGCAAATTCAAAAGCTCTATCATTTCTTTTAGATTCTGGTAGAATTGTAAGGTTACCATGACCGAAACACCGTTTCCGAATTCCTCCTTACCATCTATACTTACCCCTAGTCCATCCAAAGCATCGTTCCAATCTCCATATAGGGCTTTTACACACCCTGTTATCATGTCCTGATTATGCATTAAGTATTCCATAATACGCAGAATATGGGATAATACACTGTCATGAATCTCACTTTTCTTAACTACTCTTCTCTTATCATCCACAATTTCGTAATATCCACAAGTTTCCTCTAATATATGATAATCACCTGTGAATTTTATGTAATTAATAATTGTATTAATCACCCAAACACCTTGATCAATAAATTGTCTTAAATCCATTTCAGGCATTGCATTTTCATCAATAGGAAGTGCATACTGCCTAGGACACCGTCCAGTTGGGTCAATAAAGCTTAAGGCTTCTAGTATCTTATCCTTAGCCTGGTCTGGTTTAAAGAAAAGCATGCCCTCTAGTGCCTGAAATACATCTCTAATTCCAATTAAAGAACCTTCTGATAACTGCACATAACCCTTAATTACAGAACAGAACTCTACTTGTTTTCTTAAATAATCAAAAAAATTAGTAAAAGCTAAATGATTAAAATCTTTTCCTATCCCTTTTCCAAAGGAAACATTTAAAAGCTTCTTATCTGCTTCTTCTATCACTTCATTCTTGTTCACCATAGCGTCAATATACTCTGGTCGTAAGTTTCTAATTAAACCTTTGTAATCTTCTTCATTATGAGAGTGAATCATGTAACTAACTTCTAAATCCATACGAATGGACGAAAGAGGATCTATCGCAAAATGTAATATTTCTCCTGCTATTGCTGTTTCATTAAAACTAGTAATATGCTTTTCATTCTGAAAGCAGCCTTGTTTTAATGGTTTAGAGGAATGTAAGCTGCTGTAGGAACCTCCCACATATTCATATCTTGATGTTGTTACGTTTTCTTTTAAAAGACGGCTCTCTCCTTCTAAGATGCAAGACTGATTTATCACTCCATAATTAGTAACAGATAAGGTTCTAGATAAATCTTCATTAATACGAAATACAAATCCACCTAATAATTCCTTATCTTCTTTTATGTATTCCGCTTTACGAAACCATCTGTTTTCAGCAGTTTCATAAACACCATTACTTAGATAAGGATTCAAATAAGCAGATAGATAAAACTCCTTCGCTTCTTCACTAAGATTCTCTGCAAATAGGGTAAAATACATATGATTTTCCCCATCTACATATACACGTATGGCAAAACGCATATGACTTGCCTCTGTTATATAATAGGCACATGTCTTTGAAAATATAGTATATCGATCTATGCTATCAAATTTTTCCTCATCTAACATAGGGACTGCCAAAAGCGAAAGAACATCATAGGTTTCTTTTTCCTTCATCCCAGCAAAAAAACCAATAACTGGTTCCTGTCCCTCCTTCGCCCTTAAAAATGGTGAAAAGAGACCTTCATTGGCATGTATATAGCCCGAGGCATAAGCCCAAAGATTAAACCCATTTTCTCCATATGGAAAACGACTGTCTCCATCCTTACGAGGAATACACAAGATACTTCCATCCTTTAAAAAATATGTGTTTCCTGGAAGTTCATTTTTTTTACGTTCCTTTGTATGTTCTTTCCCTTGTGTTATTATCTGTCTGTATTCCTCAGAATAACTTTTAATTTGTTTCCTATAATCCTTCACAGCTTCCATCCTTCCTGTTTTGATTCTCATATATGTCTAGTAACAATTAAGTCTAATTGATTACTTGGTTTTCTATCATACGTTAGAGCTTACTCTAATTTTAAAAACTGTTCCATTTCATCTGCTATTTTAGATACCTCTACACTGCTTCCCATCTCAGCAAAAATTCGCAACACAGGCTCTGTTCCAGAGAAACGAGCAATAATCCAGCCATCATTTTCAAAATATATTTTCATACCATCCTCATAACTTACCTTTGTAATTGGCAGTTCATAATTAGGAAGCTTCTTTTCAACAAATAAAAGATAATACAATTCCTCTTTTTTCTTTTGGGAAAAAGTATAATTTCTTTCTTCCATATACATTTTTCCATACTTATTATGGATTTCCTCCAACAATTCAGATAATCTTTTATTAGAAACGCAGAGCAATTCAACAATTAAACTGGCAGAATATATGCCATCTTTTCCTCGAATACGCCCATTGATGGTTAGTCCTCCGCTGCTTTCTCCTCCAATGATCGCTCCATGTGTCTCCATTCCTTGACTAATATGTTTAAAGCCAACCGGAACCTCATAGCATTCTTCCCCATAATCTATGGCAATTCTGTCTAAAAGATGTGTCGTGGCTATATTTCTCACTACGCCACCCTTCATACCCTTATATTCTAAAAGATAATAATATAAAAGCACTAAAATATCATTAGGATGTATAAAATTTCCCTTTTCGTCAATGATACCTAGTCTATCTGCATCACCATCCGTTGCGATTCCTAAATCATATTTTCTATCCACCACCATATCTCTAAGCTTATTTAAGGTCTTATCAGAAGGGGAAGGAAGCTTTCCTCCAAATAAAGGATCATGTCTGTCATTGATAACATCCATGGAACATCTTGCAGAAATCAATACAGTTTGAAGACAGGTTTTTGCTACTCCATACATAGGATCTAGCAAAACTTTTAAACGTCTTTCCTTTATCTTACTCACATCAATATCTTGTAATATATTATCGATATAATCATTAAAGGGATCTATTCTCTTGATTTTTCCATTTAGGACTCCCTCTTCAAACTCCATCTCTTTCATATTATTTAACGTTAAACCATTTACTATTTTCTCAATTTCTTCTGTTATCTCTAAAGTGGCATCTCTGCCCCCTCCAGCAAATAGCTTAATCCCATTATAATCAAAAGAATTATGACTTGCCGTAACAGCAATTCCATATTTTAATTTCATACTATCCACTGTATACATTATCAAAGGAGTCGGTGCAATATCTTGAATTAGATACACCGTAATTTCATTGGCTGCCATAACTTCACAAATCCACATAGCAGCTCGCTCTGATAAAAAACGTCTATCATACCCTACTATAAATCCTACTTCGTCTTTTTCTTCTTCAACCTGGCTCTTTACATAGGATGCAATCCCTTGGGCTAATAATGTAACATTCTCCTTGGTAAATTCCTCTCCAATAATTGCTCTCCAACCACCTGTTCCAAATTTTATCATAATGTTCCTTTCCTTTTATACCATAATCATAAATAAGGGATGTTGCAAAAGAAACAAATATGCAATATCCCCTATTTATGCAGTAGCTAAAATAGCTTCTTCTACATCCTATTATTTTAAAATAGACTCATATCTATCATAAGCTTGACTCTTTAAGGTAGTCATTTCGTCAATTCCTAATTCTTTTACTCTTTGTACAAAATTATCAAACTCATCAATTGACTTGGTTCCAATAAGAAACTTTAATAATTCTTCTTCCACATAAGTATTAATTGCACTCATCTTAACAGAATAGATTTCTTCTTCAGCTTCTGTTAATGTTAAACTAGGGTTAATTGGATAGAAATAATTATTGTCAACATAATTAAATAATTGATTTTTTACGTCTTCATTAATACAAGAAGCTGCTTCGTATTCTGGCAACTGTCTCATACCGATGAAAGCTTGCATACCATTTGTTCTAGTATATGATATGATTCCGCCATCACCATTAACAACAGATTCTGTATATCTAGGTTCACCATCAACCATTTGATAACTTTCGCCTTCCACTCCAAAATTAAATAATAATGAACCTTCTTCGCTGTATACATAGTCAAACATTTTAATAATATCAACTACATTTTTTGCTGAACTTGAAATACCCCAAGCAAAATTTACTATTGAAGCCTGTTGACTAAAGGTTTTTGGTTCTTGTTCTTTCGTTAATACTGGTGGTTGAACCACTTGCCAATTTGTATCAGGATCATTGGCTAATACTTCGCTATTGACATTTTGAGCTGCAACATAACCAGTCCAATAGCAAGTTGCTCCTACTTTATTGTTTAAGATATGGTAATTGTTTGTATCTTCTCTGGTGATAAATTCAGTATCAATTAACCCTTCTTGATACCATTTTGCCATTGTTGCCAAATATTCTTTTGTTTCTGGTAAAATTGGAGCAAATGCGGTTTTTCCATCTTTTATCATCCAGTAATCGTTATTTGGATTTAATTCAATTCCCCACGCATCAGCAAAGTTCATATAATAATTTTCCCAAGCACGGTCTAATATAAGTGGTGTAACATCACCAGCTCCGTTGCCATTTAGATCATTTGTTTTAAATGCTGTTAATACCTTGTACCAATCATCAATCGTAACAGGTGTTTCTAAGCCTAGTTCATCTAACCAGTCCTGACGGATATTATATCCCATCGCAGTACGAATTGCAGATTGCATAGGAATACCATAAATTTTACCATCGCTTGCAACTGATTGTGCCATAACTTCTTTGTTTTCTAGTAAATATTTTTGAAGATTTGGAGCATGCTCTGCAATTAAATCATTAAGAGGAATAAACGCTCCTGACATTCCATATTTGTTAATATTCGTCACAGAATTCGCCATTACATCTGGATACTTACCACCAGATATAAGAACATTAAATTTTTCTTTTGCTTCACTGTGAACAACGGATTCTATATTGAATTTAATATTTAACTTTTCTGCTAAAATTTTAAAAGTTAAAGTGTTCTCATCATAGATTGCTTCTGGTAATCGACTTGGTACAAACATAGATATTTTTACTGGTTCTGAACTTGTTCCCCCATCTTGATCGGTTTGTGTAACGTCCTTTTGGTCTTCTCCATCACTGGTACTTTTCTTGCCACATCCTGCAAGCATACTAATACATAAAACCAACACTAAACACATACTTATACATCTTTTTGTAAATTTAAACATTTTAAAAATCCTCCCTTTTAAAGTTTTTATTTTTATCACTTCCATCTCGCTGTAATACCTTATTCTTTTACACTTCCAACTAACGCTCCATTCACAAAATATTTTTGTAAGAATGGATAAATTAATATAATTGGTAATGTTGTAACTACAATAGCAGCAAACTTAATGGTAGTTGGTATACTTGCTTCTCCTCTGGTCAGTGCTTTTGCAATATCCTGACCTAACTGGCTGGATATAATAATTCTCTGCAATAATACCTGAACTGGGATTTTGCTATCACTACTAAGGAATAGCATCTCCCAAAAGTAAGAATTCCAACGACCTACTGCATAATAAAGTGCTACTGCAGCCATAATCGGTTTTGAAAGTGGAATGATAATTTTCATAAGAATCTGTGCGTCATTTGCCCCTTCAAGCTTTGCTGATTCTTCCAAAGAAACAGGTAAGCTTTGAAAATGTGTCCTAAATATAATGACATAAAAAGCGCTAATAGCAGGGTACAAAAGAATTCCAAGGCGTGAATCCAACAAATTTAGTCCACGCATAACTAAGTAGAAAGGAATCATACCCCCACTAAACCACATAGTAAAAACAACAAACAAACTCATGGCTTTTCTTGGAGCCCATCTTGCTTTTGATAAAGGATATGCCGCTAAAATAGTCATTGCCAAGCTTAATACAGTTCCAAAAACTGTATAAAATATTGTATTTAAATACGATAACCAAATTCCCTTGTATTCCATTACAACCCTATAGGCTCTTGTGGTAAACTCTTTAGGAAATAGTATTACCTCATTTTTCATAACACTGGTAGCTGAACTAAAAGATGCTGATATTAAGTAAATAAAGGGATATAAAGTTGCAATACAAATAAGTATAACTATTATGTAACAAATGCTTACAAAAACCTTTTCACCAAATCCCATTTTTTGCTTCATGAATAATCCCCCATTCTATTGTCATAGCAAAAAAATATTCGATTTTTCCAGCTATATTCCTGATATCCACTTACCATAACGTTGTACCATCTAACTTTCTAGTAATTTTATTTGCTACATATACTAGTACAAACCCTACGGTATTCTGAAAGAGGGACATTGCCTGTGCATAGCTATATCGCCCATTTGTAAGTCCTTCACGATATACATAAGTATTAAACACATCTGCTGTTTCATAGATAGCAGGATTGTATAATAAAATAATACGTTCATGACCTACGCTAAGAATGGATCCTAAATTAATCAATAACATAATTACAATGGTAGGAGTTAACCCTGGTAAAGTAATATACAGCATTTGTTGAAACTTACCCGCACCATCTACCGTAGCTGCTTCATATTGTTCGGCAGATATCCCTGCAAGTGCAGCCATATATATAATTGCTCCAAATCCTGTTCCCTGCCATATTCCTGTAGTAATAAATATAGTTCTAAAATATTTTGGAATCTGTAAAAAATTAATGCTATCATGGCCAAATTTATTAAGTATCATATTAAGCAAACCTGAATTTGAAACAAATTGAATTACCATGGACATTACTACTACTGAGGAAATAAAGTAAGGCAAATAGCTAATTGTCTGTGTTATCTTTTTAAACTTTTTTCTTCTGATTTCATTAAATGCAATTGCAAGTATAATAGGTAATGGAAATCCGAAAACCAATCCCAATATATTAATTAGCAATGTATTTCTAAATAACCTTGGGAAATATGGATCATTAAATAGGATTTTAAAGCTTGTTAAACCAGCCCATGGACTATCAAAAATTCCCTTTACAATATCAAATTTTTGAAAGGCGAGTATCATTCCTCCCATTGGCAAATACGCAAATAACAAATACCATATAAATACTGGCAAAAACATAAGATATAACCATTTATTCGTTAGTATCTCTATTTTCTTTTTCTTTTCTAACATTTTTCCTCCTCTATCAATGTTCCTGTAACGTTACGACTATAGCATAACGGCAACTCTATTAGATTACAATCACAAATATTCCTTATCATAGTATAAATTCTTCTACTTATCATAAACACAGTAAATTGAAATTATAATATTTCTACATTATAGGACCATTTCTTCCTTCCTATTGATTTCATTTATTAAATCGCTACAAAAAAAAGTGTTCTGTGCATCCTACACAGAGTTTTCTAATAGGATAGGACGTAATTTCCTTTTACATAAAAAAAATACGCTTCACCCAATATAATGTACTATGGGTAAAGCGTATATTCGTTAGTAACTCAGTTCTTTCACATAGTACCAATTACAATCATAGAATTATTATAATACCCTATTTCTATCTTCTTAAGCAATTTACTATGTAATTGAGTTACGTCTATACTGGATCGGTGTTACAGAATACTTTTCTTTGAATTTTTTAATGAAGTAGTTTGAACTGCTAAATCCTACATGTTTTATAAGTTCCTCCAATGGAATATTACTTTCTACCAACATCTTAGCTGCCTTTTTCAACTTGCATTCTGTCACAAACTGTGTAATATTTATTCCTCTTTCTTCTTTATAAATCCGGCTGATATATTTGGGACTCAAAAATACCTTCTCTGCTATAAATTCTAAAGATAGATTCTCTTCTAAGTTCTCCATAATCACTGTTTCTATTAATTGTACTACCGTCTTTGTTGGATTTTCTTCTAAGCTGGACAATTCATCAAAGGTAGTTTCAATTAATTTCATAAACCAAAAATAAAAATCTACTACATGATATAACTCATTTATATCTTTAAATAGTTGCGTATCGTTCTTATTTTTGCTTTCCTTCATAATATCTCTCATAAAGTAATTATATAAAAATACAAATTCAAGTACAACTCCATTTAGATATTCTGCTGAAACAGTAAGTTCTGCAGCTTCATTCATAAATTCCTTTAGTATACGTTCAATTTGTCCAATATCTCTAGACACCAGCGCTTCGCTAAACAAATTGAAATTAATATCCAAAGATTCCTTTCGATTCGCTACTTTATCCTTTAAATCCTCTTCACTTAAAAAATAAACATGTGGTATAAAATATAGATAATCTATTAATTTTTCTAACCGTTGGTAATTTGTATATACCTCTAAAAGCTTTGAAAATCCAAAACTTTGGATTAAAACTGTATCTACTGAAAAGTTTATTTTCATATAATCTGTGAATTTGTTCCTCAAGATGGCTAACTCTCTCTTACCACCTTCCCTCACAGAAAAGATAACACAAACTGTTCCGTCAAATAAATCAGCAGACAAACATCGTGTATCGCTATTTGAATAGTTATCAAAAAAGTGGGTCATATTATAAATAAGTAAATTTCTTGTTAATTCGTCTAGATGATTGTATATTTTGGGGTGAAGCTTAATAATAAGTACATAGTGGATATGAAGAGACCAGTTGCAACTTAATAGTGATAATTTATCTTCAACTTCCTTTTCATTTGTAATCTTATTTGATATAAGATTTAAAACAAAATCTCGCGTAATTATATTTCTGTTTTCATGCAATACTTTTTCTTTTTCAATTGTCCGATCACATAATTCTTCAATCGCCCTATCGATATAAAAATATTCACTTTCCCTTGCTTTCTTACTAAACTTCATTCTATCTAGACGATTAATAATTAAGTGAAAAGGCCTATACATACGTCTTGCAAATAGATAGGAGACAAAAATTCCAATCACAATTGCAGTAAATGAGATATATAAAATATTCTTTTGAATGTTTCGTGTTTCATCATAATATTCTTTTGTGGAAACCATATTAACAATAACCCAATCTTCTATACCAGCAGATTGGCTAGTAACAACGGTATCTCCAATTATATGATTTCTCTGCCCACTCTTATCGGCAATAATATCATCTATCCTATTATTTTTATCTTCTAACAACGCATAAAAGCCTTCCGTATTTCCCTCCACTACAATTACTTCCCCTTGATGGTTCATAATTGCAACTGCATCTAATTCCCCCGTAACAAAATCACTTAGAAGCTTATGAAATACATCTTCTTCTATATTCACTGCCACATAACCCATTGCCATTGAAGGGTCTTCTGTATATAACGGGTATTTAGCAGCAAAGGAATATACTTTATGTTCTTGATTACCATATGTCATGACTCTATGTGAAATCCATCGCTTGCTACTTTGGTATTTCGTCTCTGTATGAAAAATACCCTGTTTATTAAAAATATCTTCTGTATTTGCATCAAAATTAATTCCAGTAAAGGTAGAAATATGTACGCTATTCTTTTTGGTATATATTTCTATACTTGAAACAAGAGAATCCTTTTGTGCACACATTACTTTTAAAAATTTTAATATATTAACTGCCTTTAAAATATCTGTTTCCATAGGATAGTATAAATATTTTTGAATATCCTCGTTTTGATTCCCTAAATTTATAATATTTAAAATAATTTGATTGGAATCTTTAAAAACAGCCTCCACATTATCGCTTAAATAACTCAATCTATATTCTTCCAGTTCTTCTATCTTTTTATTATAGTTAATAGAAAATTGTACTGTCAAAATAATTCCAATAATAATCGCTACTGCTACAACCAGTACCACAAAGGATAAGATCAGACGATTAAAAATCGTATCAAATCTACTTAGACCATTGAAGCGTTTCTTCATAAAATAATCCTACTTTCTAAAATTACAAACAATTCTAGGAGCATCCATAAGCTATTGTAATTTTATAATAGATTTATTATAGCTTTATTATCGTATTATATCAATTATACTTTTTCCACATTATAATATTAATTCCACATTATGTCCTTCTAATGACTCTCAGCTGTAACGAAAATACATTAAGCAATCATTATCTAATGCAGCAAATATCAGATTTTATTTAAACAGTGATACTTACTTTATAAATCTTATTGCAATCATAAGGGCAAGTGTCATGTTGCATTGGTTATGCCATGCTAGGCGCACAATAAAAGACCCCATACACCATTAAATCTGGTATAGAGGTCTTTTACTATTTGTTGATATCGATAAGAGCCCTATGAAAGCAATTTATTCACCTTTGCCTGTACTGCTCTCGGGTCATATCCAGCTGCTGACAAACGATTCTTTCTATCTTGGCCATTTCCCCACAAACCTTTTACTACTTCTTTTGCAATTTCAGAAACACTTTTTGAAGGTACTGATGGTTTTTTTTCTGGTTTTTTTTCTGGTTTTTCTACAACTGAATTTTCACTCGTTGTAGGATTCGTCACATCATTACATGTGTTATCATGACATTTAGGACACTTATCCCCAGATTCGTTAAAAAGTGTGTTTTTAACCCAGTCGATTAGCATTGTATCTATATCAAAATCAGGATCCTCTGCCCACTTATCAGCCAACCACACTCCTAACAAAAATCTTCCCGCTGCATCAGAAATATTTTCTGTACTTGTGTACACCTTTATATCATCAATGTAAAAATCAAATCTTGGTTTGGAAGTATCGGTGTACCAGTCAATACGATATTTATGCCCTTCTCCATCTGTTATTTCATTGTCTGTCCCAGAAATATTATCTGAAGGTACTTCTGGTTTTTCTTCTGGTTTTTCTTCTGGTTTTTCTTCTGGTTT
>JBKEAO010000039.1:0-3417 GCA_047972335.1 Anaerocolumna sp. | reverse complement strand
GCTGAAATATGATAAATGAGTTATAAGTTATATTAGGTAAATGAGAAAGTGTGGAAATCAAATCATGAATAGCGAACAACTAATGAACGAAATATTGGCTTTAGATAACATAGAGTTAGCAGTGAAACAAGTAAAGGCCAACAAAGGTAGTGCTGGTGTAGATGGGATGAAAGTATATGAGTTAGATACATTCGTGAACTCAAGGGAGTTTAGAAAGATAATAAACTTAATAGAAATCGGAGAGTATAGACCAAAACCTGTTAAAATGGTTGAGATTCCTAAATCTGATGGTGGGGTAAGAATGCTTGGAATACCAACAGTAATTGATAGAGTAATTCAACAAGCAATCAGTCAAGTATTGACCAAAATATACGACCATGAGTTTAGCGATAATAGTTACGGCTTTAGGCCTGGGAAAGGTGCGCATGATGCATTAATGCAAGCTGAGAAATATGTGCAAAGTGGATGTAACTATGTCGTAGATATTGATTTGTCAAAATTCTTTGATACAATCAGTAAAGATAAACTCATGTACCTACTGAAAGGCAAAATCAAAGATAGTCAAGTCTTAAGATTAATAAATAGATACCTACATTCTGGAATGCTTGTAGGTGAGCAATTAATTAAATCAAAAACTGAACTCCACTAGGTTCGCCCTTAAGCCCCTTACTATCTAACATTTACTTAGACCAATTTGATAAGAAATTAGAGCAAAGAGGAATTAAGTTTGTAGGATATGCAGATGATATACAAATCTATGTAGGTTCACTTCGTAGTGGTCATCGTGTAATGGAGAATACAATTAAATTATTAGAAAATAAACATATGGGACTAAAAGTAAATAAAGAAAAGAGTGCAGTTAAGAAACCGAACGAAAGTAAATTTTTAGGATACTCTTTTTGAAGAAATCCAGCCAATGAATACAAATATGAACTGATAGTGCACTTTAAATCATTTAAAAGGTTCAAAGACAAAATTCGTCAAATTTTAAAACGTAGTCGTGGAATAAGTATAACTGATTATATTGAGGAATTAAATTTATACCTTACAGGTTGGACAAATTATTTTCATCTTGGACTATATAAATCATGGTCCATGAAGATGGACAGTTGGATTAGACATAAACTGAGAACTATACTTTGGAAACAATGGAAGACCACTAAAATGAGAATTAAGATGCAAAGAAAGTACGCAACAAACCAAACAATATGTAGAAGTTCGAGAGTTGGACCGTATAGAGTTGCATACAAAGAACTACATTTTAGCCTAAAAGATGAGGTTTTGCGTGAAAAGTATAACTTTATAGGAACATATGATAATCTAGAAAAAATATGGAATAAGAAAAGCAAGTTGAACATGCATTGTCAACTTACGCTTTTCGAGTAATAAATGATACTTTGGAACCGCCGAGTACCGAACGGTATGCTCGTGAATTAAATTACAATGTTATCATAAAAATTTAATAGTGGTGTGAGAGGGAGGTTGCTAGTCAATCTCCCTACTCGATTTTAACAATAGTTGAAAGAGTACTATTATTAAGTTAGTTATAGGGTTATCTTGAAATTAAGTAAATCAAGATATAAAGTAGATAAGGTTATTATATGCACTTTCGTGCACAACAAGATTATAATATATTGGAACAAGCATAATACATATAAATGTGAACTTTGCAATTCATTCTTAAAATTAACATAAGCGTGTGTACAATGTGTAAAGTTTAGTCGTGGTTAAATTAGAATTTTAGAACGAAAACAATAATACATTAGTGAATGGCTAAAAAATGTTATAGCGAGTTCTTCGCGATAATAATCATTCATTTTGAAAGATAATAATAAAACAGTGTAAATAAAAATCTAAAATAAAGAAGTGAAATACAAGTAAATAGACTAACTTAATAATGATAATAATTATATTCTTGCACAAAAACAAAAATGAAAAGCATGTTCTTTTGGCATTTTTGTACCTTCGGTGTCGTTTAATAGCCTAGATTTCATATTAAGCATGCGTTTATATTGCAAGCATTCAATTTAGAAAGAGATAGCTATTCATAGAAAGTGTCAAGTGATTGTTTTTAGGATTTGTGAATTATATTATTTGCATAGTCAACTGAGTATTTAGTGTGCCTTATTCTCAAACTTTTTAATTTTTCTTGAATTAAGCAGTGTTCACATAATAAATTTATCTTTTGCTATTATGTGGTTTATTATATTAAATATTAGCGTAACACTTACAGGCTTAATCCATAGCATAGATATTCGATTGTACCCATGTTGACAAAATTATTAAAGTGACCTTTTAATTAGCGCAAATTTAAAAACTTTCCTCTGATCTCCTAACTAATCTTTCTGAATTGTCAAATATTTAAGAGACACGAAATTCTATCATACACTAAGTCGATATTCAACTGGGCTCATGTAACTTAATTTTGAATGTACTCTAAAATTGTTATAGTTATGAACAAAGTCATCCACATCGTTTTTTAGTTCTTCTAATGTTGAATATCTCTCTTTTGCCCATTCACGTTTAAATAAGCCAAATAAGTTTTCGCTTACCGCATTATCAAAAGGGCACCCTGTTTTACTTAAAGAACGTGTTACACCATTATCTTCAAGCAGTTTATCAATTTGTTGGTTTACAAATTCAGTTCCACGAGCTGAATGGAAGATATGAGTTTTTGATATGTTAATTTGGTTTAAAGTTTCAAGAACAAATGTTGCATCATGACTCAAGCTAACATTGCATGCAACTATTTCACGATTAAATAAGTCTAATACAAAACATACATAACCAAATTTATCAGCACACTTTACATACGTTAAATCGCTTGTTAGTACTTCACGTTCTGTCCAAATATAAAATTCTTGGTTTAATAAGTTTTCCCCATTTTGAGTAATGTGTGACTTGCATTTATATGGTTTAAATTTAGTATTTTTATTATATAGCGAACTAATCCCTAATTTTTTCATAAGTCTTAATACTTGATATCTACTTAAGTTGATTCCCTCTTTTTTTAGGATTGCTGATATTTTTCTAGATCCATACATCATTTTGCTACTTTCCCAAATATCAATAATCCTAGTCGAAACTTGTTCTTCACGTTGCGTGATTTTATTTACTGCGTTTTGCAATTTGAGCAATTTATAGTAATAACTTCTAGATATACCTAATAATTTACACATCGATTTTATTGGGTACTTATTTTTATTGGCGCTAATAACCTTTACTCTTTGCCAATTATCAGCGCTGCTTGCTTTAAAATATCGTTTTCCATCTCAAGTTGCTTGAGCTGTTTCTTAAGCTCTATATTTTCTAACTCTGCCAAAGTAAGTGGTGCCTCATCTAGTTTATTAGCCTCTGAAGGTGAGTTGTATCTTTTACACCATGCGTATACGGTTTGGGATTTTAAGTCAAACTCCT
>JBKEAO010000123.1:0-30783 GCA_047972335.1 Anaerocolumna sp. | reverse complement strand
TTTCCATCTACAATGTGATAAACTTTTACTGTCCATTGGATGCCTCCTATGTATTTTGATTTTGGCTTGCGATACCATTATCATAATAACATAGGAGGCTTTTATATTGTCTTCTAAGCTACTGCTTATTCCATTCTCCCCAGCTTAGCTGGGGGATTAGTGTTTTCATTTAAAACCATGAGTTTCTTGGAGATATAATATAGTATTCGAGATTATACATTTTAATTCATACAATGTCAATATGAATATAGTAATATATTAGGATTATATTCACGTAATAAGATTATGGTTATTAAATTGTAACGATTCAGCCATATCATACTATGCGTCACTAAAAGTACCTATTTCGTGTTATTCAATCACAAATAAAATAAAACCTAGGAAATATAACACTCCTAGGTTTTTGTATTTTCGTAGATATTTATTATTTAACCATCTCAAACTTTGCACTTAACAATCTCTATGATACTTATTTTGTGCCATGTCTGAGTAACTATTATAACATTGTAATTAATTTTTCCAATTCTTCAGATAATATCTTGGCATTTTCAAAATCGTTGTCTTTTAAAGCCATTGTAACTTTAGATTCCACTTCGTTCTTTTTTTGTTCTGCTTCTAAATAATTCTTATCAAAATGGGTAGCATAAATCATCTTTCTAAATTTACGCATACTCATCTTTCTAATGGTTTTGTCCTCAATCATTAATACATAATCTACACAATTAACGATTGTATAAAAATCATGAGAAATCATGAGCACGGCACCATTATAGTCTTTAATGGCTTTTTCAAGTGCTATTTGTGAATACGTATCTAGGTGACTAGTAGGTTCATCTAAGAGTAAAAGGTTAGCATTACTGATTGCTACTTTTGCTAACTGTAATATATTCTTTTCACCGCCGGATAAAGCACCGATTTTTTGATCCAATACCTTCTCATCAAAACCATAATCTAAAATATGATTTTTAATCTCATCATAAGTTTGAAAGCCGCATTCAAAAAATTCTTCGGCAATGGTATTGGATTCGTTTAACATCTCACCTTGAAGCTGAGATAAAAAGGCTACTTTGGTGTCCTCATTTATTTCAATTGATTTATGATTGTTTTTATAAATATCTCGTAGTAAAGTAGTCTTTCCCGTACCATTCGCACCAATAAGAGCCACTTTGTCTGTACTTCCTATTTCAAAGGTTACATCTTCTAATAAAACATCCTCAAAGGAAACAGCATAATCCTTAACTTTAAGTACGTAGCCTTGTGTTACATCTGCATTGGTTGTTAGTTTAATGTTAGGCTGTTTAATATCTACGAAAGGTGCTTTTATTTTGCGAGCCTCTAATCTTTCTAGGAGACTTACTCTTGCTTTTAAAGATCTACCTTTTGAAGCATCTGTAAAGACAGTTGCAATACCACGAAGTTTTTCAACTATGGCTTCATTACGTTTGATTTCTTCCTCATCTGCAGCGGCTAATTCCTGTAACTCAATTTTTTGCTGCAATAAAGCAAAATTATATTCTATATATCTTCCACCAAATTCTTGAAGTTCTTTATTTTCAAGGTGAAGAATTTTGTTAAAACAATGATTTAATAAGTACCTGTTATGTGTGATAACAAGCATGGTACCCTTATGAGCATTAATTAAGTTTTTTAGTGAATTAAGATTTTCAAAATCTAAAAAAGCATCGGGTTCATCCATAATGATTAAATCTGGATTTGTAAGCATTTCTTTAATCACCTGGATTAATTTGAATTCACCACCACTTAATAAGGATACCATAAGATTTTCATGCTTACTAAGGTTTGCAAGACCTAATTTCTTATTGATAATACTTTCATAATCATCACCGCCAATGGCATCATAAGCATCTAGGGTCTGCTGATATTTCTCAAGTAAAGGTTCCAAATCCGTGGCTGTTTCCATGTCATTACATATAGAAGTGATTTCCTTTTGTAACCTAAGAAACTCTTCACCAATGTATTCAAAAACAGTCATGTTATTTGACGAATCCATCTGTGAAAATTGACTTACATATCCAATTCTACAATTGGGTGTAATCTCTAACTTTCCATCATACATATATTTCTCTGGATCTTGAATCATCTGGACTAGAGTGCTTTTACCACTTCCGCTGGTTCCTATAAATGCACAATGTTCTCCTTCTATAAGGTTAAATGTAATATTATTATATAGATCCTTATCCGGAAAGGAATAGGATAAATTCTCGGCCTTTATCATATAATGTTCTCTCTTTCTCACAAAAAAAGAGCTTATAGAAATAAGCTCTACATTGTTTTTACTCTTGGTCGTAAATGATACAATCAATTAAATGTAGTAAGACATTCCATGTTGTGTATTATTGCTAGCATAACATTTTTTATGACCAATTTCAACTGTTTTTATATAAGTAAAGGATGAACATTTTAAAAAATAATACTAGTTTTTCAGATTGTTACCTTCTATACCAGATTCCATTTCAGTCAAAAAGTCATTTGCAATTATGGCCTTTCCAGTAATACCTTCTAAAGATTCAATCATCAAACCATCAGGCACATTTACATATTCTCCTTCGTCAAAGGTTAGTAAAGAGTATTGACTAATATCATTACCATAATAAGGTATCAAAATATTATGATATCCATTAAATGTCTCATCAGAGATGATGACTGGCGTATTAACCAATGTTAAATCCTGAGCAACATGAAGTCTTCCTGCTTGTTCCTTTAAGATTAAGGCACTACTTCCACCTGTACCACTAGTGTAATTCCCAATTACTACAACAAAGATTTCATTTGTACCATCATCATCTAAATCAACGTAATTATAATAATAATGAGTAGTCTCTAAAAAGTCATCTGGAATCTCCATATATTCAATAATAATATTTTTTACCTCTTCACTTGGTGAAATTTCAGCCTTCATTCCTGTAATACCTTCTGGAAGAGTAACCATTGGAATCTCAGTATCACTTTCAACATCAGTAGAATCTGTTGTAAGTTCAGCATTATCAGTAGTTTCTTTTGTTTCATCGGTATCTTCAGTAAGAGAATTGGTATTAGGTGATTCTGTGTCATAACTATTAAGTATGGATTCTGATTCATGGGATTTACACCCACCTAACATGCCAATCATCAACACCATACTTGCTATCATTACTAAATTTTTTTTCTTCATTTGAAATCCTCCTTTTATTTTATAATGTAATGATAATGTATAGATGTATCAGACTTGTATCATATCATTCATTCAATAAATATTTTTCCCACTGGTCATTAAGTTCTTCATCAAATGTTTCACTTTCAATTTGATGAATTCCCTCACGTTGAATTTGAAGCAGCTTTCCGCTAATTTCATCAAGGATGATACGATATGTAATATTGTTAATGGTAAGGCTTCCTTGCCATATTATCATGGTATAGGAGGGTGTGGTAGCATCAATAATTAAAGTTGGAGCAATATCTATGTCTCTCTCAGGAGGACCATAGATCCCAATTTCTAGAATAGGTATCTTGCGTAGTTCTCTATAGCATTGTTTTCTAGCTTCGTATAAACTATATCGATCACCAGTTTTTAATGATAATTGTTCAATTTCGTTATTTTTAGAATAAATCATTTCAAGCTTTTTATATAGATCAAGAATATCGTTTTTATTTTTTTCAATTATAATTGTATCTATGGCCACTGAATGATATTGGTTTAATATTTTATACTCCTGAATATAAAAGTAGATATTAGGGAATAAGATTATGGCAACTGCTAAAAAAATTATTACAATTGAAATAATAATTTTATTTAAGGTTCTCATTGATTGCAGTCTCCTTTCCAAAGCAAAGTTACTTTAGTGCCAGTACCCAATTCACTTTCAAAGAGAAGCTCACCCTCATGTGCATTCATAATGTGGGAACAAATAGTTAAGCCGAGTCCTGCACCACCTTCTTTTCTTGAACGTGATTTATCGACCCTATAAAAGGCCTCTGTTATCTTTGGTATTTCTGTTGATGGGATTCCATTTCCATTATCGATAATAATCAACTCTACATTGCCTTGTACCATACTACCTGCTATTAGAATGAGACCATTGCTATTAATTGCTTTTCTTGCATTGTCAATAATATTAATAATAACTGTTTTCATCATGGATATATCCACATCTACTACTATTTCCTCAATATTTAAATCAATCTGAATATCTTTATGATCAAGAGAGGGCTTAATAATATCAATTGACTCTATAACCAATTGTTTTAATGATATCCTTGATGTTTCAGGAACAGCACTTTTTTCAACTAATAAACCTAAGAGTTTTGTGGAAAGTTCTTCTAATCTTTTACCCTCAGAATATATATGATTTGTAGCAATAAAAAAAGAATCATCATCTAATTGTTTTCTTCTTAATAAATCAGCATATCCTATCATCGATGTAAGTGGAGTTCTTATTTCATGTGTAAAACTTCCCACAAATTCTTCTTGCTTTCTAGCAGCTTCTTTTAACTCATACATATTACTTTCTAGTTTTTCCACCAAATGATTAAAGTGCTCAGAAAGTTTACCTAATTCATCAGTGGAACTAGTATTGACCCTAGCAGATAAATCACCCTGTTGCATTTTTATTACTATGTCTGTTACCTTTTTAATTTCTCTTCCAATCCAACTTATATGTATCATATTAAAAAAGGCACACAAAAGGCCAACTATAATTACAATATTTATAAAGTACTTTTGCTGTATTTTTCTCGTTACAAAAATATCAGTTACATTGGTTAATATCTCGATAATAATTTCTTCATCATCTACCGTTAATAATCCAGCCATCTGTAAATAATACTGATTATTTTGAGAGTGTATGATATAGCTGATAGAGTTAGTAGATAGACGAGTTTGATCAAATGCAACATATTTATTTGTGCCCTTTATAAGGTATTGATGATTATCTTTATCTTTTATACGAAAGTTATCATTTACTTCACGCCAATTATCATTGATAATATCAATAACAGAATCGAGTACAATTTTTTTATCCAAATAAACAATGCGGCTATCATTATTAATCAATACGGCTATATTACGCTCCATTGTAATTAGTGTATTTTTTTCACGCTCAATTTCATCAGACAGCGATTTGGTGAATGTGAAAGAAATCATTATTGTACTGGCTAAACTCAATGCGAAAAGTATTAAAAGAATTGTATTTCTAAATATTTTCCAAGATAAATTCATTTAATCCTCCAAACGATAACCAATTCTGAAAACTGATACAATTTTATTTTTAAGATTTAGCTTTTTTCTGAGCCGTTGTATATGTAAATCTATTGTTCTGCTATCTCCTGTATATTCTTTATCCCAAACACTTTCATATATTTGTTCTCTGAATAAAGCAATATTTTTATTTCTATTTAATAATACCAATAATTTTTGTTCCATTTCGGTTAAAATAACTTGTTGCGAGGCCATTTTTGTAGTATGTGATGTTAAATCTACCACAATATCATTATAGGTAAGTATGGTATCTGTTTTCTGATAACGACGCAAAACGCTTTCCACTCTTGCAATTAGCTCCATAATCTCAAAGGGCTTGGTTAAATAGTCATCAGCGCCTAACTTTAGGCCCTTCACTTTATCATTAACATGTCCTTTTGCACTTAAAAATATGACAGGGATCCCCATAGGTTGAATAAATTCCATTAATTCAAAACCATTTATATTAGGTAACATAATGTCTAGTAATATTAAGTCATATCTGGATTCTAAAAGTATGTCTGCAGCTTTTTCGCCATCAAATACTTGCTCACAGTAATATCCATAGGTTTGTAAACTTAAAACAATCAAGTCTGAGATGGAAGCTTCATCTTCAACTACTAATATTTTTTGCATATAATTACTCCTAAATTTAATAATATGAAACAACATTTTAAAGATAAATGAGTGTCATACGTGCTCAACTATAGTAACATGTTACTTAAAAGTTGTCCATTATTTATAGAATTTTAATGCTAATATATAGACCATATAAACTAAACATAGACTTTAAATGGCAGCTAGAAAACATATAGAGCATGTTTAAACTGATTCCTTTTTTATAAAATCATTTACGAATCATATTCTATTCATTCTGTGATTGTAAAAATATACTTCGCCTCACCCTGTTCCCATAACCCATTTACTTGAATAATCTAATCAATATAAAAAACAGGAAGGATTACACTGCATCCTTCCTGTTTTTTATATTGTATATGAGTGACTGATAAAGAAATTATTTAGATTTATTTACGGAATAGGCCATTACCGTAGCATTTTTACCACTGAATTGTGTTCTTATGAACTTAATAAATTGAATGATAATTAAATCAACCAGTGACAGACCGTATATGATAAATATCATACTCGTATCCAGTGGTGTTACGGAAAAGACTGATTGTAAACCTGGGATTAATAAAACAGAATTTAAGAGTACAAAGCCTAATGCAAATGCACCTATTAAAGTCTTGTTATTAAACATACCTTTTTTAAATAATATTGCTTGTTCAGACTTACTGTTAAAACCATGAACCAGACGTGATAAACAAAGTGTAGCAAAAGCCATGGTACTTGCGACCCCTTCACCACCAGCCTTTAGACCATAATGAAAGGCAAACATGGTAGTACAAGCTATGATAAATCCTTCTACTAATACACCAATTAAGAAGTCTTTGGTTAGTATTGGTTCATTCTTAGGTCTAGGTGATTCTTCCATTACACTTTCTGAATGAGCATCAAGTCCTAAGGCAATTGCAGGCAAACTGTCCGTTAATAGATTGATAAATAATAAATGCACTGCTGCAAATGGAACTGGAAGGGCAGCTAAGGAGGAATATACTACAGATAAAATACCTGCTGTATTTCCGGATAATAGGAACTTAATGGACTTCTTAATATTTTGATAAACATTACGTCCATTTTCTACTGCTTTTACAATGGTTGCAAAATTGTCATCTGTTAGCACCATGGAGGAGGCATCCTTTGCGACTTCACTCCCTGTAATTCCCATGGCAACACCTACATCTGCTTGTTTTAGCGCTGGTGCATCATTTACACCATCGCCAGTCATGGCTACAATATTGCCTTTATCCTGCCATGCCTTAACGATACGAATCTTGTGTTCAGGTGAAACTCTGGCATACACGCTAACTTTTTCGACATATACCTGTAACTCTTCATCTGTTAATGCATCTATTTCACTACCTTCTACAGCAATGGTACCAGGTGTTAAAATTCCAATTTGTTCTGCGATTGCAGCAGCAGTGATTTTGTGATCACCGGTTATCATGATTGGTCTAATGCCAGATTTGATACATTTAGAAACCGCGGCTTTAGACTCTTCTCTAGGGGGATCCATCATAGCAATCAGACCTAGGAAAGTATATCCTGTCTCATCTTCTGTTGATACAGTTGTTGTTTTAACAATTTTATATCCAAAGGCTAATACGCGAAGGCCTTTTTTTGAACTTTCTAGATTGGCATGAATAATAGCTTCTTTGTCCTTAACAGTAAATGGTCTTATGGCACCATCAATTTCAATGGTATGCATTCTGTCTAATAAGACATCGACTGCGCCCTTTGTGATCATGGTTATTTTACCCTCTATTTCATGAAGGGTGGACATTAATTTACGATCAGAATCAAAGGGAATTTCACCAATTCTTGGATAAGAGCTACGTATGGTATTGTAATTCACATCACTATTTGAAACATTACCTAGGGTTGTAACCATATTGACCAAAGCAACTTCAGTAGGATCACCAACTTCAGTACCTTCATTACTTGCATCATTACATAATACACTAAATTCCATTAGTTTCTTATTAGATACATTGGTTAGGTCATAATCCTGCATTCCAATATAGGAATCGTTTACGTAGGCATTCATAACAGTCATTTTATTCTGTGTTAGAGTACCTGTTTTATCAGAGCATATAATTGATACACTTCCTAATCCTTCAACAGCTTGTAACTTTCTAATAATTGCATTTTCTTTGGCCATTTTCTGTGTACCAAATGCTAAAACAATCGTTACTATGGAACTTAAGGCTTCAGGAATTGCTGCTACAGCTAAGGCAACTGCAAAGGTAAATGCACTCATGATATCCAGCCCTTGAAATACACTAACGCCAAATAAAACAATACAGATACCTAGAATTACAATAGATAGTTTTTTTCCGAAGTTATCTAAATTAACCTGTAAAGGAGTCTTATGTTCCTTTGTCTCCTTTAGTAATTTAGCAATTTTACCAACTTCAGTATTCATTCCAGTTTCTGTTACCAAGAAACTACCACGACCATAGGTAACAAAACTTCCGGAGAATACCATATTAGTACGATCTCCCAAAGGAACTTCTCCCGTAATGACTTTATCTTCTTTTTCTACACTTACACTTTCTCCAGTTAATGCACTTTCATTAATCTTAAGACTTGCATTTTCTAAGATTCGTCCATCTGCACAAACATAATCACCAGCATCTAAAAGTATAATATCTCCTACAACAACTTCACGAGAAGGTAATACAATGGTTTCATTATTTCTAAGTACTTTAACATTAGGAGCTGATAATTGTTTTAAACTATCAAGAGACTTTTCAGCTTTTTTGTGTTGTACTGTACCAAGTATAGCATTTAAAGTAATTACGATAAAAATAACAATAGTACCCTTGATATCTCCAAGTACAGCTGAAATGGTTGCTGCTGCAATTAATATCAGTACAAGGAAATCTTTAAATTGTTCTAAGAAAATTTGTACAGTACTTTTTTTCTTTCCTTCTACTAGTTCATTGTAGCCATTTTCCTCTAATAATTTTACTGCTGACTTTGTAGATAGCCCTCCTGGTTCTGATTGTAATTCCTGAAATAATTCTTCTTTTGTCTTGTTGTAAATCTGTGACATTCATAATCCTCCTTCATATTTTCGTAATCGAGCGCACAAAAAAAGACCTCATTGTAAACGCTGATTGCTAAAACGTTACAACAAAAGTCTTGCTACTTAGTTACGAAGCAGATTATAGATCATGCAATTCTTATCACAAATTATAATCGTATTGACGCCATCGCAAACATCATCTTGATGTCAGCTACTCCCTTTTGATAAAATTTATAATAACAAAATTATTTTAAAATGTC
Organism: Anaerocolumna sp.; assembly: GCA_047972335.1. Taxonomy (GTDB): domain Bacteria; phylum Bacillota; class Clostridia; order Lachnospirales; family Lachnospiraceae; genus Anaerocolumna. The sequence continues at coordinate 21,638 of JBKEAO010000123.1, read as the reverse complement.
AATACACTTAAAATTGGAAATCCCATAGGGAAAATCTCACTTTTTTTATAGCTAGTACTTGGATGTGAAACGGCATTATCTACTTGTTCTAATATTTTTCTTATTTCTCTTGATGTTTCATCATCTACGTAATATCTGCCACACATAAGATTTTCCTTCCATAATGTAGAAATACTATGCAAACCAAACTATTCATAAAATCTGCTATGTATAAAGTGATTATGAGTGATTTGGTTTATCTTTTACTGTACGAGATGCTAGGGCAATTGCCTTTATAATCGCTACTTCATTATCTTGTGTTAATGTACTAGCTTTTGAGTATAACTCTCCTTCTTTACTTACCACATATTTAGAACCAACTTGATTTAATGCTAATGCTATGATATCATTTCTGCATCGATCACATTTGCAGGTATCTAAAGAATTCCACAATTCATCTAATTTTTCAATGACTAATTTTTCCATAACGTTATAGTAACTACTCATAAGGCCCTCTTTTCATTCACATTCATAATTACATATTTTATCATATAATATAATTCATAACATTTCTAGCTATATATTTCAATTATGAGTAATAATGAAAGGAAAAAGCAATTGTAATAAAAAGATATTGCATTGCCTTTTCACTTTCTATTGTTCTCATTATTTACACAAACTTTATAGGTTAACTATCAAATTTATACTTTAAAAGTTGAAACAATATTATTTAAAAGCTCAGCAATGTTAGCCTGACTTTGTGCCATTTCAGCCATATCTTCTATTGCTTGGTTGGTTAGATTTATATTTTTAAGTATACCTTCAGAGCTTATTGTATTAGATTCCATATTGCTTGCGATACTTTGGACAACTGTATTGATTTCAGCTGAACCTTCACTAATCTCCTTGGACTTTAAAGCTGTTTCATGAACCAATTCACTAACAAATATTGCATCCTGTTCATAACTTTCTCCAGTTGTAACTAATAGATCATAATCAGTTCTAACACGAGAATCTATAAAATCTAATATTTCAGTGGAATTATTGGCAAGGTCTGTTACTGCACTAATTACATTTAAAACCAAAGTATTTATATCATTAACATATCTAGCTGATTGTTCAGCAAGATTACCAATTTCATCCGCAACAACTGCAAAGCCTCTACCATGTTCTCCAGCTCTTGCAGCTTCTATGGAGGCATTGAGTGACAAAAGGTTTGTTTGTTGTGCAATTGAGGCAATAGAATTTGCTACTACACTTATATTCTCAACAATTTTAGCCTTCTCAATGGATTTTTGTATACTTTGTTGTTTCTCGATATATAAATCACCTGCCATACTTTTATGTTTGATACCATCTTGTTTGATTCGAATGGCTCTGTCTTTGATTGCAGTAGATTCAGCGTTTCCTTGACTAAAATCTGATGCCAATTGTGAGATGTCGGTATTTACTTGTTCTATGGTTGCAGACAATTCTTCTGTTGCAGCATTCACATTAGAAATTCCATCTACGATAGTCTCTGTATTCGTGTTAATTGAATTAAAGGTACCAGACAACTCTTCAATGGTTGCGGATAGTTCTTCACTTGCAGCAGCAACTTCTTGTGACTGGTTTATAATACGGGATATAGTTCCATGAAAGTTTTCTTTGGCTTCATTTAAAGCTAACATAAGAGTACCAAATTCATCTCTTGATTTTGTGGTTATGGTCGCTGTTAAATCACCATCTTTTAGAGCTTTTGCAAAAGCCACACCTTTATTTAAATTCTTTGTAATATAGGAGGATAGAATCAGTCCAAGACCTACGGCAAGGAATATACTAACAACACCTATCATATATATTACTTTATAGTTTGCATCTATTGTTTCATTTATATGTAAATTAGCTGTGGCTGCTAAAGTTTGATTTAGTTCTATAATTGTATCTAAGTTCTCCTGCATAGAAGTTCTTAAAGTTTCACTATTGTCTAAGAGTTGTTTTGCGTCTTCATTTTCGTTATTTGTCGCTAATTGAATAATTGTATTTCTTTCAGTTTTATAGGTAGAATGGGCTGTTTTAAATTCCTCCCAATTATTGGTGTAGGTCATGTGATTCTTTTCATAAGTATCTATGAGTGCTGTATTTTCTGCTACTGCTTTATTAACTACTTCTAAAGCTTCCTTTGTTTTGTTTGGATCCTCAGTTGTAACTGCAGAAAGCAAATTTGAATGAATAATCAGGTAGTTCTCTTTGATCGTATGGAGTGTATTTATACTTTGAAGATTTTTGGAGTACATATTGTCATTGCTTTGAGAAATTTTGTTCAAGCTCCGCAAGGATATGACACCAGTTAGCAGTAACATAATTACAATTAATAAAAAGCTTACTAATAGTTTTAATCGAATTGACGTTTTTGATATAAATTTCATCTGAGTACCTACCTTTATACGTTTTAGAATTGTCTAAATATTGTGTAAGAAAAAGTATATTGTTTTACAAATATACACATTTAATAATTCTGCTTAATTCGACAATTATAATAAATTATATAGTAAGAAAGTACTACTGTCAATGTTAAAAATAGGTATAAACCATACTATAACATAGATTAAATAAAAAACTAAGGTGTACACCAAATCATATTATGATGATCATAATAATATGATTTAATGTACACCTTAGTTTATACGAATGAAATATTAATCGATTAATTTATAAATCGTATTCTCTTCTTTACTGATACGTAACAATATTTTATTCATAATACTCTTGGCATCAGACTTAAAAGTATCTTTATTGGATAGAAATCTTGGCTTTGTATTATATTTTTCTTTAAAGGCAGTAAACGCATTGGCTAATCCACTCATTTCCTTCATATACTCCTCTATAGAATAAGTTAGATCCTGTTTTTCTTTAGAAAGCAAGCTAGGATATAGGTATTTGTCCTCCATGGTAAGATGTATATTTAATCTGCCTGCTAGTATATTAATATGTTTGGCCAATTCTACTGCTAATTCTTCAGTAATTACGGAGTTCATGTTTTTTTGTATAAATTCTATTTCCTCTGTTATATTGCCATGTTGTTCTAGATAATTCTTCAATCTCATCTTATACCTCTTTCACTGGGAAAACTACTACAAGAAGCATTTTAAATTTCTCTTTGCCATAAACTGCATGAGGATGTTTGGCAGGCATAACGATGGTATCCCCTTCCTTAATCTCATACTTCTGATCATCAATTGTGATTTCACCAATCCCGTCAAGGCAATAAACAAACGCATCACCTCTTGATTCATGGGAACTAATCTCTTCATTTTTATCAAATGCAAATAAAGTCATACTGACAAAAGGATTTTGAACTAAAGTTTTACTTACAACTTGATGCTCTAAGTAAGATACCTCATTCTTTAATTCTAACACCTCAGATTTTGTAATGTTTTTTAATAATTGATTCATATTTTTCACCTAACATCTCATCAAATAAACAGGAATTATACAAACTACTTATCTATCATATCAATCGCATCAATTGAAATCAATTGTATCAATCGTATCTATTATATCAATTGTATCATATGATCTAGTTGTCTGTTATAGATGAGTCCTTTCTTATTATATTATTTAAAATTTATTATTTCTTATTTTGTAAGTCAGACTCAGTATACCTTATAAAAACTTAGAAATATGTGATTTATGTTACAGTTTTAAAATCTTATTGCTTTTGTCATTCTTTATACGAACTGATGGAAAGATTGCCTTAAACCCATTCTTATTGATAAAAAAGTATCAAATAGATTGACAATGGCAATAATTCTATTCAATATTTGTTAAATTACATATTAGTACTTGATTTTAACTGACAAATGTGCAATAATGTACTCAACCAATAACAACGTTGGTAATAAAACAATCATGACAGTAAAATAAAAATAAATTCGATGATAATAAGGAGAAACATTATGTTTGAACAAATTAAATTAAACTATGACTTTAAGGATTTAGAACCACATATCGATGAATTAACAATGGTAACACATTATACCAAGCATCATGCAGCATATACTACTAATTTAAATGCTGCTCTAGAAAAACTACCTGAACTAGCTAACAAATCAATAGAAGAAATTTTTGTAAACTTAGATTCCATAGATTCTTCTCTTAAGGGTGGCGTTCAAAATAATGGTGGTGGATTTTATAATCATAACCTATATTTTTCTACTATGTCACCTAATGGTGGCGGGAATCCAGAAGGAGACCTTGCAGATAAGATTAATCAGGAATTTGGAAACCTAGAAGCATTAACTGAAAAGCTATCACAAGCTGGTGCAACAAGATTTGGTTCTGGTTGGGCTTGGCTATCAGCTAATAAGAAGGGTGACCTAAAAGTAAGCTCTAGTCCTAACCAGGACAATCCTATTATGGAAACTAAGGGAGAATGGATTCCTATTCTTGGCATAGATGTTTGGGAACATGCGTACTACCTAAAGTATAAGAATCTACGTGCTGATTATATCAAAGCATTTTTCCAAGTAGTAGATTGGAAGGCTGTAGCAGAAAACTATAATTTGGTTCAAGGAAAGTAATTGATCTATTTGAAGTTTATATAAAATAGTACAGCCACCAATAAAAAGGGATATACAAAATAAATGCTCGAATTTACATATCTTAAACATGTAAATTTGAGCATTTTTCTGTTGTATCTGGTAAATGATTTTTTATTGGCTCTAAATCAATTACCAATACACCTACGTCTTTATTCTTAGAGGTACGAATTAACCTTGCTAATGAAAGATAACTATTATCCCCTATGTAAGCATGACTGACTAAAGGACAAAGATATATCTATGGTGGTTTTATATAAACCTACAGAAATATAAAGTAATCCTACACCAATTGCACTTTTATAAGCAACTGCCATACTATCACCTCTTTCGATAATAGTATGGCAGTTATAGTGAAATATTATTTGGAATTAATTATAAAAATAGCAATAAACTAACAGCCATCACGATCATACCTGCAACCATTCCATATATGGATAAATGGTGTTCACCATATTCTCTTGCAGAAGGAAGTAATTCATCTAAGGAGATAAATACCATAATACCAGCAACACTTGCAAATACAACACCAAATACTACATCGTTGATAAAGGGACGTAATATGAGATAACCAATTAGGGCACCTACAGGTTCTGACAAACCAGATAAAAAGGAGTATAAAAATGCTTTTTTTCTACTGCCAGTTGCGTAATACACTGGTACGGATACTGCCATTCCTTCAGGAATGTTGTGTATTGCAATTGCAACAGCTATAGAAATTGCAATGGTAGGCTCTTGTAGTGCAGATATAAAAGTTGCTAATCCTTCAGGGAAGTTATGAATACCAATAGCAAGTGCTGTAAATAGGCCCATACGTAATAGTCTTGGGTTTTTTTCTTTACTGGAAGAATCATTCTCTTTCATGATATCTTTTGAGATTACTTCATCTGTTCTTTCGTTTGAAATATCTTTTGGTAGCTCATTTATGACTTCATCTGTAGTTACTATACCTTCTAAGTCTTCAATTAAAGTTGGATCCTTATGTATTTCATGAGGGTTCTCATGCTCTGGAACTAATTTATCAATGATCGCAATTAAAAACATACCTCCAAAAAAAGATATAACAGTAACCCATGCACCAGGTTTTGTTCCTAAGGCATTGGCAAGGGAAGTATTCGCTTTTGAATATATTTCCACCATGGATACATAAATCATAACCCCCGCTGAAAATCCAAGACTGACTGATAAAAATTTAGGGCTAAACTTCTTTGATAAAAAACTTATTAAACTACCGATACCAGTAGCTAGACCAGCTAGCACGGTTAAACCAAACGCAAATAAAACATTTTCCATATTGTAATTCCTCTCTATTTCTTAAAATTTATGATCTCTAAAGGCCTCCATTAATTCTCTTGTAAGGCTTATGTGTATATCATCTTTGGGAACATCTTCTCTATGAAACCATACTGCCTCAGATAGCTCAGTGGTATCGAGAGTAATTTCAGCGCTTCCATCTAGTTCCGCAGTAAAACCGACTAATAATGTATCTGAAAATGACCAAGGTTGATTTTTATAATATTTAATATTCTTAACCTTAAGACCGACTTCCTCCATAACCTCTCTCTTGACTGCCTCTTCAAGGGTTTCGCCAATCTCTACATAACCTGCTATAAGAGCATATCGCTTATAATCCCCATACACATTCTTAGATAAAAGCAATTTATTACCATCGTATATAGCAACGATAACAGCTGGTGAAATCTTTGGATATATTACGGAATGACAGGATTCACATTCTAGGGCTCTCTCCTTCTTTGACTGAATGGTAGAACTACCACATTTGCCACAGAATTGATTATGACTGTACCATCTATAAAGTTGACTTCCAGTTATACCTGCAAAAGCCATATAAGATGGTCTATATTCTCTAAAAATACTAATGTTTTCTAATATCAATTTATGATGCAAATTAACACTTAAGTCTTCACTGTAATTCATACATAAGTAAAAGCTATGTTGATCGATTGAAAATAAGTAAATAAAATCACGCATATACTTTTTTATATCTTTATAACGAGGGAAAATAAGATCATCTTGTTCTTCCTTAATAAAATACATCTTATTACCAGCAAATATTAAAATGAAATCTTCTTCACCTGGTGCACTATTCTCAAAGTTGTTATGAAAAACTTGTGGTAAAATTTCATGTATCATGTACAATGCTCCTAACTCTAACTTTCGTATTTAAATTACCATTAGTATATCATATTTTATATGGTTATGAAATATATATTTTAAAAAATCAGTAATAATTACTAATTTCATATATAATAAATAATTTTATATTCTATACTATAATGAAGAAAGTAAATATTACTAATAAAATTCTAAAATTATACTGCAAATACCTATTTGACATAAATAAAGATTGTATAGACATTGAAAAAGGTTTAAAATGGTAATTAGTTAATGGTTTGTTAGGTATGAATTGTTGCAGATGCAGAAAGGTAGGGTATTTCTATGAAGGCCATAGAAATTAATAATTTAACAAAATCTTATGGTAAATCCAGAGGTGTTACAGATGTTAACTTAACTGTCATGGAGGGAGAGATATTTGGGTTTATAGGACCAAATGGTGCAGGTAAATCAACGACTATTAGAACACTGTTAGGTCTGATTCATCCAACGATTGGTTTTGCAAAAATATTTGGTAAAAGTTGTATTACCTGTCCAGAGGTAAGAAATCAAGTAGGTTACCTACCAAGTGAAGTATTTTATTATGATGATATGAAAGTAATCGAATTACTAAAGTATTCAGCAAGTTTTTACAAAAAAGACTGTATCAAAAGAATTCATGAACTAGCTGATATTATGGACTTAGACCTAAATAAGAAAATAGATAATTTATCTTATGGTAATAAGAAGAAAGTTGGAATTGTGCAAGGGTTGCTTCACGAACCAAAGTTAATTATTTTAGATGAGCCAACTAGTGGATTAGATCCTCTGATGCAACAAAGGTTTTTTGAATTAATCCAACAAGAGAATAAGAAAGGTGCCACAGTATTCTTTTCCTCTCATATTTTAAGTGAAGTGCAAAAGTTGTGCGACCAAGTGGCTTTTATAAAAGAAGGCAAGATATTAAAAGTTGAAAAAATGAGCGTCTTACAAGAGAATAACTACAAACGAATGAAGATTGAAACTGTAAATGACCTTGATGCTACCCTATTTCATTTAGAGGGTGTGAATAATTTAGTTGTCAACCAAAATACAGCCTCCTTTATTTTTAAAGGTAACATAAACTTAATACTAAGAAAAGTAGCTGAACTTGAAGTTAGAAATATTACAGTAGACGATCCGGACCTTGAAGAAATATTTATGCATTATTACACCAAGGAGGTCTAGCTTTATGAATGTGTTTATTTTTGAGCTTAAGGCCTTGTTAAAATCCTCCATTGGCTGGTGCATTTCGATGCTTTGCTTAAGTTTTGTATACTTTTCTATATATAGTAGTCTTGCTGATGATATGATACATTTTAAGAATTTATTAGAGGGATATCCAGAATCAGTAAGGGCTCTACTTGGTGTTTCTCTAGATACCATAACAAGTGTGTTAGGTTATTACTCCATGATATTAACCTTTGTGGTTTTGTGTGGGGCAATTCAAGGAATGATATATGGAACTTCCATCTTATCAAAGGAATATAGAGAGAAAACTTCTGACTTTCTTTTGGTAAAACCAATGAAAAGAACTAGTATTGTCACAAGTAAAATATTGGCTGGATTAACCATGTTAGTAGTTACTTGGCTACTATATTATATAGGTGTTAGTTTTCACATTAATGTAGTAAAAACAACAGATTATTCTAATAAACTATTTTTTATGATGAATTTGACTTTACTGCTTCTACAGATAACCTTTTTTGCAATAGGTTTAATCGTATCAATTTTATTACCTAGATTAAAATCAGTATTACCCATCTCCTTGGGAATAGTCTTTGGCCTTTATATTATGGGTGCAGTACTAGCTCAGGATAAAGATGACATCCTACGATTCATCTCGCCTTTTCGCTTTGTAAATTATACCGATCTTTTATATTCGTCACAGTATGAGGTCCAATATGTTATTGCAGCATTCATAATAATCGTGTTATCAATAATAACCACTTATTCTATCTATGCAAAAAGAGATATACACGCAGCTTAATTAAGAAAGGAGACCATTTATGACTTTGTTCTTAAGAGAATTAAAAGCAAATAGAAAGGCATTTATTATCTGGGCAGTGTGTATAGTGCTGCTTGTATTAACCGGTATGGGAAAGTATTCAGCCTATTCAAAAGGTAGCGATTCCATTGCAATATTTAATGATTTACCCCATACGGTGAAAGCATTATTTGGTATGAGTTCCTTTGACGTTACTACTATTTCTGGATATTTTGCCATGTTATTCTTATATATTGAGATTACTGTATGTATACATGCAGCTCTACTTGGTGCTGGTATTCTTTCTAAAGAGGAAAGAGATAAAACCAGTGAATTTCTAATGGTAAAACCGATAACAAGAGGTTCTGTAGTTACATCTAAATTAGTGGCTGCAGCGCTAAATGTATTACTTATAAATATAATTACTTGGGTATCATCCGTAAGTATTGTTTCTATATATAATAAGGGCGAATCGATTAACAATGAATTATCGTGGTTTTTTGTAAGCATGCTATTTGTACAATTCATTTATCTAAGTTTTGGATTGTTTTTATCTACACTTCTTACTAAGCCTAAGTCCGCTGGTACCATTGCTGTGAATGGTATGTTAGTTGGGTATATTATTTCAAGAGTCACTGATATAACAGATCAGTTAAATGTACTTAATCTTCTATCTCCTTTTAAATATTTTAGTTACGTAGCTATTGTAAAAGGTGTAGGATTGCAGCCTGTGGCAATACTTTGTAGTTTGCTCCTCATAGTTATTTTACTGATAGGAACTTATATTTTATATGAGAAAAGAGAACTGCGGGCCTAACTTTAAAATACCAAGGTTATGAATAAATGAATTAATTTATGGAGATATACATGGAGATATAAATGGAGATATAAATGGAGATATAAATAAAAAAGCAAGAGTTCTAGAATGAACTCCTGCCTTTTTTATTTATTTTGATTCTAATATTTTATCGATACTTACTAACTTTACACACAAGATAAACAGTTCTGTTGCTAATTGTAAATCATCAGCTGAAGGGAATGAGGGAGCAATTCTTATATTGCAATCATGAGGATCTTTGCCATAAGGATAGGTTGCTCCTGCGGGGGTCATCTTAACACCACCTTTTTGTGCTTTTTCAATAATTTTTATGGCGCATCCATCTAGTGAATCAAAGGAAATGAAGTAACCACCCTTTGGTTTATGCCAACTTCCTATTTCAAGTTCCCCAAGTTCTGCTTCAAGAATTTCAAGGACAGCCTCAAACTTAGGACGTAAAATATCTGCATGTTTTTTCATATGGGCAGTAATACCTTCTAAGTTCTTGTAGAATCTTACATGTCTTAATTGATTTACTTTATCATGTCCAATTGTCTGAATAGCCAATTGTTTTTTAATATCAACAAGATTATTAGGAGAGGTTGCAATGGCTGCTACTCCAGACCCTGGAAAACTAACTTTAGAGGTAGATGAAAATTTATACGCCATATCTGGTTTACCAGCACGTTTACATTCTTCTAATATTTCTAATATATTTTCTTGATCATCTTCATATAAATGATGAATACTATATGCATTGTCCCAATAGATTCTAAAATCTTTTGCGGCAGGTTTTAATTTTGCAAAACGAAGAATAGTTTCATCAGAGTAGGTAATTCCTTGTGGGTTAGAATACTTTGGTATACACCAAATCCCCTTTATACTCTCATCTTCTGAGACTAATTTTTCAACCATGTCCATATCCGGGCCAGCTGCTGTCATTGGAATGTTAATCATTTCTATTCCAAAATATTCAGTAATCGCAAAATGTCTGTCATATCCTGGTACTGGACATAAAAATTTCACTTGATCCAGTTTACACCAAGGTGTACTTCCCATTACTCCATGAGTCATGGATCTAGAAATTGTATCATACATGATGTTAAGGCTTGAATTACCATATATAATGATATTCTCTGCAGGCACTTCAATAATATGCCCTATCAGTTTCTTTGCTTCATATACACCATCTAGAACACCATAGTTACGACAATCCGTTCCATCGTCACAGCTTAAATCTGATGAACTGCTTAAAATATCCATCATTTCCATTGATAAATCTAACTGGTCTAAACAAGGCTTACCCCTTGACATATCCAGGTTAAGTTCCTTTGCTTTCATTTGCTTATACTGTTTTTTCAAATCCTCTTTTAATGTCAATAATTCTTCCCTTGTCAATTCTTTGTAAGGTTTGATAATATGACCCCCTTTGGCACCGTTTCTGACAGTCTATCATAAATATATTTTTATTTCAATTATTGTTTTATAAGAATTTGTAATAAAAATATATTATTTTGAATAATAAGTAATCTTAGTTGTACCACAAGGTAATTTTCATAAAGTACAAGATTTTTGTACTATAAAAAAGCATGAAATTCACACAGGTATTATGAAATGTATTACTTTTTCTCATTTTATGTTATAATAAAAATATCATTTTCTACAAAGGTCTGCTAGTAAGTTCCTAAAACTTCACACACAATAGATCATGCAAATACTTGATAAATTTAAGTTTGTAAAAGATATTATCAAAAATGAACGGAGCAATTATGACACTTCAACAATTAAAATATATGATAGAGGTAGTTAACTGCGGTTCCATAAACGAGGCAGCGAAACGACTATATATTACCCAACCCACCTTGTCTAGCGCAATCAAGGAATTAGAAACTGAACTTGGTATCGAAGTTTTTTATCGCACCACAAAAGGAATCACATTATCACCAGATGGAACCGAGTTTCTTTCTTATGCAAGACAGGTGGTTGAACAAGCAGGACTCCTAGAACAAAGGTATCTGAATAAAAAGCCTTCTAGACAATTATGCTCTATCTCCACACAACACTACGCATTTGCTGTCAATGCCTTCGTAAATTTGGTGAAAAAGAGCGGCTCAGATGAATATGAATTTACATTAAGGGAAACACGTACTATAGAAATCATTGAGGATGTCAAAAATCTAAGAAGTGAGATTGGCATCTTATACTTAAATGCTTTTAATAAGAAGGTAATTGAAAAGCTACTGCGAGAAAGTAAACTTGTTTTTCATTCCTTATTTGAAACTAAACCACATATATTTGTAAGTACTTCTAATCCATTGGCCAAAAAAAAGGAAGTGTATCTTGAAGATTTAGTGGAATATCCTTATCTCTCATTTGAACAGGGGGAACATAATTCCTTTTACTTTTCTGAGGAAATTTTAAGTACAGTTTTCCATAAGAAAAGTCTTCATATCAGTGATAGAGCAACTTTATTTAATCTTTTAATTGGATTAAATGGATACACCATATCTACCGGTATTTTAAACACCGATCTAAATGGCACTAACATAGTCTCTATTCCTTTGATCGTGGATGAAATTATCAATATAGGCTGGATTTCCAATCATCAGGTGCAACTAAGCAAGCAAGCTACTATCTATATTGAAGAGTTAAAGACTGTTATAAGAGATTATGGATTGGACTTAAAAGAGTAATTATTTTGTGCAATATGAGTGAATTTAAAAGTATATTGACTTTGTACAAAATAGATTGAAAATAATAAATAACTTCTATGGAGATAATGATGGTTCAGATATTAAATATACATGATAAAGAAATAGCTAATGAGGTGCTAAAATTACAATTGCTTTCCTATCAAGAAGAGGCAAAGCTCATTCAATTCTATGATATACCACCTTTAAAAGATAGGGTAGATAAGTTGATAGAATGTGACGAAACATTTTATGGGTATTTTGAGGGGAAAGATCTTGTGGGCCTACTTTCCTTTAAAATAGAGGAGGGTATATTGGATATACACAGAGTTTGTGTTCATCCAGCTCATTTTCGAAAAGGGATTGGCATGAAATTATTAGACCATATTGAAGAAATGAATACTGTAATTCGTAAAATAATCGTATGCACAGGAAAAGCAAATACACCTGCAATTAAACTTTATGTTAAAAAAGGTTTTTGTATTGTGAGGAATTTTAAAGTTACGGAAGGATTAATTATGACGGAACTAGAGAAGTTTCTTTCGTCATCTGTAATGTGTTAGATTCACTCATACTTTTGCTCTGTCGATATGATATTGGCAGAGTTTATATTTGATAATTATCTGGAAAAACCTCACAGATATGAGCTTGGTTTGGTGAACCAGTATACTCATTCTGTGAGATTTCATGAAAAAATTATTTACATAGTTCTAATTCAAGTTTGGGTTTATATTTTTACTGATTAATATTTAGCTTCTAACTCTTCTAATATCATTAAATACTTATCCTGAATTTTTTTCTCCGTTGCATCGTCTTCAAACATTTTGGTTCGTTCATCTACAGAGATTAAAACATCTTTTGGAAGTTTTTCTTCTGCAAATTTATATATTAACTCATCTTCTTTCCCAATGTGTCTTTTTAAAAGATTTGCATAACCAACTACATTAGCAACAATCTCTAACTTAGCTTCAGAAGAAGGTGTCTCTTCATAAGATTTTAGAGCAGTTTCTAATTCACTCATGAAAAGTCTGCCTAAATCATGTTCCACAAGCATTCCATGTTGAATCAGATTTACACCAATATTTCCTAAGTGATTAACCATTTCTTTAAATAAGATCTGCTCTTCTTTTCCATGATGATGTTTATCTGCATAATTTCTTGCAAATACAATCATATTTTCAAAATCTTTTACAACAACTTCCTTACCTTCAAGTATACCAATACAAGCTCTTTTAGCAGTCGCTATGAATTTTAGTATATATTCATGTTCATGCATCATTAACTCTATACTATACATGTTTACCTCCTTGTAAGTGAGTAAGTGAAATCTCCAACAGATTGAAAGTCTATATGGCTATCTGAGAAGATACCTTTGATTAGTTCTTGACGAAGGGAATAGTAATCATTTACATTACCTTCTACATCATTCCAATATTTTCCGTGAACATCCATTGTACGCTTCCAAACAACTTCGTTTTCAGATTCACTGACTACTTCATTTACCCAGTCACAAGGCATTCCATCGATTAAGGTATCATTTAATAATTTGAATGCATCTTCTACTGTAGCATCACTTTCAACAGCATGTTTTTGACCCCAGTTAAAGAAGATACTCTTTAACTGGTCAAAAATATTTTTATCCTGATTTAACAAAGTTGTTACTGAAAGTGCAAGCCTGTGCTCAGATATCGCTATTTTCCCTTGTAACCAGCCGTGAATATTGCCACCATCTATAATTTCTTCAAGAGGAAGATTTTCAGGCTTACCAAATTGTTCAGTCAAAATTTCTGAAAGATTTGATGAATACTTATTTTTTTCTGCAAAATAAATGATTTCATCAATTAAATTTTCCTGTAAAGTTACTTTATTATATAGCCAGTAATGAATTGGTCCTAAAAATGCACTCATATATTTACTCCTTAAGCGTTAAATGCTTGATTTAATTTGTCTAATACGATATTTACGTCGATTCCGTGTACTACGCATGCATCTTCAATGGATTCCATTTGAGAGGATGGGCATCCAAGACAATGCATACCACATTCCATTAATACAGAAGCAAGTGTTGCATCAAGACGAAGAATATCTCCAATTAACATATCCTTATTGATTGCTCCATCTGTCACTGTTGCTGCTACTTCTTCTTCACCTTCACCAAAGAATAATTCCATATCTTCTTCTACAGATTGAATTCCTGCAATTCCGAAAGTTTCTACTAATACTTTAGCTACATTTGGTGAAAGGAATGCTGGTAATGTAGGTCCTAAATGTATGTTTTTTACTCCTAAGTGTAATAATGCCAATAATACGATAACTGCTTTTTGCTCATACCAAGCAATGTTATAGATGATTGGAAGATCATTAATGTCTTCAAGACCAAATACTTCTTTTAATTTAAGAGCAATTACTGCAAGGGAGTAAGAATCGTTACATTGACCTGCATCAAGGACACGAGGAATACCACCAATATCACCAAGTTCTAATTTGTTATATTTATATTTTGCACAACCTGCTGTTAAAATAACAGAATCTTGTGGAAGTGCTTTTGCAAAATCTGTATAGTAATTTCTGGATTTTGCTCTACCATCACAACCAGCCATAACCACAAATTTTTTGATTGCGCCAGTTTTAACTGCATCTACAACTTTGTCTGCAAGAGCAAGAACCTGATTGTGTGCAAAACCACCAATGATTTCTCCAGTTTCAATTTCAGTTGGAGCTGCACAAGTTTTAGCAAGTGCAATGATTTCAGAAAAATCTTTTTCTGCACCGATATCACCAGAAATGTGTTTACATCCAGGGAAACCAGCTGATCCAGTTGTAAAGATTCTGTCTTTATAACTATCTTTAGGTGGTACAATACAGTTAGTTGTCATAAGAATTGGTCCATTGAAGGAATCAAATTCTTCTTTTTGTTTCCACCAAGCATTACCATAGTTTCCTACAAAGTGTGTATATTTCTTAAATGCTGGATAGTAGTGCGCTGGAAGCATTTCAGAGTGAGTATATACATCTACTCCTGTACCTTCAGTTTGTTTTAATAGCATTTCCATATCTCTTAAATCATGTCCAGAGATTAAGATACCAGGACGATTGCCTACTCCAATATTTACTTTTGTAATTTCGGGATTACCGTATGCTGTAGTATTTGCAGAATCTAGTAAAGCCATACCATTTACACCATATTTACCAGTTTCTAAGGTAAGTGCTACTAATTCATCAGCAGTTAATGTATCGTCTAATGTTTTAGATAACGCTCTTTGCATAAATGCATCTACTTCTTCATCATCTTTTAGTAAAGCATTAGCATGTTTGCTGTATGCAGAAAGACCTTTTAAACCATATGTGATTAATTCTCTAAGACTTCTAACATCTTCGTTTTCTGTTGCAAGAACACCAACTGTAAGTGCTTTTGCTTCAAGGACTTCCATGTTATAGCTTTCAAATAAAGCTGCATCAGATAAACCTTCCGTTGTAGAAAGTTCATTTAAAAGTTCGCTTTTTGCTTTTAATGTAAGGAATATTCTGTTTAAAAGTGCTTCTTTATCAAAGTTAGCATTTGTAATTGTTGTGAAAAGGTTTAAGGTAATAAGGTGGTTAATTTCTGTAGATACTTTCTTACCTTCTTCTCTTAATTTTGTAGTAACTAAAGAAATTCCTTTTGTTACATAAACTAATAGATCCTGTGTTGCTGCAACTTCAGGGGTCTTACCACACACCCCCATTTGTGTACAACCTACGCAACCTGCGGTTTCTTGACATTGATAGCAAAACATTTTGTTTTCCATTCTTTATATCCTCCTGATATCATTTATATTTACTTGTATGACTAGCTTCTACAAGTTGACTGGCTTTGCCAAGTTGTTTTTGTTTATGTGTTTATAATAACAGGATTAAGATACTATTTCTGTAACATATGTTACAAAAATAAATATTTTAAAAAATATATTTCATTATGTATTGACATAACATTTTATTCAACATTATAATCAATTTATAAAGGTTCCATTGTATTTTAGGCGGCATCCTAAAGGAATTAAGATTCACTTGAACTTTTAACTGTAAATACAGTAATAAAATTTAAAAATTATTACAATTTTATATAAATATATACTTTATGTAGACGATATAATAAAATAAAAGTTTTATGTAGGAGTTCATATGATTATTAAAAAAACAAAAATATTATTAACATTACGACGAACATCTTTGATATGTTTGTTTCTATCACTTCTATTTAATATTATGGGTGTATTAACACGTCTTCCTTTACTTCCAATAATTGGTGTGACATTTTTTATAGTATTTATAGTCATTTCATTTTTATTCTGGAATTGCCCCTATTGTAAGAAAAGATTGCCAATGAAATTTAACTTAAATGATAATGATTTTATAAATGACAAAGATAGTTCGTATTGTTGTCCACATTGTATGGAAAGAATTTATTGAATTAGAAGGGAGCCGTCGCACTATGTTATGTATTCGTGCGGCAGCTCCATTTTTCTAATAAAACAAATGAAAGATTTCGAACAGATTTAAGATAAAATATTTTACTTTACATTATTGCTTTCACTTTTGCTTGATATGGCAGGCAGGTTCCCTAGATTATTTTTATCAGACCCATCCGGAAGTGATTTTAAATATTCGTTACCATTTCTTACACCAATTCCTACTCCTGCTATTCCACCTTGCCTTGCAAGTGTTACACCAGCTTCTTTGTTTAACACTTGTCCATCAGATAATTGATAACCAGTCACCTTACCACTTGTCTTAACTAAAGCAACGATTTGCTTTGCATCTGGTTTTTGCACAGGAATATCTTCTAAAGCCATCATAGGTAATTGAGATGGATTGATGTTATTTTTTTTGTTCAAACCATTGCTTATATTGGTTTCATTTATACTACTATTTAAACTACCATTCATATTGCCATTTAAACTGCTATTCGTATTACTATCTGAACTACCATTCATATTACCATCTAAACTACCATTCATATTGCTATTTAAATTTTCCATAGATTATGATCACTCCATATAAACTAAAAACGGTTACAAGTTGCTTATAAAACTCATACTTCACAGATAAAGATATGATACCTATATTTATCTTACCTATTTCTATCTTACCTATTTCTATCTTACCTATTTTTATCTTTCCTAATCTTATCTGTATTTTATAAGATAAATTTGAAGTTAGAGTATATAAGTAGTGTTTCATAGAAACAAGAAATTATTCTATTCTGCTTGTACTAAAATTTGATCATAAATTCATTACTCAAACTTTGCAGTTAAAATGCACATTTCAATTGAGGAATCGTAACAGCAATAAAAAAGTCTAAATACAATCGATAAAAAAGTTCAGCTCCTCAAAATCTATCCTTCGAAAAGTGAACTTTATATCTATATAATAATTTAAATTGTGGGTATTGGGTTAACATAACTACACTCGCTTATAAATAAATCACATAAGAAATTGTTGTATGATACCACATGCCATATAATCTGCCATGATGAGTGCCTCATCTTGTATAAAATCATATTGTGTGATACTATCTGCATAATGACTGTTTAACATCAGTAGAAATTGGTTTTGAGTCATATCTAAATGCTCATAGAACATATTTTTCCACATTTCATCATCCCAATTAGGATTTATCCCTGCCAAAAATAATGATATTTCATCAGCATTGGCATACCATTCCTTCTCTTTTTCTTCAAATGTATTAACATCATTATTTATTACTGCCTTTATTATTTCTGACGCAATAATCACATGTTCAGTGAATAAAGATTCAAACAATGCTGCATTATCTTCCCCATAAAATTGCTCTAAAACATCCGCAAAATCAGCGGGGTTTCTAAGTAGTCTCTTAGTAACTTCTTCAAGATCAGCTAAATTATTAATCTGACTTTTAATATATCCCCTGGTCCAAAGAACGTGTTCAATCCAAAGTCTTGAGAGTACGTTATAAACCTCTAACTGTTCATGGTCGAAGTATATATTGGTACAAGTTGATGTTTGTGAATTATCCATTCCTTTACCTGCTTCATAATAAACTATTTTATTCTATGCAGCTAATATTATTATGTTCTATATTCTTACGAAATATCGTGTCATATAAAAGTCTTGTATGAATTAAATCAAATAATTATTTTCTTTATGTGCAACTTCTAATGTACGTAATTCATAATTTTTATAACCCCAAGCAATAAAAGGATCTCTTTCTGCTAATACTTTCGCTTCTTCAAAAGTTGCTACTTTAAATATTACCATGCCACCTTTATAATCCGTAAAAGGACCACATAAATATAATTTATGGTTAGAATCCAATTCACTTAAATGTTCAACATGGGCTTGTATGACTTCAAAGTTTAATTCCTTTATATTTTCCATAAGCATGACATATAGACTCATGAATATATCTCCCCTTTTATATGATTTACTCAAGCTTCGTTTCCATTTATTTAATAGAAATTCTTTAATCTTTCATACTCTTCTTCTGTAATATTAATCACTCCACCATGACGTTTTTTTGTATGCCCAAAGAAAAAATCATCATCAGCAAGAATCCTAAAGTCACCCTTTGATAGATCAGAAGTGACTAATGGTAAATACCCACCGTTTGTTGCGTACCGATCAACGATTAAACACCATTCATCTCTATCATTAAATTTAAAGATTTCAGGTCCTTCAATTCCTGTTAGATTTTTAAAAGCTGGCACCTCCATAACTGTAAAAGAATCGGCTGCTAAAGAAGTTCCTCTTTCAACTCTAATGTTTTTGATTGTTTCATCTTTAGAATATCTATAATAATTACCATCGTGAAAGATCATGGTTGTGTCAATTACATGATTGTCCATCTCCATATATTTTTCTGCCTTTGTAAAGTTTCTAAAGTCTTTGGTTCTAGCAGCATATATTTTTTGTTTAGGCTCCTCATTGCCTTCCTTTGTATTAGAAGCCCAGAATACAAAAAAGTTGTCTTCTTTTTCATCATAAATAGCTTCTGGTGCCCAGACACATCCTGCAGTAGGAATGCCAACTGTGACAGCCCATGGCTCAGACCAATGAATTAAATCTTTTGATTCCCAAACAATTATATCTTTACTTCCAACTGTTACAGCCTCCTGCCAAGTCATACCTGAAGCAATTCTTAAATCTGTGCCGATTAAATAGAATTTATCCTCTTTGGGTGAGCGTACGATAAATGGATCTCTTATTCCTTTTTGTCCCATTTCTGAACGCAGTACAATTTGTCCATTGTTTAGGTCCTCCCAATGAAGACCATCTTTACTTAAGGAGAAATATACCTGCTCTCCATCTTTTGTGTTTTCTCCTGTAAAATGAACAAAAAAGTATCCACCTAATTGTTTCTTATCCTCTGTCATAATAACCTCCATTGGTTCTTTTTATTTGTATTGATTTATGATTGATATATATACTGTTATTGACCTTTTATGTTGCAACCATGAGGTTTGTACCGATGCGACACCGGTCAAGACCAATGGCAAACAGAGCTACACCAGGGTTTATAGAAGATATTCTTATTATACCAGACATTTTTTCATATTCCTATTAACCCTATAATCCTATGATTGCCCTGTGACTTATACTTGAGTAGAGGAGCCTTTTAATCTGTTGCTGCATAATAATGCAATTATGAAAATAATAGGAAATATACAAGCTACCAAGAGACCTTTTTTTAAATCTTCACCGTACATTCTTGAAACCACACCTACCGTAGCAGGACCTATGGCACAGCCTAAATCACCAGCAAGAGCAAGCATAGCAAACAATGCAGTGCCCCCTCTTTTCATCCTTTTGGCAGCAATACTGTAGGTACCAGGCCATAATATACCAACGGATAAACCACAAATTCCACATCCGACCAAAGCTAACACTGGATTTTTACTTAAGGAAGACATTAAGTAGCTGATAATACATAAAACACCGCTACCAGTCATAAAATATGTCAGATTAATCTTATCACTAAATTTTGCATAGAATACTCTAGATAGTCCCATAAATATAGCAAAAGTACAAGGTCCTGCCAAATCTCCTACGGTCTTTGACACCTTAAGACCAGCCTCAGCAAATGCAGATGCCCATTGGCTCATTGCAAGTTCAGATGCACCTGCACCAACCATGACTATGAGTAAACACCAAAATAGTTTGGAGGTAAATAGTGTTTTTAGAGGGATTTCATCCCCCTCATGCGTTAATTCATTAATAGGAACTCTAGCATAATATATACTATTACACAAAGGTATAATTGCCCATATTAGTGCAAGGATCCTCCAATTACTAATACCAAAGATGGTAAAAAACAAAGTCGAAAGTAAAACCAAACTAACCTGTCCCCAACAATAAAAGGAATGTAAAAGACTCATAGAGGCTTCTTTGTTTTCTGTTGGACAAGCCTCAATAATTGGACTAACTAAAACTTCTATAATACCACCGCCAATTGCATATAAGACAATTGCAATAAGCAGGCCAAGATAAGAGTTTGGTACTATTTCAGGTAAAAATGCCAAACTGGCTAAACCAATTCCTGCAAAAATATGGGCTGATACAATAGCAACTCTATATCCTATTTTATCTATAATTTTTGCAGATAATATATCAACGGTAAGTTGCACTGTAAAATTAACAGTTACTAGTAAAGCAATTTTATCATAAGTAATACCGTAAGTTCTCTGAAAGGTTAAAAAAAGTAATGGTGCAAAATTATTTACTATAGCCTGGGTGATATAACCTATATAGGAAGCTATTATGGTGTGCTTAAAATTTTCTTTTGTCACTAACATTTTGTCTTCTTTCTGTATTTTCTAGTCTTTAATAGGTCGAGTACTCTCACATTTATAAATAAATAATGTCAGTATTAAGATAACACCATTTATGATCAGTGTAAGTAAATCTGGCGCAATGGGGATTATACCTATGTTTACTACAATTCCACATAGGAATAAGAAAACCATGCCACCTAAAATTCCAATCATACTAAGTGCACTTTGCTTTACCAGGCTTGTTTCATCTGGCCAGTTATAGAACGCCATTCGGTTACTAATAAAGATACCAATCACTGAAGTAAACACAGAGAATATAATTGGAGTTATAAATATAATTATGGTAGCCAGTAATCCAGTCTTTAATGCAATACAAAATAATAAGGAGCATATCAGACTTGTTGGTATTGTAAAGATGAAATTTGTCACCAAATAACTGTCATATAAAGTTTTTGGAGTGATTGGCAAGGATTTTATCAACCAAATATTCTTACCTTCTAGTGATAAGGAGATTACACTTGTATTGGTCATACAAACCATGCCTGCAATAATAAAGGCAGCCACATTATTCAGTATCTCGTCAAAATTCTTTATTTCTATACTGGTCTGAATTGCTTCTGGTCCTACTACAACCATTGCAAT
>JBKEAO010000166.1:0-16285 GCA_047972335.1 Anaerocolumna sp. | reverse complement strand
TGCAGTCGACGGGACTTGAACCCGTACGAGCGCAATGCTCACTAGATCCTTAGTCTAGCGCGTATGCCAATTCCGCCACGACTGCTTATTTACAGTACCTCTGTAGATACAAAAGGTCAATCACACGTTAGATTACTGCGCTAGAACAGTATATCCAATGAACAAGTAGAAGTCAAGATAAAATCAAGGAAATTTGACAGAGAAATGGGATAAGTACACTCTGTATTTTCAGATAAAAAAACCAGCTTGTGACAGGTTACGTAGAAAATATTCTACAGATAATTACTATCAGGCTTTTATATTCCTGTTTATTTACCGTCTCAAAAATGATAAGAGATAAGTGAAATATTACCTTAGTCAGACAAGATACCAAATAAGTGCAAATTAAAGCCCCCTAGAGATTATTATAAGCCTCCAGGGAGCTTTTTCAATGCGTGCTTCGTTTGACGCTTACGACATTTGCGTTATTTTATTATCTAATATCGTATACAGACATAACTTTGATATTTTGGGGATTTCCTCTTAAGACTTCAACAGATACATTTTCATTGTTAATATCAAAATAGTTATCACTTAATAATAAGTCACTATCATCAGCAAAAATATAAACATTTTTTGCAAATGTATTTGTACCAATTCTTATTTTATTATCCATTACTTCAATATCAAATTGTGGTTTTTCAAATTCAAAATGTTTTGGTGCTGTAAATAATACAGTATCTTTTGAAATAACTTTATCTTTCATTGTTAAATCATATTTAAG
The DNA here is from genome assembly GCA_047972335.1 of Anaerocolumna sp. Taxonomy (GTDB): domain Bacteria; phylum Bacillota; class Clostridia; order Lachnospirales; family Lachnospiraceae; genus Anaerocolumna. The sequence goes on along the minus strand of JBKEAO010000166.1, from coordinate 15,522 downwards.
ATAAGTATTTTTAAAATCATAGTTGCTAAAGTCTAGATATTCAAGCCATTTAACAGACAATTTTTCCACCTTAACTTCAATCGAATTTCTTTCTAATACTTCACCTTTGTTATTACAAATACTATAATTTAAAACAGTATTAACATCCTCTAACGTTTCATTTTTAACACAAAATTTACCACCAATATTAACTTTAGAAGGTTCAGAAACAATAGAGACTCTACTTGTTAATTCACTAACTTCTTCAAAAGAAACTGTTACTGGTGCAAAAAATCTTTTTGCATAATATTGTAGTGCCTTCCATCTTCCCGAATAATCAATTGATGCCCAAGATGCTGTTGGCCAAATATCGTTTAATTGCCAAAATATTGTACCCATACATCTTCCACGATAACGCCTAAAATGTTCAACTCCATATTTTATCGCCTCTGCTTGTAATAAATGAGATGCGTATATTAAACTCTCAAAACTATTCGGATATAAATATGTTTGCGATAAATATTTAAGAATTCTTCCATTTGCACTATCGTTTCTTTGGTGCATTTCCATAACTCTTGAAAAAACATTTCTATCTTCTTCTAAAGTAAAACTTTTTATTGTGTCTAACATAGGAAAAGACTGAAATCCAAATTCAGATAAATATCTAAAATGATAATTTCTAAAATCTTTAAAAGGTTTTTCTCTATGCCACACTGCCCAATAATGACAATCTCCCATATTTTCATCATTTGGTTTATAAAAACTTCCGCCACTAGATGGAGATGCTGGCCAATAATATGTATTAGGATCATATTTTTTCAATGCTTTTGGAATTAAGTATTCAAACATCTTAATATAATCCGCTCTTGTCGAGTCATCCCCATCATAATCTCCAACAAGTTGAAACATTTCCATTTCGTTATTACCACACCATAACCCCAAAGAAGCATGATGTCTTATTCTTTTAATATTATCTTCAAATTCTGACCAAATGTTTTCCTCGAATTCCTCAGTGAGTCTATAATTTGCACAAGAAAACATAAAATCTTGCCATACAACAAGTCCAAGTTCATCACAAATATCAAAGAAATAATCTTCAGGATAATATCCACCACCCCAAACTCTAATACAATTAAAATTTGCTAAAGCACAATCTTTTAAAATCATTTCAGTATTTTCTTTTGTAATTCTAGGTAGAAGATTATCTTGTGGTATCCAATCTGCACCCATGCCAAAAAATTCCAATCCATTTATTGAATGGGCAAAACTTTCACCAAACTCATCTTTTTTTCGTACGACAGTTAATTCTCTAAGTCCAATTTTTCTTTCATATGTATCTACAACTACACCCTTTTCAAATAATTCAACTTTTAACAAATATAGATGTGGAGTTCCTAATCCGTTTGGGAACCAAAGCATCGGATTTTTTATTTTTGTTATACCCGTGTTATTTATATCAATTATTTCGTTGTTAGGTGATGTTAAAGTGATTTTATAATTTTCCGTTGTTGCTTCTACGTCAACTGATACATCTACAAAATTATCAATTAATTTTTGCTTGAAATAAACATCTTTAATAAAATGGGTATCATATTCTTTTAAAAATACATTTCTCCAAATTCCCAAATCCGGAATTCTAGGACCCCAATCCCAGCCAAACATACAGTGTGCTTTTCTTAAATGTGGAAAACCTTTCATTGCATGAACAGAACCACCAACATGATCTTTTTCATCCATTTCTTTTATAAAATTAACTGGTGAAAATATTTTTACAACCAAATGATTTTCTTCTTTTAAATAACTTGTTACATCAAATTTCCATTCTCTATGCATATTATTTGTTGTACCAAGTTTTATATCATTTAAAATAATTTCAGAAATTGTATCAATTCCCAAAAAATTTAACTCTACTTTATTTTTTGTAGGACTATATTTAAACTTTGTTTCAAATATATAATCTTCATTATTCAATGGAAGATATTTTAGTTCGTTATCTCTATAAAAAGGGTCATCAATCATATTGTGAGTCAACAACGTATTATATAATGATGTTGGTATTTCTGTTGATAATTTTTTTTCTTGGTAATTAAGATACCAATTATTTTTAAGATAAGTATAAATCATTTTTATTTAACTCCTTAATTTTTTGTTTATAAATCCGCCTAGAATTTCAATACGAAATCGTAAAATTCTATTTGGGGATTGAAGAAACTCTATTCTCTTAATCTTGGGATATGACCATCTAAAGTGTTTGAAGTAATCTTCTATGTTGGTTATAGAAGTTTACCACAAAAAACTTATGAACAAAGTCATGGCGAAGTTACATCTTCGCTCTTTTGTCATGCCATTTTTATTTCTATTTTATTATACACTATCTTTTAGAATTTGAGAAATCATCTTATAAAAGAAAAAGGCAGATAAGGCTAACTTGTTCCGTCTAAAAATCTTATTATAGTTTTACTTTTTCAAATATTAGCAAACGTTTTTATCCTTAGTCCAAAATGAAAGGTATATCAAAATATATTACAGTACCTTTCATTTCTTTACTTAAAATGTGAAGCCCAACCGATCCCGGATAGCTTAACTGAAGTCTCTGGTTAATATTAGACAGACCGATGTGTTCCGAAGAAAATTCATTGTTTATCTTAAGAGAATATATTATTTCTTTCAGTCTTTCTACTGACATCCCGATTCCGTTATCCGTTACTTTAAAGCGAATACCCTGTCCATAAGAATAAATATTAATACGGATAGTACTCTGTCCCTCTTTGTAGCGTATGCCATGGGATATAGCATTCTCAATTAACGGCTGCAATAATAATCTCAATACTTTTGCATTTAGCAGTTGCCCATCAATCCTCCACTCCACCAAAAGCTGATTATTCAATCGGACTTGCTGGATTGCAATATACTTTTTACAATTTTCTATCTCCTTATCCAAGGTTATTTTCTCATTGGGAGACTCTAAGGAAAACCTTAAAATATCTGACAAATCTTCTAACATTTTGTTTGCTTGGGTGGGCTTACCATGGGTAATATCAAGAATTTCATAATTAATCGCCTGCAGGGTATTGAATAAAAAGTGCGGATTAATCTGATACTGCAAGGCAATTAATTCAGTTGCCATAAGTTTGTATCTTCGTTCCGAAATCTGGACCTGTAAATAGCTATTCTCCACAAATGTATGGATAATATTATTTAGAATCTGCGTGTGTAGGTTATATTCTCCATCCTTTAAAACTGGCAGTTCCATATTCCTTTTCGCCCTGTCAAATATATCAATGATAGCATACATCTGTGCATAATCACTGTTTGCCCTATAATAAGACAGCGCTATAGAACTTAAAATGGTCATAACAATTAATACAATTATGGTCTGCATTCCAGTGAAAAAAAACGAAGTTACGGAGCTAAAAGGCACACAGGTAATAATCCGAATTGAGAATGGTTCATACCAGTAACTTATCAGTGTATATTCCTCGTTATCAAGCCATATAGTTTTCTCCTGTCCATTAACTTTTTTCATTTTCTGCAATACAGCATTGCTTCCCTTAAAGTTAGAATTAGAAAATAATAATCGGCCTTCCTCATCAAGTATTAAAAGAGACTGTTTATCGTAAAACAGCATATCATCCATCTGGGAATTTATTCTCTCTGTATTATAGTTAACCGCTATTCCACCATCCAAATAGGAGTATTTTTGAAAAATCGTACAGACCCGGTACCAGTCATTTTGCACCTGTCTGTTCATATTCCTCGGAACAATTTTTAGACCGGAATGCTCCATACCATCAAATTCTTTCAGCCACTCTTTATCCACCATTCTGCTTAGTTCCGTAATCATATTCTCAGAGGTCAGCACCCGATCCAGCTTATTGGGCATATAAAAGTAAACGGAATCGATGTTCTGCTTGGAATCCTTTATTGCTATCAGATAAGACGATATATAGCGGAGGGCAATTGTCGTTGTATAATCAATTTTCTTATAATTTAACATTTGGTAGAGGTATATGTTCAGATTGCCGCTTTCCAGATTAAGTGCTTTTACGTCTTCTTCAAGATCCAACAGCAATTCCTTTGCAAGGTTTATCGTATTGTTTAACTTTTCCTCCGCTGTCACTTGGGAATTTAAATAGATACGGTAAAAAAGTACAACGCTTAGCAGTAGAACGGGCAAAGTAAACGTACAAAAATACAGCAAAAAATTATTTTTTACAAACCGGTATTTTGTCGTTTTTGTTCTTCTGACAAACTTATTCTTTTTCTTCATATTCCAACCTTCTGTACTCCCTCGGCGACATACCATAAAATGTGCGAAAAGTTCGACTGAAATTCTTAGCGCTTTTATAACCTAACAAATCCGCGACATCATACGTTTTATAATTCGGTTCCATCAGTAATTCTTTTGCATAACACATTTTTTCTTTTAGAACATATTCTGAAAAATTCATTCCAGTTTCCTGTCTAAAGAGGGTTGATATATAGCCGCTGCTTAAATTCACACGCTTACCAGCATCTTCTAAATTGGCGTCTGCCAGGTTGTTTTTCACATATTGCTCTATCTTGTGAATAAGTCTTTGATAATAGTTTTCATCGTTCTCTTTAGACGCTGCTTTTTTTTGGTCCAGATTATTTTTCAACTGTGTAAATACATTCTTAATATCATCTGTTTTCACAGGCTTTAATATATAGTCCTTTACACCGTATTTTAAAGCTCTCTGAGCATATTTAAAATCCGCATAACCACTTAAAAAAACTACCTTAAGTTCAAATTTTTCTCGGTGGAGTATCTCCGCCAATTCAATTCCGTTCATAACTGGCATTAAAATATCAGTAAGAACAACATCCACTTCATTATTCAATATATAATCATATGCCTGTTTCCCATTCGACATTTTACCTGCAATTTCAAACCCTAGCTCATTCCAAGGATAATAGTCACATAAACCAGATAAAAGCTTTGCTTCATCATCTACCAACAACAGTTTATACATCTTAATTCACCACCTTTGCTAAATAAAATTACAAAGATTAATTTATTTTGTCAACCTTTTAGACCGGTTGTAGCAACTCCTTCTACAAAATACTTCTGTGCAAAAAAGAACAAGAAAACCAACGGTAGGATGCTTACTAAAGCCATAGCAAGAATATTATTCCAGCTTATGGAGGCATTTACATCCATAGACATACGAAGTGCCAATGCCAAGGGATATTTACTCACACTACTTATGTAGATTAATGGTCCAAAAAAATCGTTCCAGCTCCACATAAACTGGAAAATCATAGCCGAAAAGATTGCGGGTTTTGATAAAGGCATCAATATTTTTATAAATAACCAAAAGGAACCGCAGCCATCTACATAAGCCGATTCATCAAGCTCTCTGGGGATGCCTCTAAAAAACTGGATAAACATAAAAATAAAGAAAGCACTAGACGCAAAAATACTTGGTATAATAAAGGGCTTGTAACTGTCTAGCCAGTTTAAATCCCTGTACATTAGATATCTTGGAATAAGCATTACCGAATTAGGTAACATCATAGTAGCTATCATTATGGCAAAGAAAAATTTCTTACCTATAAATTCAAATCTGGCAAAACCGTAACCTACCAAGGAACACGAAATTACTGTCAAGACAACGGAAGAAACTACCATTTTAAAAGTATTAATAAAAAATGTTGTAAAAGTATACTGCCCAGACCCTTTCCAGCCATTTATATATCCCTCCAGGGTCCATTTGCTCGGAAGTAAGGACGAAGTATTAAAAATATCGCTGTTTTCTTTAAATGAGCTAAAAAAAAGCCAAATTAAAGGGTATAACATAACAAGTGCAACCAAGATTAATAAGATATAATTAACGATTTCTTTTTTTCTTTTTTTTCTCATTTTTATCTCCTCCATCCTCATAGTATACCCATGCATCCGATGACTTAAATACAAATAATGTTAAAATAAGAATAATAACAAACATAATCCAGGATAATGCACTTGCATATCCCATTTTGTAGTGTGTAAATGCATCCGTATATAACTTCATACCTAAAACATAAGTGGACTTCATTGGTCCTCCATTGGTAATAATAAAAGCAGACGTAAATTCCTGAAGAGCATTAATCAGCTGCATGATCAGATTAAATAGTAAAATCGGTGTTATCATAGGCAGCGTAATGCTAAAAAATTTACGGGTTTTTTTTGCTCCATCAATTTCAGCCGCTTCATAAAGAGATTTAGGTATCTGCATCAGGGCTGCTAAAAATAGTACCATGGATGATCCAAACTGCCATACAGACAGTACACTGATTGTTCCTAAAGCTGTTACCGTACTGCCGATCCAGTCAACCGGACCCAATCCTATCTTTCCAAGCAGTGCATTAATGGAACCGTCCCGCATAAAAAGGATTTTCCAAACTACTGAGATTGCAATACTGCCCCCAAGTATAGAAGGTAGATAATAAACCGTACGGAAAATATTAATTCCTTTTATTTTCTGGCTTAAAATCATTGCAATCATAAGGGCAAAAATTAATTTGCCAGGAACTACTATAAAACCATAAACCGCTGTAACACTAAGTGATGGCCAAAATTCTGGATCCTTTGTAATAAGACGAATGTAATTTGATAATCCTACCCATTTGGGCTCATTCATCATTGTATAATTTGTAAATGAATAATAAAGCGATGAAATAAACGGATACAACTGAAACCATAGGAAACCGATTATCCAGGGAGTAATGAATAAAAGTCCTTTATTATTTTTCATATGCTTTTTGAAACTTATATTTTTTTTTGTCTGAACTAAATTGGTTGCTGCCATTTTAACCTCCTGATACCTTTAATTCATATCATACTCTTGACTACTTTGTTTATAGTGCTCAAAGACACTATGTGTGTTATTATTATTGTTTTAACCCAATATATTCGGCAATGAGGACTGCCCTAACGATTTTCTTTTAAAACTGTATAAAAATAGGTACCGAAACACCTCTCTGTATCCTAACGTTTTATTTACTTTCAAGTAAAAAATGGATGTTCCTGTAATTATACATGTTCTGGTTCTAGGTATAGCAGAACAATTCATATGGAAATGAAAGGGAGTTCAAGATTATTTAACATCCTGTAGTAGTTCTTATTAAATATAGCTAAGTAAAAGGCAAGAATTTCTGCAGAATAGTATAAACTTTAGAATTAAACTTTCTATTAGAAAACGGCAGACACCACTCTACTAAGACGTGGTACTGCCGTCTCTATCATATCATGATATTAAACTTCTAGATACTTGGGACTTGCCTTTTGAATCCACGATAAGAAATTTGATTCAATAATTAGTTTAAATGAAATAACTTAACTATTTTTTAAAGCATTATAGCAATTATGTCTATTTTTCATACATAGCTAATATTTGTTTTTAGATGTTAAGTTGACCTCTTTGCTAGCATATTCACACAAGATTCCAATAGTTTACCCTATCCTATTGTTTACTGTATATTCAAAATCTATACAGTCTCTATTCTGCATTGGATTTTAACATGTCTAGTACATCTTCCAACAAAACATATACTTCCTCTGCTGCTGCTTCCGCATCATACTGGTCGTAGATTAGTTTTTCCAGAACACCTGAAATTGCTGCTCCAACTTCCGAATTACTTGATAAGGCTGTTTCCGGAGTTCCCTGATTTTCCATAGCATATTCAATTCCTTGAGCGACTGCCGGATTAACCAGCCCTTGTTCTTCCAAAAGCACCCTAGCATTTTCCGTAGGCGGTATGGAGCGACTAGTGTGTAAAGTCATGATTCCCGTCTCAGAATTGAACATATAATCCAAAAACTTAAGTGCTTCCTCTGGATGCTCCGAGTTGGAGGAAACTGCAAATACCTGAGATGGTCTTACGAGAACTCCAGAATTCTTAGCACCTTCAATCTGAGGATATGGAAGCGATACAGCATTTTCTCCCCAATTCTGTTGGTCGGCATTGGAAGCCCAGTTAAGCCAACCACCCATCTGGTTATTATTCCATTTCGGATTATCCTGAGGAGCTCCTGTGAATATTGTTGCTTCCTCATAAGGTATAATTACTTTTTCATCGTACATTTTTTTTGTAAAAGCAAAAGCTTTTGCAAAATCTTCTTTTGAAACACCAATGGTATAATCATCGTTAATTAAATTGGCATCGCTTAACTGGTAAAGGTAAATACGAGTCAGAAAGTAAAAAATACCGTTATCCAAATTAATCATGTAATTTTCTGGATTCAATGCATTTACTTTTTTTCCTTCAGTTATAAGGTCTTCCCAAGTAATGGTATCCCCAAAAGAAACTCCTGCCTCATCAAGCACAGCTTTATTTGCCAAGAAGTTAAGAGCATTAATTCCGCTAGGAAGACTTACTAATTTCTCATTATACTTACAGAAATTATTTAAAAAGTCCTCTGAAAAACCGGACAGGTCAATACTATCCTCATACTTACTTATATCCACGAAAAAATTCTCATTCTGTGTAAGAAAAATATTCATCCAGGGCGCGTCTAGTTGCATGATGTCTGGTTCCGTACCCCCTGCAAGAGACGCTGATATCTTTTGCTGGTATCCGTCAAATCCACCGTATTCGGCTTCAATAACAATATTGGGATTTTCTTTCATAAAAGCATCAATGCAGGCAAGAGTGGCTTCGTGTCTGCTGTCACCTCCCCACCAGGAGAAACGAAGAGTTACCTTCTCATCACTATTTTCTACATCTTCTGTCTGTTGTCCGTCAGGCAATTCTGCCTCATCAGAATTCTTACTGCTTTTACTACAACCGGAAAGGTTAGCCGCTAAAAGTATTACAGATAAACTAACAATGAATAATCTTTTAAATAATTTCATATAAACTCCTTTTCTATATTTGATAAGCCAATTATATCATCTTGCAGAATACCATAAAAGGATGTTGATTTCGAAAATTGTCTCTTTATATCATATTATCTGCAGTTTAGTATCATTATTTTGGAATTTAGTCCTTAACTCGGAACATTAAATAGCATATTTACTAAGTTTGTACTTCTAAATTATAACTTTTATTTTGAATAAAATGCTTGTCCTATAGGTGTATAAAGCATATAGAAAACTGAAAGAAAATCTTGACTTATATAAAATTTGTAGTAAAATATAAACGTTAGATTTGCAGTTGTGGCGGAATTGGCATACGCGCTAGATTCAGGTTCTAGTCTGGGTAACTGGGTAGGGGTTCAAGTCCCCTTAACTGCACTAAGGCTTTCAGAGTTTTGCAATTACTTTTATATTTATAAAATAGCCAAGAATATAGCCAGAAATAAATTACACCCTTCTAAATAGATAGAAGGGTGATTCTTTTTATAATTTATTATATGTAAAGCAGAACTGCATAGCAGACATCCATGCTTCCTTATATATCAACTTTTCTCTCAAAAGAGACAATTCTTCCTCGCTGTATTTATCTGAAAATTCCTTTTCCATATATTCTCGGCACTGACTAACTGCTTTGTTACATTTAATATTTACATATTCCTCAAAGTCCTCGTCCTTGCTTTGTAAGTGGTTTAAAATCCCTTCTAGTTCCTTCTCCATCCTATGTAACCTTTCCCTTTCTGTCAATCTCTCTTGCAATCTAATTTAATTATAGAACACTTGTTTGTATTTTGCAATGCTTTTTTATCACTCTCCTCAAGTTTTTGATAAAATATTATCATTAAGTAACTGGTTATATTTTGCAATTTTTTTGAATAAATGTCTTGCGGTAATATATAATTATCTTAAGGAAAATGGTTATCTAAAATTTATATTTGAATTTCCATTGTAACATATTGACACCTAATAAGAATATTAATATGTCTAAAGGCCCAGGATTATATGTCCCAGGCCTTTTATTTTATGCTATTTGTTTTATTGCATTATCTTGGATAAATTGTTTTATTTGATCATAGCCCCAACCAACTGCAACAAGTCCACTTACCAACATTTCAATTGATTGTATATCTTTCAATTCTTCTGTGCTAAAGTAATCCCTTAGATTTTGTTTCTTATCCACTTTAAACTTTTCTCTTAACTGATTTGCATTCATTCCAAATAGAGCCTTATAAATACAATTTGTATATGTAGAATATGCGTGTCCGTGCATACGATCATTTTCTGCTGATTGCTGCAATGCCTTAGTAAGAGATTGACGGACTGCAATTCCTTTTTCGCGTTCAATAAGTTTACCGTTTAGAGCCTTTTCCATTGCATTAAATTGTTTGATGTATGCTAATTTAAATTTCATTGCCTTTTCGCCTGTATATCCCATGGCCAACAATGTGAATCCGTCCCTGTTCATGTAATACATTGGATTTGTCTTTCCGTTAGAAGCTTTATAATCCTCCAGATTGAATAGAGCCGAAAATTCGGCTGTACTAATTACATCTCCAATTCTTCTGATGTCTTCCATAACATGCTTATGGTCTTTTTCAAAAGTTTCAGCTACATCTAAACTACTTACTACGGTTACTTCTTGCTTATTCATTTTAACGATTTCTACTAACATATTAACATTCCTTTCTTGATGATTTATTTTTGGGTAAGCAAAAAGCGCCTGGATAGCCAGACGCTTTTTTAAACATTTCAAAAAATTTATTAAAATTTCTGTCGCGTGGACAAAATGTGGACATTGTCCACGCTATCTATCTCAATTATACTTTAGCTAAGGCTTCTCTTGTTCCACTTCCAGCGGTCCAACCTGTATCTTTTCCGTCCTGGTTCCAGCCACGCAAATCCCAATACATTAATACTGCAATTCTAACTTTTGCAGAATAAATACCGTCCACTTTTAAAGGATATCCCTGCACTACCTTGTTAAGCTTTTCTTGCAACCATTTAATATCCTCTCTGGAAGAGCTACGTGTGATATTCTCTGCTGGCATCTTGAAATCATCCTTGTAAGCAACATTAAAATATTTACATATCCCCCTACACATGGCCTCTGCAGCTGACTTTTGGAATACTGGGTCTAACATAGTCTTAGCTTCTTCTAAATTGTCCATAAAGCCTGATTCCGTTAAAATAGCAGGCATATTGGTATTACGTAACACAGCTAAGTTAATTCCAGATTGCTCTATATCCGTTTTTACTCCCCTGTTTCGTCTTCCCAGGGATTCAACTAACTCCTGTTGTACAAAGTTGGCCAACTCTTTAGATCTAGCCGATGCATATTGACTGACGATTGTCTCTATACCATTTGCACTGCCCCATTTGCCTGTACTGGCATTGTAATGAATTGATATGTATAAATCAGCCTTGGCATTATTTGCAGACGCATATCGTTCTTTTAACGAGATGTCTTTAGTACCTGGACTAACATTAATTGTCTTAAATCCATTGCGTTCTAGGGCCTTGATAAGATATTCTGCAGTTGACTTGTTAAACTCTTTTTCGTGTATAACTTCGCCTTTCTTCTTACCGTACCAATTTTCTGGTATGGCAGGAGTACGCTTGCCAGGTGTTTCTATTCCATGTCCTGAATCTATTGCAATTAGTTTACTCATATGGTTTAGTCCTCCTTGGATCTGTCTCTTAATTGTAAAAGTGTTTCTTTTAACTTGTCAGGTATAGGTATTAATACTGCAGCGTTCTCTAAAAGACTAAGCGCCTCATTTACGATAAAGAACATAATTACTATTTCTCTTAGTGCAATGGCTTCTCCTAATAATTTTTGTACTGTCCAAGCAGTTGCAATTACTATGAATATCATTATTTTTTTTAGAATACCCTTAAATCCTATCTCTGAGGATAAATTTTTCTCATAGATCCCTTTAATGATTCCAGTTACATAATCCAGAACAACCAAGAGAACAATTGTTTTTAGCAGTATGTCCCCACCTCCTAACAAGTTACATAAAAATCCACCAATTACTCCAATAACAATACTGATTGTATTAAAAATTTTTTCCATTCATTTACCTCTTTCCTGGTAATGTTTTTCTCACACACAAAGGAACCCTCAGACGTTTAGCTTAACGTTCACTATAATTTAGCAGAATGCATAATTACACCAGTTAATCTGTCTTTTGCATCGCCCATAAGTTGTAATGCATCAAGAAAAGTTTCGCCGCCAATCTTAGCAGCATCACCGGTTAAAGCTGAAATATTTGAAATCTTATTCAACATATTGGCAGCGGCAAATGCGCCATCTAATTCTTTAATTAATGTTGCCTGCATACGTCTAGCGCGGTATTCTGCAACCAAACTTGCAATTGCTTTCATTGGATCACTACCAGATAATGCTTTTGCAAGGTCATTAGCACTCCAAGCTTTACCACGCATTAACAATACTGCAATATCTTGCCCTGCAGTAATCTTTGCTGGGGTTAACGCTCCGTCATCAGAAAGCACTTCATCTTCTCCACTTAGATCTTCCCAGTATGGCATATTGATTGTCGTACCACCAGAAGATGCTAATCTATCTAATTCTGGGTTATTTGAAATAATTCCACTGTTATAAAGTGCGGATAATTCCATTGTTCTTTGCACTACGTAAGGGTTGAAAACCTCAGGCACAATTACATCACTAATCTTTGTTTTCATTTTCTATCACCTTTTACCTTTCTATTATTAAATTGTTATACCTGCAGCACTTGCTAATTCTTTAGCTTGCACTGGGTTTGTCTTAAATATCTCACCCTGCTTAGTTAAGTTTCCAGTTTTCCAAGGATTTTCTCCTTGGTACTCGCCACCGCTGACAGGGGTGTAATTTGTACCGTCAGCAGCCTTAAATAAATGTGACAAGGTTTTATCCTCTTTGTAGAGCTTCACCACATCATCTACACCGATGGGCTTACCTTCCTTGTCAAAGCTAAACTTTTCAAGACCACCCTGTTTATAAATCAGATAGTCCGGATCCAGGACACCTGCTTTGCTAAGGTGCTCTTTAAGGGCATAAGTCTTTGCAGTATTGGCAGATTCCAATTGCAGTTTTGCGATTGTTTTCTCATGCTCTTTGATAGTACCCTGTAATGTCTCATTGTCACCATTATCCTTTTTCAGATCCTTAATGGTACCGTTGGCTGTCTTGAGCTGCTCATTGATATCATTGAATTCTGTCTTAGGTACTGCATGTTTAGGAAACTCTGTATTAATCTCTTTTGTAAGAGATTCTGTATCAAGTACACCATCCTTTGTGTGTTTTGCGATTAAATCTAATAACCATTGCATAATAAATTCCTCCATAGATTTTATATTCCGACTCTCTCGGTCTGGGATTTAGCCGTTATTCTCCGGCGGAGTAGCGATAGTTTAATGTCGTTTCCGGACATAAAAATAAGACCGTAACCCTGGCCTTAAGGGAGATTATTGAATCACCTCCTAATTTTGAGTATAATAAAAGCACCTACAAAAGTAAGTGCTTAAGGTATTAAACCTGATATTCCTTTAGCAAGGTTAGAAGCTTTTTTCATAAATGAATTTTCTTCTAGATACTCAAGACCTTTTAATGTAATTTTTATATTAATCAGCTTTACACCTCTCATATTAGAACTTCTAAGATATGATACACCTTCAATATATCCCTCGTCCTGCAGCATAATCAAGAGAGCTTCCCATCTATTCTGACTTATTCCTAAAACATCGGCAGATATAGATGTTCTATCAAACTCATCAAAATCCATTGCTTTTTCAAGTATCTTTAAAATCTTATAAATTATCTTAAAATTATCCAGTTATATCCCTCCTTAAAAACTGCCACATTATGATAGATGGCTTACATATTAGCAATTAACTTATTTGCTTCTTCCTCTGTTATTTCATGGTATGAATCATAAATCGGGCTATCTGGAAATTGATATTGTGACATAATACCTGTTCGTACCCAACCTCTTTCTTTATCATGTTTAAAACTCTTTCTTCCTTCAGAGCGAATAACCGTACCTCTATGCTCGTAATCATCTAAAACATAATACTTCATTTATTTTTCACCCTTTCAATATCTTTAGGAAATGCTAACTTATTTGACAAGTCTATCATCTGATCTTCAAGTTCCAAATATTCTTCTGATTCATCATCAGCAATCTTTCTTTGCTTCTCATAAAGCTTATGTAATTCACCATTTTTCAAATCAAAGCTTTCCTGGGTATGATACTGTATCTCAAAAACCTGACCGCTAGGCGCTTTTATAAAGGTGTTAATTCCATTATAAGAACTATTGTGCCCCCATGTATTTTTCACCTTAATAGTATTATAACCTTCCTGATCAAACATATCAATTACTTTAAGGGTCTTTTCCGATAAACTATCTGCACCAGATCCTAATGTGTATCGTACAATATCTTTAATCTCATATTCGTTACCCTCTGGATTATAATTCTTTCTTACTTTTTCAAGAAATGAATCTTTTTCTTTAATCCTATACTCTAGCCCCAATTTCTCCATACCACTTGTTTCTGCCACTTGCTTAACCTTACTAGTGATGTCTGGCTCATTTAAGACGGCTTTATTATAATATGTCATTCCCTTAGCCTGAGCCTTAAGAATACCATATTCATCAATATCATTGTATTTCAAATTCTGGAATTCATCAAATGATTTAGGTAAATGTTCAGCACCAAGCTTCTGCTTAAAATCCTCATATTGTTTCTTATCACTAAATCTGTTTTTCCACTTCTTTTCCTCAGCAAGTGCCTTAGGGTTACTCTCAATATATTTCTTATGCCATTCTGGGTATTTCATGTCTGCCGGCACTTCATAGCTCTTACTGGTTACTGGATCTCTGGCCACGCGAGTATCATTTGAGCTGTCTCTATCTTCATAGTACGGAACATCTGTTGTTCGGCAGAAATTATGGAAAGGCCAATAAGTTACCCCTACAACTGCCTTATCAATATCATGTATGTCTCCATCCTTGCCTCTGCATATATCAGATGTTTTTGTATCCAATGTAGCAAGTAATTGATACTTTTTTACACCATCCTCTTTGTAAGCTGCCAAGGTACCCTGACCCATCATAAAGGAGCCTTCAGTATGTAGCAATCTATACGCTTCAAACTCCTTAGTCTCAAACTTCTTTGAGAAATCCTTGGATAATGTCATAGGATTACGGCCTTGGATCAACATTGTGGTTATGGACTCATTCAACTGTTGTAACATATGGTCCTTTTGCTTCCAGATCCTAGTGGAGAAATCCGCACCGTTAAAAGGGTATCGAATCAATTCATCCACAACCTGTGCATTAATCTGTGCAAATTCTTGGTGGAAACCTTTGTACTGATCTATGTTAAACCAAGTCTGATAATAGGAATCTGAATAGACCTCCTTAAGTGCTTCCTCACCTTTAGTCTGATAATCAACTGCATAAAGCTGTTGCAGAATAGCATCTATCTGTTTTTCTAACGCTTGGTACCTTGTTATTCTGGACTTGTAAGACATATTGTTAAGCTCTTGATTGTACTTGCCCATATTGGCCTTAACCTTGTCTATGAAATCCTGCAGGTCTCCTAGTTCGGTCTTATTAAGTAACCTCTGTGCCTTAGCAAATCCCCCAGGAGTGTCGTTTTCAATGGCATACCTGGTA
>JBKEAO010000153.1:0-27380 GCA_047972335.1 Anaerocolumna sp. | reverse complement strand
CCTCAACATTTAAACGATGGTACAATTTATTTCGACTTTTGACAGGCTGACCAATATTTTATAGTTGAAAAAATCTCTAAAAGGCAATATCATATAAGTACCATTATTATGTCACATTTACATTATGAAATAGAAGATGCAGTGACACACGAACCAAGTATATTTATATACAAAGAAACAATACAGTTAATCCTAGGGGATAATATAATTTATGATGGGGAGAACCTTATGAGTGATTTAAAAAGATATACAATTGCATTAAAGGTAATCATATTTTTATTACTTTTAAATGTAATGATCGGAGGCAATTACATATTCACTGTTTTGATCTATGCATTTGTATGCATATTGATGATAGTCAGAACCTTGATTGTACCATCTGAGAGCAAGGCAAAGATCTATTTGAATTTATTATATGTTATTATAATGATATTACAAATCACCTTCATGACGCTAGTTACTTTTAGAGAGGACCAGACACTTGTACAAAGAGTCATAGGAAGGTTATTTGGTGCTGCAGTTATTTGGTTTCCATTTTTAGTTGAGAGGTTTGCAACCATTAATAAATACACTAGTTTTTATTTACCCTCTGCTTCTGAGGTGGCAAGTATTAGCTTTTCAGATATTAAGGCAGGAAGAGACAAAATCATATCAACCATGGAAATTATTGAAAGAGCTGGACAAGCTTTTTCTGTAGATAACCTTAAAGAAATTAGGGATGATTTACACCGTCATAACTCTTTTCAATATATTAACCAGGGTGTTTTAACAGAGGAATATTTTGATGAAGCAAAGAAATGGATAGAAGATGGATATATTTATCTTATATTATCTAACACAGGTAGTCCTGCAAGTGAAATCATTTCAACTTTTACACAAAAACAATATAATCATGCTTCCTTATCCTTTGATTCAGAGCTAAAAACGGTTATTAGTTATAATGGTGGTGAACGAGTATATCCACCAGGTTTAAATTATGAAATGATTGATTTTTTTAATAAAAAAGATGATGCATCTATTCTTGTTTATAAGTTAGCATGTACGACTGAACAAAAAACTAAAATACTTGATAAAGTGAGAGAAATAAACAGAGATGGTAGCGCTTATAATTTAATGGGATTGTTACTTAAATATTCTAACAAACCCAATATTATGTTTTGTTCTCAATTTGTTCATAAAATGCTTACCTATGGGGGCATTGCCTACTTTGATAAAAGTGATGGAGAGGTCAAACCTACAGATTTGATTGAAATGGACTACTATAGAAAATTGGAATTTATGTATGAAATGAAACTAAATGAGAAATGATATAAAATAGTAACAAATCCCAAATTATTTATCTCAGAATGTATTGACAAAAATAAAAAAAAGTTATATAGTTATATTACGGAAACCGTTTTCCGTAGGAGGCGATTTGATGGTATCTATAAATGATGTGGCCAAAAGAGCCGGTGTTGCTAAATCTACGGTTTCTAAGGTTTTAAACAATTATTCACTTGTAAGCGAAGAAACTAGATTAAAAGTTGAGAAGGCAGTAGAGGAATTAGGATACGTTCCTAATACAGTTGCTATATCACTATCTAAGAAGGAATTTAATCGCGTTGGTTTAATCGTAGATATTCGCCACAATAGTCAGTTTGTGGATGAAATCAGCATGCAATATTTAACCGGTGCATTTGAGAAAGCAAAAGAGTTTCACCTTGAAGTAGTAACATTTTTTAGTTCTCAGTTTGATGAGATGAATTACAAACAAGTAACGACTTATCTTAAGTCCCAAAGAATTAATTGTTTGATTATATACAATTTATCCATTGAGAACAAGAATTTATATAAGATTATTGAAAAGCAAGAGTTCTATTGTGTTTTAGTTGATTCACCAATCATCAATGATAGAACTTCCTCAGTATCTATGGATCATTATCAAGCCCAGTACGACGTTTCGAAGAAAACTTTAGAGGAAAATGATTACATTGAGAAGGTTTTATATATTGCAGGTGGTGCAGGAGGCTATATTACCAACCAGAGACTAGATGCAATAAAGAAATTAAAAGAAGAATATGGGTTTGAACTCCTTGTAAAGTGTGGTGATTTTAATGAGCTTAAGGCAAGAGAGATTACCCTACAATATGCAGAGAAATATAATGTGATCATGTGTGCTTCAGACCTCATGGCAATTGGTGCAGTTTTTGCTCTTACAGAGATGGACATATTTAGACCTGTTTCTGGATTTGATGGAATAAGACTAATGGGTTATACGAAGATATCTATGAATACAGTTAAACAAGATTTTAAGCTTAAGTCAAAACAGGCCTTTGATGAATTAAAGAAGTTACTGAATGGAGATAAAGGGCGACATACGGAAATACCCTATGAGGTATGTAGAATTGATTATATGGATGTTATTCGAAAATAAAAAAGGGTAATGTTTATATAACTTTTTTATACCATAACGGAAACCGTTTTCCTGCATCGTTTAACAAATAAATTTAAATATATACAAATCTATAGACTATAAAGTTTTTATTTTCAAATACTATAAAAGTCGATTTCTATGAATCAAAATATGCAAAAGATTGGAGCTACTTTATGAAATTAGAAGCAGTTTACCATAGAACCTCAGATAATTATTGTTATCCCTTAAATGAAGAGGATTTGATCATAAATATAAAAACAGGTCAAGATATTGAGAAGGTATTTATTTATTATGGAGATCCTTTTGAAAATGGAATTCTTGGTGGCAACTGGAAGTGGGAAGGGATTGAAGAAGAGCTCATCTATATGAAGAACTTATCCCGTCATATTTGGTGGACGACTACAGTAAAACCCAAATATAAAAGGTGTAAATATTATTTTAAATTGGTAAAAGGTGAGGAATGTATTTATTACTTTGAAGATGGATTTTATTCTCGGGAAGATATGAATCATCTTGGTAAAAGCCTGGTATATTTTACATTTCCATGGATGAATCCAGTTGATATCAATACAACCCCAGATTGGGTAAATCAAACTGTCTGGTATCAAATCTTTCCTGAACGTTTTTGTAATGGAGATATAGAAAATGATCCAGAGGGTACAAAGCCTTGGGCATATCAAGCTGTAACAAAGGATGAATATTATGGTGGAGACCTAAAAGGAATCTTGAATCGCTTGGATTATCTAAAGGAAATAGGAATAAATGGTATATACTTAACTCCAATTTTTGAAGCGGGAACCAATCATAAATATGATACAAAAGATTATTTAAAAATTGATCCTCATTTTGGTGATGAGAAAATACTGAAAGAATTGGTAGATACAGCCCATAAAAAGGGTATTCGTATAATGCTAGATGGTGTATTTAACCATTGTGGAAAAGAATTCGGCCCTTGGAAAGACGTACTAGAACATGGTCCTAGGTCAAAGTATTATAACTGGTTTATGATAAATCAGTGGCCCTTTAATAAAGAGGATCATAATACAAAGGAGGGCTCCTTTTATTCCTTTGCCTTTACCTCAAGAATGCCTAAGTTAAATACCAATCATCCAGAGGTTAGAAAGTATTTCTTAGATGTTGTGAAATACTGGATTGAATTTTTTGATATAGATGGATTGCGTCTAGATGTTGCAAATGAAGTGTCACATCGCTTTTGTAAAGAATTAAGAATATTAACCAAAGCATTAAAACCGGATTTTTATTTACTTGGCGAAATATGGCATGATGCTATGCCTTGGCTTTTGGGAGATGAATTTGATGCAGTTATGAATTATCCACTGGCAACCTCCATTGCAGATTATTGGATCTATCCTGAGAAAACAAACGATGACTTTGCATGTGGAATCAATCGCAACTTCACAATGTATATGCAGCAGACAAATAATGTGCTATTTAATTTGCTGGATTCACATGATACAAACCGCTTAATTGATAAAGTAGGGGACATAGATGTGTTTTATCAACAATTATCTCTGCTTTTTACAATGCCTGGTAGTCCATGTATTTACTATGGAACAGAAATTGCCATGGAGGGAAGTTTTGATCCAGATTGCCGTAGATGTATGCCCTGGGAGAAGATTGATGCAGGGGTATACAATGGCAATATAGCAGTGATAAAGGAGCTTATTTCATTAAGAAAAGCGAACAATACCTTTAGGAGTATACACTTTCATTTTAAGAAGGAAGAGTATAACCATAGAGTGATTCATTTTATTAAAACAGATGATGAGGGCAAACAAGTGGAAGTGATATTAAATTGCTCTGATGAGGAGATTATACTAAAACCAGAGGGTAATGCATTATTTTGCTTATTAAAAGAAGATACCATATTAAAGCCCAAGGGTGTTTATATACAAAATATATAGTAGTCAGCAGAAGGCTTTGTAAGGAGTAAGAAGTATGAGAGAAGCAGGAATATTATTACCTTTATCATCATTACCCTCTAATCATGGGGTTGGTGACATGGGAAATTACAGTTTTGAATTAATCGACTTGCTAAAGAGTGGTGGTTTTCATATATGGCAGATACTACCCCTTAATCCCTTGGGATATGGGAATTCGCCGTATCAACCATATTCCTCTTTGGCAGGAGATGAAATATATATCAATCTAGATGAATTATTTCAAGATGGTTTATTAAAAAATAAGGCAAAAAAATTCAGACAGAATGAACAGATCGTAGATTATGAAAAAGTGAGAGCGTTTAAAGAATTTTATTTAAAAGAAGCATTTTGTAATTTTGTGCCAGATCAAGAATATGAATCCTTTGCAAAACAGGAATGGGTTAGTTTATACGGCGTATTCTTAACCTTAAAGAAAAAAAATGAGTTAAAATGTTGGAATGAATGGGAACCTAATCAAAAAGATTGGATTAAAACAAAGGAATTTGATGTTTCTATCTATGAGGAAGACATACGATATGAAATGTTTGTACAATATGTATTCTTTAAACAATGGATGAAGATTAAGGCTTATGCCAACGAAAATGGAATAAGAATTATGGGAGATATACCTTTTTATGTTGGTATAGATTCACTAGATGTATGGATGAACCAAGAGTGTTTCTTACTTGGGGCTGATGGAAAGCCAACCTTTATTGCAGGTGTACCACCTGATTACTTTAGTGAGACAGGTCAAAGATGGGGGAATCCAATATATAACTGGGAGTATTTAAGAAAGCAAAATTATCAGTTTTGGCTTGATAGAATAGAATACAATAGTAAATTGTTTGATATTATCCGTATTGATCACTTTAGAGCCTTTGACACCTATTGGAAGATTCCTGCAACTTGTGAGACGGCAATTGAAGGCGAATGGATCGAAGCACCAGGCTATGAGGTATTTGATTTAATCAGTAAGAAATATCCAGAAGTTGAAATTATTGCAGAAGATCTAGGAGATTTAAGAGAGGAAGTGCATGTACTAAAAAATCATTACGGCTTAAAGGGAATGAAAATCGTCCAATTTACATTTGATCCTAAGGAAAATAATAATAACTTTGAAGATGTAAAAAACATGGTTATTTATACTGGTAGTCATGACAATCAAACCATAAAAGGTTGGTATCTGTCACAAGATGAGAAGACTAGAAAGGCCATTAGAAGATCTTTAAAGAAATCAGGGTATGAAGACAGGGTGATATCAAAGAGATTTGTTAGGCTAACCCTTGATAGCATTGCAGAGATGGCAATACTTCCAGCTCAGGATTTGATTAACTTAGGTGATGAAGCAAGAATTAATACACCAGGAACTTTGGGGTCTCCTAATTGGGAATGGAAGTTAAATAGTTTTAAAGGTCTTAAGAAGGAGATAGACTATTTAAAGGAATTAATGATTGCAAGTGATAGAGTTTCCCAACGATACTTTCGTACTTGATTAAGAAAGGAGTTAGCATGTTAGAAAAGATATTGCAGACTAGATATGAAAAAACCATAAAAGAATGTAGTAATGAAGAAATATACTTTGGCTTGTTAGAAGCTACCAAAGAAATGGCAGCCAATCGATGTAAGACAGAGGGAAAGAAAAAAATATATTATATCTCAGCAGAATTTTTAATTGGTAAATTACTCTCGAACAATCTTATCAATTTAGGGATTTATGATGAGGTAAGGGATGTTTTAAAACAAAACGGAAAAAATATATCTGATATAGAAAATGTTGAACTAGAACCATCTCTTGGAAATGGCGGGCTTGGTAGATTGGCAGCTTGTTTCTTGGATTCCATAGCAACCCTTGGTCTAAATGGTGCTGGAATTGGCCTAAATTATCATTTTGGTTTATTTTGTCAGATTTTTTCTAAGAATTTACAGAATGAACAACCCAACCCTTGGATTACCGATGAAAGCTGGCTGGTAAAGAGTTACAAATCTTATACAGTGCAATTTAAAGATTTAACAGTTAAGTCAAAACTTTATGATGTTGCAGTAACAGGTTATGATAATCGTACCAACTGGCTTCATTTATTTGATATAGATACCATAGATGAATCCATTGTAAAAGAGGGTATTTCCTTTGAGAAAGAGGACATTGCTAAAAATCTTACTTTATTTTTATATCCGGATGATAGTGATGAAAAGGGTGAACTTTTAAGAATTTATCAGCAGTATTTTATGGTGAGCAATGCAGCACAGATGATTCTTGAAGAATGTGAGCAAAGAGGCAGTAATCTATATGATTTATACGATTATGCTGTGATTCAGATTAACGATACCCACCCAACTATGGTAATTCCAGAATTGATACGTCTTTTGGTAGACAAAGGAATTGACATGGATACTGCCATCGTAATTGTTTCTAAGACTTGTGCCTACACCAATCATACAATTCTTTCAGAAGCATTAGAGAAATGGCCGATCAAATATTTAAATAACGTTGTGCCACAGTTAATGCCTATTATTGAAGTTCTAGATCAAAAGGTGAAAAGTAAGTTTCCTGACCCATCAGTTGGAATCATTGATCCTGAAGGAAGAGTGCATATGGCACACATTGATATCCATTATGGCTTTAGTGTAAATGGAGTAGCTGCCCTTCATACGGATATATTAAAACAAAACGAGTTAAATCATTTCTACAAAATATATCCTGAAAAATTCAATAATAAAACCAATGGTATTACATTTCGCAGATGGCTCATGCATTGTAATTATCCACTGACTAAGTTTTTAACCAAACAAATAGGAGAGGGATTTAAAAAGGATGCAGGAGAGTTAGAAAAACTCTTAGCTTTTAAAGAGGATCCCTCTGTACAAGATATGTTGCTTCAAATCAAGCATGAAAATAAATTGGCGTTAACGGACTATTTATTAAAGACCCAAGGGATTGAAATCGATGAAAATTCTATATTTGATATTCAGATCAAACGTTTGCATGAATATAAGAGACAACAAATGAATGCATTATATATCATTCATAAATATCTGGAAATCAAAAAAGGTAAAATGCCTGCCACACCAATAACCCTTATATTTGGAGCGAAGGCAGCACCTGCTTATACCATTGCAAAGGACATTATTCATTTGATATTGTGTCTGCAAGAATTAGTCAATGGAGATAAAGATGTTAATCAGCACCTAAAAGTAGTTATGGTAGAAAATTATAATGTAACACTGGCTGAGAAATTAATTCCTGCCTGTGATATATCAGAACAAATATCCCTAGCTTCTAAAGAGGCAAGTGGCACTGGTAATATGAAATTCATGTTAAATGGTGCAATAACTCTTGGAACGATGGATGGTGCGAATGTTGAAATTGCAGATCTTGTAGGAGATGAGAATATCTATATATTTGGAGAATCCAGCGAGGAAGTGATTGCGCACTATGCGAATAGAGATTATATTTCTAAGGATTATTATGAAAAAGATGATGAAATTCGTGAGATGGTAGACTTTATTGTAAATGATACTATGTTATCACTTGGTAAGGAAGAAAACTTGCGACGTCTTTATCAGGAAATATTAAATAAAGACTGGTTTATGACTCTTCTTGATCTCAAAGCGTATATAAAGAAAAAAGAAGAAATCATAGCTGACTATGAAGATAGAGAGAAATGGGCTAAGATGATGATTGAAAACATAAGCAGAGCCGGATATTTCTCATCTGATCGAACTATTTTAGAATACAACCAAGATATATGGAAGGTAAACTAAATATATAAAATCAGATGAAAAGTTTGCATAGGAATAGGGGTATCAAAGAAGGACAGTAAGGTGAAAAAAATATAAAAGATTTGCTCTAAAAAATGAAGTAAGATGTTTAGTAGAAACATTTGAAAGAAATATGTTTCCGAAAACATTTTATGATAGAGGTACTAAGGCTTAACTATTAATTAAATTTAAAGGAGAGGTAAATTTATGAGAAAGAAACTATTCGCATTACTTATGGCAACCACATTAGTAGCATCACTAGCAGGATGTAGTTCAAAAAGTGATACTACTACAGATCCAGGAACAGAAACAGAGACAACTGCTACTCCAGAAGCAACTGAAGCACCAGCAGAGGTTGAGGACGTAACACTAAAGATTTGGGCACCAGAAAATCAAATCAAAGACGGAACCATGGATTCAATGACAAAATCCTTCCAAGAGCTACATCCTGAATGGAATATTACATTTACCGTTGAAACACAGGGTGAAGATACCTTAAAAGATGAAATCCTAAAAGATGTATCTGCTGCTGGTGATGTATTCTTCTTTGCAAATGATCAGTTAAATGAATTGATCAATGCAGGTGCAATTGCAAGACTTGGTGGTTCTACTGAAGAGATGGTAAAAACTACTATGTCACAAGAAGTTGTTAATACAGTAACAAAAGATGATGCAATCTATGGCATTCCATTTACTCATAACACATTCTTTATGTATTATGATAAATCTTTATTAAACGAAGAAGATATTACATCAGTTGAAAGCATTATGGCAAAAGAAACAGCTGACAATGTATATAATTTCTGCTTTGATTCAGCAGGTGGATGGAAATTAGGTGCTTGGTACTACGGAGCAAATCTAACAATTTATGGTGAAAGCCAAAGTGATTTTGCAGCAGGTTCTAACTGGAATAATGAAACTGGTGTTGCAGTTACTAATTATTTAATAGATTTAATTAACAATCCAAAAACTGCATATGCTGATGATGTATCCTTATCAGAATTAACAGCTGATCATAGAATTGGTGCTTGGTTTGATGGTTCTTGGAATTACAATTTATACAAAGATGCTTTAGGTGATGATTTAGGCGTAGCAGTTATTCCTACATTTAATCCAGATGGTACAGATTATCAATTAAAAGGTTTCTATGGTTCTAAAGCGATTGGTGTAAACTCACAGGCAGCATATCCACAAGTTGCAGTAGCATTTGCAGCATACCTTGGAAGTGAAGAAATGCAAGTACAACGTTTTGAAGAAACAGGTCAGGTTCCTACTAATCTTACTGCTGGTGAATCAGAAGCTGTGCAAGCAGATGAAGTAGCAAAGGTAATCGTAGAAGAATCAAATACTGCATCTGTAATGCAACCTACTTCTTCTGAATTTAGCTCAAGATACTGGTCAAATGCTGGAGCGATTGCCACTGAAATTAAGAGTGGTGATATCAACAAAGATAACGTACAAGAAAAATTAGATACCTTTGTTTCTACATTAGTTGTGGAATAAGGTGGAAGATATAATGAAATTATGGTAATATTTAGAATAGAAGACTAAGAGGACTATAAATGATGTTTGAAACTAATTTATAAGTTTAAATAATGAAGTAATCTAGGCAATCTAAAGCAAAAGATTACCGATCATGTTTTGTGATTGCCTAGATATTTATTATTGTCTATCTATCTTAAGAAAAGGAGTTGGATTATGGCCAATCAAAAGCAAATGAAGTCCAATGTCTATACACCACTACGTGATGTGGGATTTAAGACTGCTTTTACAAAGGGAAATGGAATTACTAAACTATCTGCGGTTATATTCGGTTTAGGTAATCTTCTTCATAAGCAAATTATCCGCGGATTACTCTTGCTGACTATTGAATTTGCTTATATTTATTACATGATAACTTTTGGTTTGAATTCATTAAAAGATTTTATTACATTAGGAACCAAAGTACAGGAAGAGGTTTTTAATGAAGCAAAGCAGCTTTACGAATATGTGCCAGGTGATAATTCCATGTTATGCCTTTTATATGGTGTTGTAACTATATTCCTAACTCTTGGTCTTATTTCTTTATTAATTACTTCGGTAAAGAGTGCATATATTACGCAAAAGAAGGTAGAGACAGGAAAACATGTACCAAGTTTTAAGGAGGATTTAAGTTCTTTATTAGAACAAAATCTGCACAAAACCTTATTGTTCCTACCAATTACAGGTATTCTATGTTTTACAGTTGTACCATTGTTCTTTATGATTTTAATCGCTTTTACAAATTACGATAAAAATCATCAGACACCAGGTAATCTTTTTGACTGGGTAGGTTTTGATAATTTTATTGCAATGTTTTCATCGGGTAGTAAGCTTGCCGATACCTTTTGGCCAGTCCTTACCTGGACCCTTATCTGGGCGGTTTTTGCAACATTTTCATGCTATATACTAGGTATGTTGTTGGCAATCTTAATTAATCGTAAAGGTACAAGGTTTAAGGGATTCTGGAGATTTATATTTGTTTTATCTATCGCTGTACCACAATTTGTATCCTTACTTACCATGAGAACTATTTTTAATACCAATGGTGCAGTTAATGCAATACTTAGAGATCTTAATATAATTGAAGTTGGCCAATCTGTACCTTTTTTCTCAGACCCGACTTTAGCAAAAATAACAATCATATGCATTAATATATGGATTGGTGTACCATTTACTATGTTAACCACCACAGGTATTTTACAGAATATTCCTAAGGATTTATATGAAGCTGCCAAAGTGGATGGTGCCAATGCTTTTGTTACGTTTTTCAAAATTACTATGCCTTACATGTTATTTGTAACTACACCAACTTTAATTACATCCTTTGTTGGTAATATAAATAACTTTAATGTAATTTTCTTATTATCAGGTGGTGGTCCTGAATCACTTGAATATTACTATGCTGGAAAAACAGATTTGTTAGTAACTTGGTTATACAAACTAACGATTACAAATAAAGATTACAATCTAGGTGCTGTTATAGGTATTATTGTATTTATAATACTTGCAACGTTATCCTTATTAACCTATCGAAAGACTGGATCTTACAAAGATGAGGAGGCTTTCCAATAATGAAAAGACAAAGTTCTATGAAAACAAGACAATTTATTACCAATTCCATTGTCCATGTGGTCTTAGCGGTTCTTGGATTTATATGGGTGTTACCTATATTCTTTGTAATATTAACTTCCTTTCGTGCTGAAGGTGGAAGTTATAAAAGTTATGTTTTACCAAGAGGTTATACACTGGATAATTACAGAAAGCTATTTGATAGTACGAGTAGCTTAACCTTTACTAGATGGTTTACCAATACACTTATTGTTGCTATTTTTACATGCCTTTTATCAGCATTTTTCGTATTATGTGTATCCTATGTAATGTCTAGATTAAGGTTCAAAATGCGTAAAAAAATGATGAATATTGCCATGATTCTAGGCATGTTCCCAGGTTTTATGTCCATGTATGCTATTTACTATATCTTAAAAGGATTTGGTATGTTAGAAGCTGGACCCCTTAAGTTAGTTGCCTTGGTTATGGTGTATTCTGGTGGTGCTGGTTTGGGATTTTTGATCGCCAAAGGTTTTTTTGATACCATACCAAAGACAATAGATGAGGCAGCCTTCATAGATGGGGCTACCAAGTGGGATGTATTTCGAAAGATTACCATACCATTGTCCAAACCTATTATCGTTATAACGCTTATTAATGCATTTATGGGACCCTGGGTAGATTATATATTTGCAAAGGTAATCCTTGGGCAAGATAGAAAGTATTATACCATCGCAATTGGTCTATGGACTATGCTTGAGAAGGAATTTGTGGAATACTACTACACGCAATTTTTTGCAGGTTGTGTACTGATTTCTATACCAATTGCAATTCTCTTCTTAATCATTCAGAGATTCTATGTAGAGGGCGTTTCTGGTGCAGTGAAAGGTTAAGAGTTTCAAACTTGTATAAAAGAAGTACTGGAATTTAGGTTTTCAGTGCTTTTTTTATAACCTAGATTTACATAAGAGTTATTAGATAGTTGATAAATCAGTGTTTATAGATTGATAGTATTATAGTTTAATTTATTTACGTTCTAACAATAAAGCTTATGGGGGGTATATATGAAGAGGAATCATTTGGTATTGATTATGATTGTGATTTTTTGTGTAGTAGTATTGGGTGGTTGTAATATGACAGCTAGAGAGGATGTGAATAAAGATAAAGAGTCTACAGAAGTAGAATATGAGAAAGAATCTACTGAAGAATCGGATAAAGAATCAACAGAAGAACTTGTAGAAGAATATGAATCAGAGGGTGAGGCTGAACAGTCGATACCCTACGATTATGTCAGAGAACTCAATATGATTGATGATAATTATCGAAATTTTTATGAGATTTTTGTTTACGCCTTTTATGATAGTGATGGAGATGGAATCGGAGATATAAAAGGTATGATACAAAAGTTAGATTATATTAACGATGGGGATCTAAGTACTGATTCAGACCTGGGATTTAACGGTATTTGGTTAATGCCAATCATGCCTTCAACCACTTATCATAAATACGATGTGACTGACTATTATACCATTGATCCTCAGTATGGTACCTTAGAAGATTTTAAAGAGCTGTTAGTGGAATGCAAGAAACGAGATATGCAGTTGATTATTGATTTGGTATTTAACCACACCTCTGCAAAGCACCCATGGTTTACACAGGCAGTTTCTTATCTTGAGGGTTTACAAGACGGGGAGGAACCGGATTTAGAAGTATGCCCTTATGTAGGATATTATAACTTTACAAAAGAGAACAATGGAAGCAATACGTATCACAGAGTAGGTAATTCCGATTGGTATTATGAGTGTGTATTCTGGGATCAGATGCCAGATCTTAATTTGGGAAATGAGCTAGTTAGAAAAGAAATTGAAGACATTGCAAAATATTGGTTAGACCTTGGAGTAGATGGATTTAGACTAGACGCGTCTAAGGAGTATTATTCAGGGGAAAAACAACGTAATGTAGACATTTTAAAATGGTTTACGGATTATGTAAAGAGTGTGAAATCAGATGCCTATATCGTAGCGGAAGTATGGGAAGAAGAAACTGCTATTGGTACTTATTATGAGAGTGGTATTCCTAGTTTATTTAACTTTCCATTGTCTATGCATAATGGTTTGATTACATCAACGGTAAGAAAGTTAGGTATTGCAACAGGAAAGAGTTTTGCTAAGTCCTTAGTAAGTCTATATGAAAAATATAATCAAGGCAATCAAGAGTTCATGGATGCCCCCTTTGTAAGCAATCATGATACAACTAGGATTTCTGCACAATGTGTCAACAATGAAGATCAGATGAAAATGGTAGCAGGCATGTTACTTACCATGAACGGTAGTCCATATGTTTACTACGGAGAAGAGATTGGTATGAACAGCATGGGTAGTAAAGATGAGAATAAAAGGTTGCCAATGCAATGGTCGCTTACAGATACAACAGGTATAACAGATGCGCCAGAGGCTGCAGATGTGGTGGAACAGAAATTTCCCCCTGTGGATGAGCAGATGAAGGATCCTTTGTCTATCTATCATTACTACAAACGTGCCATCAGAATTCGCAATGAAAACCCTGAAATCGCAAGAGGTGAGGTTAGCATGATAGAGGAACTTTGTGATAAGGATATTAGTGCTCTTAAAAAAACCTATGAGGGAAGTGATATTATAATTCTTTACAATATAAGTAGTGAAGGGAATACAGTATCTTTACAGGAGGCAGGGCTTTTAGAACTTACAATCAGAGGATATTTATCTGTTGATGGTAGCGAAGTAACGCTAACTGATGATATGGTTACTATGCCTAAATATTCTATTGTCATATTAAAATGATTTTCAGTCAAAAGTATGTATTTAGAAAAATGGAATGGATGGGATTGTATATCCATTCATCTGGAATGATTACAACTACTTTGGGAATAGTAAATGGATAATCTTGCAGTAATAACAGGAGGACAAAATGAAGTTTATATACGGTAAAAATGATTGGAAAACCTTAGAAAGAGGACAGGAAAACTGTTATCTAATTACCAATGGGTTAGGGGGATATTCTTCCCAAACAATGATTGGTTCAAATGCTAGAAATGATCATGCTTTATTTATGGCATGTACCATAGCCCCTAATCATAGATATCATCTGGTCACAAAGGTGGATGAAGAAGTTTCGTTCATAAAGGTGGATAACAACAATTTATCTGGTCAAAGGGAGATTTCTGATTCCTGCGTTAAGGAACAAGGAATAGACCAATCCAGCCAGAAACAGGGAATAGAACTATCCAGTCAGGAATATGTAAATCATACAAAAAATAAAACTGGATATTGCTACCTTAACCAGTTTACATTTGAGCATTACCCTAGCTGGCTCTACCAAGTTGATGGCGTGGAGATAAAAAAGCTTGTTGTAATGGCTCATGGTGAAAATACATTGGGTATTCGCTATGTGATTACAAACAGCGGAAACAAAAAGGTGAAGTTTAGCATAACGCCGAAGTTACAATTTGTCCCAAAAGGTGAAACACTAAATAAAAGTCAAAGTTTTATCCTAAAAGATAATGCAATCCATAGTAACAATATAGTCCTAAACTTTACCACCAATGGAGAGGTATATGGCTATGAAACAGAATATATCAATGACTTATATTATGGCTATGATGCTAGAGATGGAAGAGATGCAGTTGGTGTAACAGCTCATAATCATCGTATCTCTATTTTGGTCGATGCATATGATAATCAGATCCTTGATTTGGTATATAGCTTAGAAAGTACAATTCCTGCCATAGATGCATTAATAAAAGTAGAAACAATTAGAAGAACTAAACTTTTAGAACAATCTCAGATCACAGATCAATTAGGGAAACAATTGGTATTAAGCTCAGATCAATATTTAGTCGAGAGAGCATCTACGAAGGGAAAGACTCTAATGGCTGGTTACCCATTCTTTGCAGACTGGGGAAGAGACACCATGATTTCTATGGTGGGTTGCTGTATTGCAACAAGACGATTTGAAGAAGCAAAAAGCATCTTTCGTACCTTTATCCAGTACAGTAAGAAGGGATTGATGCCAAACATGTTTCCAGAAGGAGGCAATGAACCACTCTATAATACGGTAGATGCTTCTCTTTTATTTATAGGTGCGGTATATGAATATTATGAGGATAGTAAAGACCTTGACTTTATAAGAGAAGCTTATACCGTTATGGAGGATATTATTAAGTGGTACAAACAAGGGACTGACTATCATATTAAGATGGATACCGACGGCTTAATTATGGCAGGAAGTGGGTTAGAGCAAGTAACCTGGATGGATGTTAGATTTGGTGATATATTACCTACTAAAAGACATGGCAAACCTGTTGAAATCAACGCTTATTGGTATAATGATTTAAAAATCATGGGAACATTTGCAAGGCTTTTAGGACAGGAGGATAGTCAATATGAAGAACTTGCCGCCCTTGTGAGTAAGAGTTTTACTGAAAAGTTTTGGAATCATGAGGAAAATTGCTTAAAGGATCTTGTATCGGGGGCCCCAGCGGATAATCAAATTCGTTGCAATCAGATATGGGCCATATCAGGACCTTATTCCCTACTAGATAAGACCCGGGAACAGATGGTTGTAAATAAGGTCTATGAAACCCTTTATACGCCTTATGGATTAAGAAGTTTAAGTAAATACGATAAAGAGTTTAAAGCAACATATGGAGGCTCACATTTTAACAGAGATATGGCATATCATCAAGGTACCGTCTGGACATTTCCACTTGGAGCCTATTATTTGGCCTATCTAAAAGTGAATGGGTACAGTGAACTTTCTGTTACCAAAGTAAAGGAACAGTTAGAAGTATTAGAGGCTTGTATGAGAGAGGGCTGTGTGGGACAAATTGCTGAAATCTATGATGGTTTCACACCAAACATATCTCAGGGATGTTTTGCACAGGCTTGGAGTGTAAGTGAGTTACTAAGAGTTTTCGCTAAAATAAAGAGGTATTCTATATGAAAAAAAAATGGTGGCACAATAGTGTTGTATATCAAATTTATCCAAGAAGTTTTTACGATACCAATGGTGATGGAATAGGTGATATACAAGGTATCATTAAAAAATTAGATTATTTATCAGACTTGGGTATTGATGTCATATGGTTAAGTCCAGTATTTAAATCTCCTAATGATGATAATGGGTATGATATAAGTGATTATGAGGATATTATGGAGGATTTTGGTACGCTTTCTGATATGGAACAGTTATTAGAGGAGGCCAATAAAAGAAAGATTAAGATTCTTATGGATTTAGTGGCAAATCATACCTCTGATGAGCATAAATGGTTTATAGAATCAAAGAAATCAAAGGATAATCCTTATAGGGATTATTACGTCTGGAGAGATGGGGTAAATGGTGAAGTCCCAAATGATTTGGGATCAACCTTCTCAGGTAGTGCATGGGAATGGGTGGAAGAAACCAAACAATATTATTTACATTTATTTAGTAAAAAACAACCAGATTTAAATTGGGAAAATAAAAAGGTAAGAGAAGAAGTATATAGTTTTATGAATTTCTGGATTGATAAAGGCATTGGTGGTTTTCGCATGGATGTCATTGATCTAATCGGTAAGAAGCCTGATGAGAAAATCACTGGTAATGGGCCAAAACTTCATGCATACATTCAGGAAATGAATGCCCAAACCTTTGGTAATAAAGATCTATTAACCGTTGGTGAGTGCTGGGGTGCTACGCCTGAGATAGCAAAACGATACTCAGATCCTAAGAATAAGGAATTAAGCATGGTATTTCAATTTGAGCATATTGGACTTGACCAAATACCTGGCAAAGATAAGTGGGATCTAAAACCACTTCACTTGATTGATTTAAAAAAAGTATTTTCTAAGTGGCAGACTTGCTTTGCTGGTGATGGATGGAATAGTTTGTTTTGGAATAATCACGACTTACCAAGAATTGTTTCTAGATGGGGCAATGATTCTATCTATAGAGTAGAAAGTGCAAAAATGCTTGCAACGTTACTCCATGGTCTATCTGGAACCCCTTATATTTATCAAGGGGAAGAGCTTGGTATGACAAATATTAAATTCACAGATCTTAAGGATTATAAAGATATTGAGACCTTAAACATGTATAAAGACCGTAGAGCCAAAGGATATTCTCATGAGGAGATTATGGAATCTATCTATGCAAAAGGGAGAGACAATGCTAGAACGCCAATGCAATGGTCTGATCAAGAAAATGGTGGATTTACAACAGGCATTCCTTGGATTGGGGTAAATCCTAACTATAGCTTTATTCATGCCGCAAACCAGATAAATGATCCCAATTCTATTTATCAATATTATAAAAAGTTGATTCAGCTTAGAAAAGAGAATGAAGTTATTGTTTACGGTGATTTTACCATGTTGTTACCGGATGACAACAATATATTTGCTTATGCAAGAACCCTAGAGGAGAGTAAGATTGTTGTTATATGTAACTTTTATGGTGAGAAAATAGACTATCAGTTACCAAATGAATATACTTGTACAGGTGAAGTGCTATTATCAAATTATGAGAATATAGTTCCTCATATATTACGACCATATGAAGCACTTATGTATAGAGTATAGTTTGACCTAACCTGGAGGTTAGAGTTACTATTTATACAATAGTTAATAGAAAAGAAAATTTATAATAGAAAGGTTTCCACAGTAAGGTGTAATTGAATTTTATTGGTGGAAGTATCATAGGAAGCCTATACGCAGATCTTACCAATGGTAAGTGCTAGAGGTAACCTGTGATATACATTTGGTGTATATATGAATAAAAAACAAATGAATCCTTGGTGGGAAAGTGCCGTAGCATATCAGATTTATCCAAGAAGTTTTCAGGATAGCAATGGCGATGGGGTGGGAGACTTACAGGGGATTATTAAAAGATTGTCCTATTTGGCAGAGTTAGGAGTGGATTTGATATGGATTTGTCCCATTTACCCATCCCCTAATGATGACAATGGTTATGATATTAGTGACTATCAGAATATTCAAAAAGAGTATGGCACCATGGAGGACTTTGATGAATTACTCCATAAGGCACATGAGAAGAATATTCGGGTTATTATGGATTTGGTAGTAAATCATACTTCCTCAAAACATCCCTGGTTTATAGAATCTAAAAGTTCTAAGGACAATCCTAAAAGAGACTGGTATATGTGGCGCGACGGTAAAGGGGCAGAAGAGCCAAACAACTGGGAAAGTATATTTGGAGGTTCCACATGGGAATATGACAAGGAGACGAACCAATATTTTCTTCATGTTTTTGGTAAAACCATGCCAGATATTAATTGGGAAAATGATCAGGTGAAAAAGGCAGTATTTGATATGATATGTTGGTGGTTGGATAAAGGAATTGATGGATTTCGAATAGATGCCATCAGTCATATTAAGAAGCCAGACTTTGAAGATATGCCTAATCCAAAAGGAGATAAATATGTATCCTCCTTTGATAAGCATATGAATAGGCCAGGAATTCTAAAGCTACTAAAAGAATTAAAAGAAAACACCTTCTCAAATTACGATATTTTTACCGTGGCAGAAGCCAACGGAGTACGAATTGAAGAAATAGATGAATGGGTTTCATCAAAAGATGGCATATTCAATTCTTTATTTCAGTTTGATCATTTGAACTTATGGAATGTGGAAACAGATGAGGGAAAGATTTCCCTTAAGAAATTAAGAAATGCCTTACATCGTTGGCAGAAGGCAACGGCTAAGGATGGTAATGTAGGTCTTGTGATGGAAAATCATGATTTGGTTAGAAGTGTCAGTAGATTTGGATCAGCTGATCATTACTGGAGAGAAAGTGCGACCTGTCTTGCCTTAATGTACTTTATGCAAAAGGGAGTGCCTTTTATATATCAAGGTCAAGAAATAGGTATGTTAAATGCTGATTTTGCATCTCATTTAGATTACCGTGATGATCCAACCCTATATGGTTATCAAGATAGAATTGACAAAGGAATGTCCCCAGAGGACTCTTTAAAGGTACTAAAAAAGACCACACGGGATAATTCAAGAACACCAATGCAATGGGATGGATCTGCGCATGGAGGTTTTACGAAAGGGACACCTTGGATGGGGGTCAATTCAAATTATACATGGCTAAATGTAAAAGAGCAGGAACAAGATAAGGATTCCATTCTTCACTTTTATAAGAGATTAATTCAATTAAGAAAAGAAACGCCTGCATTGATTTATGGAGACTATCAGTTGCTTATGGAGGATAGTGAAAGTATTTATGCTTATACGAGAAAACTAGAAGGTGCAAGCTACCTAATTGTTTGTAATGTGTCGGAAGAAAATAGTAAGATACAGATTCCCGTTCATTATACTACTGGAGAAATGCTTTTATGTAATTATAAAGGCAGTGATATAAGACAGGAATTATTAAAGCCTTATGAGTGTAGGTTATATAAATTTTCATAATTTTTTAAAGCAGATCTTATGTTAGGATGGGTCTGCTTTTTTTGCAATCTTAAAAATATTCGTCCTTTTATAGGTAATAATTCTATGAAGGCTTTAAACGGTACAATAGGAAATCAAACTGTTTCTTTTTATTTGAGAATATACAATTTTAATAAAAGTATTTAAGATATATTATATTTCAATAAAATAAACATTTTCATATAGAAAATTATGGTCTATCATGGTAATATAGTTATAGTTTAAAAATAAAATTTAACCTCACCAATGAAGGGATAAATAGAATGAACGACAATAATGTTACCAAATTGACGTATGAAGATAAGGAAATTATCTTGATTGCCACAGCTCATGTATCTACTGAAAGTGTAGAACTTGTGAAAAAAGTAATTGAGGAGGAGCAACCAGATAGTGTATGTATAGAACTTGATGAAGAAAGATATCAAAATATTCAAAACCCCAAAGCCTGGGAAAATACGGACATTGTCAAAATTATTAAGCAACATAAGGTAGGATTTCTTCTGGCCAATCTAATTCTTGGCGCATATCAAAAGAAGATGGCCAAGAAGTTAAACACAAAAGTTGGCGGTGAAATGCTACAAGGTATGGAAAGTGCAAAAGAAGTTGGTGCAACACTGGTGCTTGCTGACCGTAGTATTCAGACTACTTTTCTTCGTATATGGCGTAAAATGAATTTTTGGAAAAAAGCCAAATTATTAGGAAGTTTCTTTTTTTCTGATGATGAAGAAGGTGAAATAACAGATGAAGATCTTCAAACTATGTTACAGGAAGATATGCTAGAATCTGCGATTGCTAGTATGAAAGATGAATTTCCGCAAATTGGGGATATACTAATTCATGAGAGAGACCAATATCTTGCCACTAAGATTAGAGAAGCACCTGGTAAGAAGATTGTTGCCGTATTAGGAGGGGCTCATGTTCCTGGAATAAAAAAAGAGATTTTTAAGGAACAAAATATAGCTGAAATCTCTGTTGTGCCACCTAAATCCTTGTTTTCAAAAATTGCTGGATGGATATTGCCAGCCATTATTACAGGTATCTTTGTATATTCCTTTGCACTTGGTTTGCAAACTGGATTAAAACAATTATCACTATGGGTTTTATGGACAGGTACTTTAGCAGCTATTTTTGCTACAGTAACCTTAGCACATCCAATCAGTATTCTTACAGCTTTTGTTGCAGCACCTATTACAACCCTACATCCACTTTTGGCCTGCGGATGGTTTGCCGGATTAGTAGAGGCTACAATCAAGAAACCAACAGTACAAGACATTCAAAATATTCATACAGATATTCTGAGTTTAAAGGGCTATTTTAAAAATAGATTTCTTAAAACAATACTAGTTATTTTCATGACTAATGTTGGGGCATCCATTGGCACCTTTGTGGCTGGAACAGATATTATAAGAAACTTGTTGAAATAGAAAGATAAAACAGGCTCTCTCATCAAAAGATAAGGGAGCCTGTTTTAACGTTAGCTGATATATAAGTAATATTCATATTTAAAATATAAGTAAGATTCATGGTTGAATGATAGGTGTTATCCATGATGATTCTTGTATTATTTATCCAAATAAAGAAAGAAGTATACCGGCGGCTACTGCGGAACCAATTACACCTGCTACATTAGGGCCAATGGCATGCATTAATAAATAGTTACCTGGGTTGGCTTTCTGTCCTTCAATCTGTGAAATTCTTGCTGCCATTGGTACTGCAGAGACACCAGCAGATCCAATTAAAGGATTGATTTTACCTTTGGTAATCATACACATCAATTTACCAATTAAGAGTCCACCTACTGTACTAAACATAAAGGCTGTAAGGCCAAGTGCAATAATACTTAAGGTTTCTGGCTTTAAGAATTCAGAACCTACAGCTGTTGCGCCAACAGTTAGACCAAGAAAAATTGTTACAATATTGATAAGTGCATTCTGCACTGTTTCAGATAATCTTTCAACAACACCTGATTCTTTGAAGAGATTACCTAACATTAGCATTCCAATTAATGGAGCAACGGAAGGTAATAAAAGAATACATAAGGTGGATACAACAATAGGAAAACAAATTTTCTCCAGTTTAGAGACTTTTCGTAACTGTTCCATTTTGATTTCGCGTTCTTTTTTTGTAGTCATAAGTCTCATAATAGGTGGCTGAATCATTGGAATTAAAGCCATATAGGAATAGGCGGCTATAGCAATTGGAGCCAACAGATGAGGCGCAAGCTTAGAAGATAGATAGATTGCCGTCGGTCCATCCGCACCACCAATAATTCCGATTGCAGCTGCTTCACTTGGATCAAATCCTAGCATAGTAGAAACAACAAAAGCAATGGATATACCAAATTGTGCACCAGCACCAATTAATAAGCTACTAGGTCTAGCAATGAGTGGGCCAAAATCTGTCATGGCACCAATTCCTAGAAATATTAAGGAGGGGTAGATTCCCTTTTTTACACCTTGATATAAATAATATAACAATCCGCCTGCTTCAGACTGGCTAGCTGGCTCACTCATTAAACCGGTAAGAGGCATATTAGCAAGTAGCACGCCAAAGGCAATTGGTAGTAATAGAAGTGGTTCAAATTTCTTTGCAATGGCCAAATATATTAGTACACAAGCAACAACAATCATAATAAGTGCTTGCCAGGTTAATGCTGCAAAACCGGAATTATTCCATAGTTTTACTAATGAATCAATAAACATATTATCCTCCGAACTTTACGAGTAGTCATAATTAACCTACAGGTTAGAATTTTTGTCTGTGCTATTCTTACCATGATTTTCTACAAATGCAATAAAAGTTGAAAACAGACGTAAGATAGCCCATAATAAAATAAGTACACCAAAAACGACTATCATGCAAAATAAAGCAGTCAAAATACTTCGAGAAAAAGACAAATACCTCACCTCACTTTAAGTAAAAAAACTTAGGTCAATGCAAAACTAATACAGTTTTAATAAAAAAAGGCAGAGAATTTCAAAAGAAGCTCCCTACCCTGCAAGCTATAAAACTTGAAACATTCATATAAGAATTGCTAACCAGAATTACAATGTAATATTTATTTGTGTCATGTATTAAGTATACCATTTCTGTGAAAAATGTCAATTAAATGTATGACATTTATAGTACGAGTGGAACTATTTGTCCTCAAGTAGAATAGGGCTGTATAGCTACTACAAATGGTAATATTTTGCTAGAAATTATACCTTGGTAGAATAATATATTATAGATAGGAATAAAAAGGACACATGACCTTTTTAGACTTGGTAAAAGATAATACAATGGCAGTAACAATGCTATACACAAAAAATAGGGATGAATGAAAAGGAGATAAAAATGGTTGATTATG
This sequence comes from Anaerocolumna sp., assembly GCA_047972335.1. Lineage (GTDB taxonomy): Bacteria > Bacillota > Clostridia > Lachnospirales > Lachnospiraceae > Anaerocolumna. The sequence goes on along the minus strand of JBKEAO010000153.1, from coordinate 4,382 downwards.
CACAAGGATCAGGAAAACAGTACCATGTTCAGTTGGCACCAGGGGATGTAGGTAAATATGTTATTTTACCTGGTGATCCAAAAAGATGTGAAAAAATTGCTAAGTATTTTGATGATGCAAAATTGGTAGCAGATAGTAGAGAATATGTAACCTATACAGGATATCTAAATGGGGTAAAGGTTAGTGTGACCTCAACTGGAATCGGTGGCCCCTCGGCTTCCATTGCTTTGGAGGAACTGGTAAGATGTGGTGCAGATACCTTTATAAGAGTGGGTACCTGCGGGGGCATGCAAGATGATGTTATGGGTGGTGACCTTGTCATTGCCAATGGGGCTATCCGCATGGAGGGAACAAGTAAAGAGTATGCACCTATTGAATTTCCAGCAGTACCAGATGTTTCTGTATTAAATGCATTAATCAATGCAGCAAAAGGAATGAAGAAACCCTATCATGTAGGTGTAGTACAATGTAAAGATGCTTTTTATGGTCAACATGAACCAGAAACAAAACCAGTGAGCTACGAGCTAAAGGACAAATGGGAGGCTTGGATTCGGCTTGGATGTATGGCATCGGAAATGGAATCAGCGGCACTTTTTGTAGTGGCTAGTTATTTAAAAGTACGTGTAGGATCTGTTTTTCTAGTGGTGGCAAATCAAGAGCGGGAGAAAAAAGGACTCAGCAATCCACAAGTTCATGATACAGACTTAGCAATCCAAACGGCTGTCAATGCAATTGGTAATTTAATAAAAGAAGATAATCTATAGGTGGGTGTAAAAATGTACAAATATAAAAGAATCTTTACAATTGTTGTGGATTCCCTGGGAATTGGGGTCATGAAGGATGCAAAAGACTATGGCGATGAAGATGCGAATACACTTTTGCACATTTCAGAAGCTGTAGAGGAATTTCATATTCCTAATCTGCAAAAATTAGGTTTAGCCAATTTGCAGCCGTTAAAGCAAGTCGAAGAAATCAATAGACCATTAGGATATTATATGCCAATGCATGAGGCTAGTTGTGGTAAAGACACCATGACAGGACACTGGGAGATGATGGGACTTAAAATTGATAAACCTTTTCAAACCTTTACAGATACTGGTTTTCCTAATGAATTAATAAAGGAATTAGAAAAGCGTACAGGAAAAAGAATTATTGGTAATAAAAGTGCTAGTGGAACAGAAATATTAGAGGAATTGGCAGAAGAAGAGATTAGAACTGGAGCTATGATTGTATATACTTCTGCAGACTCAGTCCTACAGATCTGTGGCAATGAAGATACCTTTGGACTTACGGAATTATATCGTTGTTGTGAAATTGCAAGAGAACTTACCATGAAGGATGAATGGAAGGTTGGACGCGTGATTGCAAGGCCTTATGTGGGTAAAAAGCAGGGAGAATTTAAAAGAACCAGTAACCGACATGATTATGCCTTAAAGCCCTATGGAAGAACCGTGTTAAATGTCCTAAAGGATCAGGGGCTAGAGGTTTTAGCAGTGGGAAAAATTGATGATATATTTGTGGGGGAGGGAGTAACATCCTCTTATAAGTCAAAAAGTTCTGTACATGGTATGGAACAAACCTTAGAACTTATGGATACTGATTTTACAGGTCTATGCTTTGTAAATCTAGTGGATTTTGATGCTTTATGGGGACATAGAAGAGATCCTATTGGTTATGCAAAAGAACTAGAGCAATTTGACAGTAAGCTTGGCCTATTGTTAGAGAAACTAAATTCTAAGGATTTACTACTAATCACAGCAGATCATGGAAATGATCCTACATTTAAAGGTACAGATCATACCAGAGAGAAGGTACCTTTCATTGCGTATTCCCCTTCTTTTTCTAGTAGTGGTGCCTTAGAACCAGTTTCTAGCTTTGGGGTAGTAGGGGCAACCATAGCTGATAATTTCAAGGTGGATATGCCAGAAAATACAATTGGTACGTCTGCATTAGAGAAGTTAATATAGTATGCCAGAAAATACAATTGGTACGTCTGTATTAGAGAAGTTAATATAGTATTCCAGAAAATACAATTGGTACGTCTGCATTGGATAACTTATATAGTGTTCCAGAAATATTTGTGATACAAAGTGGGTGTAACGATGCTAAATAATGTTCAATGAAACCAGGAGGTATAGGTGGCCGGGGAGGATACGATCAATAAAATTATAGCATTACAAAATAGTCTAAAAGATGAAAAAAAAGAATATTTAGAGAACTATCTAAAGAATTCACCAGTTTGGTTTTTAGAATCCCTACAGATTGTTCATAAAGAAAAGAATAGCATATTTATTGAAGAGAATGAAGAAGTAGATTATGTTTATATCCTAGTAGAGGGTGTAGTTAAGGCAATTGAATATCGCATCTGTGGAACCTTATATGACTATATGCGTTTTGACGCTGTCAAAGTATTTGGTTCTATGGAAATTCTGCTAAAGATGAATCAGTATAAAACGACTCTAAAGACAGTAACAGATTGTACTATGCTTGTTATTTCTAAAACAAAGTTTGAAAAGTGGATGCTAAATGATATACATGCACTGCATATGGAAATTAGGTCAATGGGAAGTTATTTATTAGAGCAAGCGAGAAAAGAAAGAGTCTTTTTGTTTCTGCAAGGTATAGACCGAGTCATTTATTTATTTACACAAATCTATGAGCAACAAAATGAGAACAACCAATGTTTGCTTAAATTAACAAGAGTGGAACTATCAGAGCGCTCAGGATTAAGTGTGAAAACAATAAATCGGTCCATAAAATCTTTAGAAGATAGGGGTTACATTAGCAGAGCAGGTAATAAAATTATGATATTAATGAAGCAATACGTTACCATGAAAGAATACCTTGAACCAATTGTAGAGCAAGAGTAGCATGATATGCATGGAAGAGGAGACTTATGCAGATGGGTAATAATGATGAAAGTATAATATTAACACCGGATGATTATATTCAAATATACGTAAGGAATAAATCAAATAAAGGGATAAATCAAATAAATGATATAAACTGGAGATTATATAATGCATGAGCGTACAGCAAAGTCGATTTTGGGTCCACAAAACGGTATGAATCTATATAGAGGATGCACACATGGTTGTATCTATTGTGATGCAAGGAGTACTTGCTATCAAATGAAACATGACTTTGAAGACATAGAGATAAAATCAAATGCTGCCCAATTACTTGAGCAAGCCCTACGTAAGAAGAGACAGAGATGTATGATAGGAACTGGTGCCATGAGTGACCCTTATCTCCATTACGAAAAAAAGTCAAAATTAACAAGACGTTGTCTGGAAATAATAGAGGAGTATGGTTTTGGATTAGCCATACAGACAAAATCAGATCTCATACTTAGAGACCTGGATTTGTTAAAGCGGATTCATAGAAAAACCAAATGTGTTGTACAAATAACCCTTACTACCTATGATGAAGAGTTATGTAAAATACTTGAGCCTAATGTATGCACCACTAAACGTAGGGCAGAGGTATTAAACATTATGAAAGAGGAAGGAATCCCTACTATATGCTGGATGACTCCAATTCTACCCTTTTTAAATGATACGGAGGAAAATATACGTGGCATACTAGACTACTGTATCAAGGCAAAAACTTATGGTATTCTGCAATTTGGCATAGGTCTTACCTTAAGAGATGGAGATCGTCAATATTTTTATCACAAATTAGATCAACATTTTCCTGGGATGAAAGAAAAATACATAAAGACTTATGGAGAAGCTTATCAATTACAGTCGCCCTCTAATCATTATTTGATGAATATCATAAAACAAGAATGTTCAAAGAATGGAATAGTATATGATGCAAATAGATTGTTTGAATATATGCATCTATTTGAAGATAAAGAAGCTGGTAAACAGATAACTTTATTTGATACAGATTGGAGGTAAAATGATTGCCAGATAACTCTGTAGGGAACTACATATACTTCTTTGCACAGAGTATGCAGTGTGAAAGGAATGGATATAAAAATGAGATTGGATAAGATTTTAGCAGAATCAGGGGTGGGGACTAGAAAGTTAGTGAGAGAATGTATCATTGCAGGCAAGGTGACGGTAGACAATAGCATTATAATGGAGCCGGCAGCAGAAATTGATGAGAAAATTTCTAGCATATTCTGTTGTGGTAAACATGTAATATATCCAGGAAAAATGTATTATATGTTTCATAAACCTGCTGGATGTGTTACTGCTAGAAAAGATAAATTGAATCAAACAGTAATGGATTACTTCTTGGAAGATTGTTGTAATGGAATATTTCCTGTTGGAAGGCTTGATAAAGATACGGAAGGCTTATTGCTTCTTACAAATGATGGAGAGTTGGATCATAAATTAATGCACCCAGAACATCATATGGAGAAAACCTAT
>JBKEAO010000031.1:0-47071 GCA_047972335.1 Anaerocolumna sp. | reverse complement strand
TACTGGTGAAGCATGGAATCCGAGCGATCTTTACAAAATCGATATGCCAATTGCCTTAGTTGAAAAACAAAAGGAAAAGGCTATTAAACAAGCCAAGAAACTTTTACAAAGGGAAGGTCTATTACCTCCTGATGAACCTTTAGCTTCTTGATCTAATTTACTAATTTAGTAAGTTTTAAAAAGTTGTCATTTTAAGACAGCTTATTTAAGTACGCCACTTTTTGGCTGACCTCTACTTTCTTTCACACTATACTCCTAACATCAACTTCATTTCTAGTTTTTAATCCATTTAAACTATTTTCTAGTAATGGTTGTATATACTCTATCGAATCAATAATAGCTCCATATATTTCTAAGGATTTTTCACAGGTCACTAATTCATCATCCTGTAAATCTCCTGATATATTTTTAATTGTTGCCAAATGATTGGCTACTTTTACCTTAACCAAATAATCTATTAACAAATAAATAGGTTGCTCCACTATATAGTCATTAACTGATTTCAATTCAATTTGCATTAATCTGTTGTTTTCTACCATTTCATTGGACTTTTGTAACGCTATATATTCTTTGCAGATTTCAATTCCATCACTGGCTTTTTCAAGAATTTTATCCATTTTATCAAAACAATCAGCTAAATACTCCTTAAATATAATAAATTCTTCTTCACCAAAACCATTATTTAAATCAAATAGTATATTTTCATTCCAGACTTCATTTGTCAAGCTATTAACCACTTCGCCCAGCGACATATTTATGGCGCCCGCTATTTTAGCGCCAGTTAACTTAGCATCAATAACCTGTATTTCCGAATGTAAAGTTATCATATCTTGAAACCATATGATAAACGCCTTCCAGTCCGATCTGGACTTGATTAGTTTCCCATTTACGCCATTTACATATACCTCTACCTGATATTCATTTTTTTCTTCAACGCCACCTACGTGGGTAAAAGTTTCTGAAAACGCCAAATCTTGCCCCACTAATACAATATGTTTAAACCCAAGATCAATGCAATTCGTAAATGTCACTGTTGCAACTGATGGACTTAACAATGTAACTGGCGGCAATTTATCCATTTTGGTGTATGCACTTACTAAATATTCACCGCAGTTGCTTATTATTTTTTTACCTTTGTGCATATCTAAGATATCACTGTTACTATCCCCAAAATATATTAATGGAACACTCACGTCATCTCGTTTGGAGAAATACTTAGTTTCCTTCATTGGATCTACTGTTACCACGAAGTCAGGTACCACTCCCGAATCCAATAAATAGTCCAAAACTCTATCCACAGCAAAAATTACCGCTTTCCCTTTTGCTTTTTTCAAATCATCAATCTGGCTCGCCACTGAGGGGCCTGCCGACACAATAATTGCAGTGGAGTCCTTAGGTATAACCTCTTTTAGCTCCCATATGGTAGCACTTTCATTTATATACTTTAAATTATTAATTGAATTTTTAATTTCACTTTCACCAAATCTAATAATCGTATTTATATTTGTCCTTGCATGTATAAAAGCTTGTTTAACTTCTTTCCAGAAATCTATTAATTCCTCTTTAAAAACGTCACCCATAAAGGGGTGGATACAGACAATTGAAGAATTCATATTAGTTGCATCTAATAATGCATATAAATTATTATGAAATTCAAATGTATTTATATTTTCTACACCTAAGCTCACTTGTTTATTATTTAATATATCAGTTAAATCATAATGTTTTAAAACAAAGTCAAAAATTTCATAAGATGGCTCACAAATAAAAAGATAGTCATCTTGTTTCATTTCATTTAATATAGCTTTGGCAAAAACTCCATTACCCATCCCAAACATTATGATGATTTTATTCAAATTTTTAAAATTAAACTGTTTAACCCATCGACTAGCTTCAAATGACGGATTATAGATACTATTAAGTCTTATTTCTTTAGATCTATATTTAACAAAAAGAGACTGCTCTCGATTCTTAGTTTCCACAGAATAAACTGCTTCTATTTTATCACACTTATTCACAGTATTTTCTTGTAGCCCCTTATAAAGAAAGCCATGATTTTTTTCTAATAATTCAATATTAAGTTCAAAGTAATTCATTCATTATTCTCCCACTATTAACTGTGCTCTAGCAAAAAAACTTTCAATTCATAATTTAGTATGTCCGCAAAAAGTATCATATCATTTTTTTCAAGGTGTTCCATAGCCTTAGTTAACATCAAATTAAATTGGACTTCCAATTCTTCTTTATTATTTTCTATAGCTTTTATTTTATATACTTCTTCTATTGCACCAATTAAGTCCTCAAACAACTTTTCTAGCAATTTTATCCCATCATCATTCTTTTGTTGATAAAACAAATCCGTTATAGTGTTAATTTTTATTATCGCGTTATATCTCTTATTCATTTCATTGCTCATCCCATATTTTCTCCCAAATTAAAAAAGGGCTGACCAAAAGTCAGCCCCCTGATTATTACTGTAGTAATGATAACACACCTTGAGTTGATTGATTTGCTTGAGCAAGCATTGACTGAGCTGCCTGCTGAAGAATACTATCTTTGGAGTATTTAACCATTTCTTTAGCCATATCAACGTCACGAATACGAGATTCAGCCGCTTGAAGGTTTTCAGAAGTATTATCTGCATTAGCAATAGTGTGCTCTAATCTGTTTTGCATAGCACCTAGAGTAGATCTTTGTGCAGATACTTTGTTGATTACAGAATCTAAATCACTTAAGTAGTCAGTAGCTTTTGTATATGTGCTCACTTTTGAAGCAGAATATCCTAGAGAAAGTCCAGTTGCAGTCATATCTTTGATATTAAAGGAAATATTTTGACCACTATTAGCACCAACTTGTAAGTTTAATGCTGTACCTGAGAAGCTACCATCTAATAATTTCTTAGTATTAAATTCTGTTTCACTAGCAATACGAGTAACTTCTGAAGATAATTGAGTAAGCTCATCGCTAATTGCAGTACGATCCGCAGATGCATTAGTATCATTAGCTGCTTGAACTGTTAATTCTCTCATTCTTTGAAGAATGGAATGAGTTTCGTTAAGAGCACCTTCAGCTGTTTGAATTAATGAAATACCATCTTGTGCATTTGTAGAAGCTTGATCAAGACCTCTGATCTGTCCTCTCATTTTTTCAGAGATAGAAAGACCAGCAGCATCATCACCTGCACGGTTAATTCTGTAACCAGAAGATAACTTTTCAGTAGATTTGGATAATTGTCCAGTAGTAATCCCTAACTGTCTGTTAGTATTGGCAGAAGCCATATTATGTTGAATTATCATATTTTATTCCTCCTTGAATATAGAGCAGCTTCCATGCTGCTATTAATTATTTTATCTAGCAAGCAACTGCTTTCCTCTCCACTTGGTACGTACGCTACTAAGTGGTTAAAATAACATTTGCTTTACTTAATACTTATATCGGATAATTTTCTTAATACTTTATAGTACATTAAATATTTTTTTATTTTTTTTTGTCTAAAAAAAAGGATTCTCCTTGGTATTTACTCGACATGTTTTTATAGTAGTTAGCAGCCACATTATTACTTATCTTTCTTTGACCCACTTCCTTTTTTTGAACCATAAGACATGCACTAAATTGGTTTTTATTTTTTTTCTCCATAAGTTGAAGCTTTGCACTTTTTTCAATAATTGTAGTTATTAATCCTTGTAATTTAACAATTTGATTTTTATTATCTGAAACATTATTTTTTATTTCATCTTTAACATGCTGAAACACTTTTTCGAATCCAGTATCTAATTGGTTCAATTGTTCTATCTTATTCGCTTTTTGGAATAAAGTTTGGTCAAAAGCCTCTATATCAAAAACTTCTTCTTTTAAAATTTCTTCTTGGTTCGTGGTTAAATCAATTAAATCATCAATCACAGATTCTTTCTTGATTAAAGTATCAACAAGTATATTTACATATGTTTTATTGTCCATTGGGTACCTCTTTCAATGAATAGATTATCTTGATTGCTTTATTACTTCTTTCCAAGTATCACGCATTTCTCTAATCATTCCTAGAGCTTCCAAAAGCTTATCTTTATCTTTTGTAATATTGGCACTTATAAGAGTGTCATATACGTATTTATATACATTTTCAAAATCTTGAGCTACAGGATATTTAAAGTCCAAAGTACTTCGTAAGTGCATAACTATTTTTTCTGCTTTAATAATATTGTTATTGATTTTCGTCATATCGTTATTCTCAATTCCAATCATTGCGATATTACAAAATTTAATAGCTCCCTCATATAACATTAAAGTTAATTCTCCTGGAGAGGATGTACTAATTTTATTATTTTGATATGCTAATGCAGCATTGTTTGACATGTAATTTCCTCCTATGTTGCAGACAATCGTTATAACATTGTTTTTTCTACAATTTTCGTGTCTATACAAAATATACTACACCACAATCGTATTATATGGCAAGCGAAAATTTATACCAGTTTGATATCTTAACTGCATATAATAACACTTGCCCAATAATTAACTTGTAGTACTAGTACCAAGCATGCCTGCCAAGGCGCTACTTTGTGATTGGAGTTTTGCTAGCGTTGTTTCCATTGCTGAAAACTGCTTATAGTATTTATTTTCCATGTCTGTTAGTTTACTTTCAAGAACAGTAATTCTTTTTTTATAATCTGTCTGTTCCTTATCCATTAATTTATCATTATAAAAACTAAATGCGCTTCTCACATTAGGTATTGCCTTCATCTTATCATTCATTGTGTCATACAGATTCTTTGAAATACCTGACAAAACCGAAATAACAGTATCCGGATCTTCTTCTAAAGCTTTCATTAATTTATCATCATTCGTAGAATATACAGAATCTTCTTCATCTCCAAATATATGTAATAACCCTTTTTCTGTATAATCAGTTGAAGTTTGAATTCCATAAGAAGATAATGAGTATTTCTTTCCAGCAACTTCAATAGAAGAACTCATAGACTGCTTCATGCCTGTTATAACACTTCCTAATACAGAATCCCTTCTAAGTATCGAATCCTTAATCTTAGTTTCCCACTTCTCAATTTGACCTTCTGACATTGCCTCTTTTTCATCATCACTTAAAGGATCGTATCCACTAGAAGAATCCGCATAATATAATGTGTTCATTTCCTTTAGTATTTCATTATAAGATTTAATAAAATTTTTAACCATGTCATAATTAGCTTGTGTATTATTAGATACCGTAAGACTAATAGTTTCTCCTGGAGCCGTGGTACCTTTTAGGTTTAGGGTTAAACCATTCACTATAATTGTGTTTGAGCTTCCTGTTAATTCAGCTCCATTATATGTGACTTTAGAATCAGTAGCCTCAACCAATGTAACCTCAGAACTGCTAGAGGAGTATTTCACCTCATTATTCGAATCTACATATTTCGTTATTTCTGCTAATCCCAACTTGCTTAGTTCGCCTGTAACTCCTGATACCGTCGATTGTGAATATGCCAAAACATCAGTTTTCAATTGTTCCATAGTCATTGCATTCGACGGAATTACAGTATTAATCGGATTCCCTCCAGCATCAACTGAAGTAACGATTGTTCCGTTTTCACTAATACTTACCTGCTCGGCTTGTATTTTATTCTTCGCTTCATCAGTTTGCATAAATTCACTAGCTCGCGCTAATATCTTTTGATCTACTAATTTATCTAGCTCACTTTTTATAGCTTCATCATCAAAATCCAAGGATTCATTGTCATATTTCTTTATAAGTTCCTTTTTAGCTTGTTCTAATTCATCATTATATACATCCTTACATTCTAGACCTTCATAATCTACTTTATCCTTTATTGCCTGAACAATGTCACTTTTGACTTTATCAGTGGCAATTACAGTTGTATCTGTTTTGTATTTATTTTGAGCATATTCTTTAATAGAATTCACTGCATTTTTAACTGATTTAGTAATTTCATCATCTAAATCTGATACTGTACTATCATCCCATATTGCACTTACTGACGCACTATTTTCTTTGATTATTTCATATGCTTCATCAATTTTTGTTTTGTCTGCACTACTTAAGCTACTATATCCTACTGCTTGATCAATATTTCTTCTATTTGCAATGCCACTGTCGTTTGTCGTTGTAATTGTAAATCCATTTTCTGCACCACTTGTCTTTGAACTAATAAAAAATCTCTTTTGATTTACATCATAATTTGCATTCAAACCAAGGTCTTTACAGTTTTGAACAAAATCATTAATTGTAGTATTGGCGTTTACATCTATTGTTTTTTCCCCAGTTTTAGTTTCAATTGTTATTAAAGTCCCATTTACCATTCCCAAATCTGAAACAAGTTTGGAAGAGCTTGTTACTCCAGCTTTATCAATTACCTTTCCTGTCAAATACTGAGCACTTGCTAACTTTGAAACAGTAAGATTGTGTACCCCATCTGATACCGTAACATCTGACGTAACACTTACAAGATTCTCATTAGAAGCTGTTACACTTTTTGTCTTATAACTTGATTGAAGTCTTAATTTGCTCAGATCATCTGTATACAACTTATATAACTTCGTATTAAGTTCTTTCCACTTATCTTCTTTCCACTCTGATTTCGTTAACTTATCAGATACCTTCTTATTCTTTAACTTTTGAGCATTCACTAATTCTTTGATTAGCGATTCTGTATCCAAACCAGATATCATACCAGTCATTCTAATTGATCCCATATTCAGTCCTCCTTTTGTAAATGTGTTGGTTTCTGAATCCGCTTAGCGCTTTTCATCAACCAATAATCCTGCAACTTCCCATATCTTTTGTATAGATTCTAAAGCTTCTTCAGGTGGAATTTCCTTTATCACTTTGCTAGTTTCCGAATCCACTACCTTAATCGATATTCTATTCACTTCATCATTATAGGTATATTCACATCTTCTGCGTATTCCCTTAAGCTTATTATTGGTATCATCAATCAAACTAAGTAATCGTTTGTTTTCAGACTGTGCATCCCCTTTTTGTGAACCTTGACCTTGTTTGTCAATATTTGTGTTAGCTATTACTTTTGAGCCATCCTTAACTCCTGTAATTAATTGCGTCGCTGACTGGATTGCCTCTTGCTCCTTAATTCCTGGCTTACTTTCAATAAATTTACTAGCTGTTGCAATTTTCAACACGACCACCTCCATGTGTACGTATAAATTTAATTTTATATTATATCGACATAATATCATAAAATTATTAAGTAAATTTTTTTTAATTTGCTTTTTAGTAGATTTATAACATTAGCTTATTAAATTATAGAAACAACTTCCTAACATGATCCACCGAAATCTCACTATCCGCCGCTTCCTTATTTGCCTCCTGAATTTGAACATATATCTCTTTTCGATAAACAGGTATGGATTTAGGCGCACTTATACCAATTTTAACTTGGTCCCCTTTTATCTCTAATATGGATATTTCAACATCATTTCCTATCATTATGGATTCATTTGATTTTCTGGTAAGGGCTAGCATGAGGTGTCCCCCTTTACATTCTTTAACATTTGAATATTGTCATATATATTGTACTTTATTTCATAATCTTGATTTTCCACTATAAGCTGTGTGCCTTTTCTTGTATCAGAATTAATAATAAAAGGTGCTTTTAAATTGGCAGACATTTTTGTAATATCAGTGGGAACTGTCAATGATAGTAAAATCACCAGATTTTCTTCGTTTATTGCTCCTAATGTTTTTAGAATTTCATCTTCAACAATAGGATTATAATCTGGTTTTACATGATAAGGATTTACTACTGGTAACGCAAATCCCGGTTCCTCTAGGCTCTGTAACCAAGATATACTAAACTTATCTTTGTCATCAGAAACATCATACAAAAGTGTGTACTTTTTACAATTTTCAAATCCCATAATTCCATTGGGGAAGTCTATAATTTTATCATCTTCTATATCTATTTCTCCAAAATGCTTTGTTTTCACTAACATAATTGCACCCAAACCTTCCTCTTTTTACAAAACTTTAGTATTGCAAATAACTTAATTCCTCTTAATTATTGTTTTGCTCCAGGCTATACACCTGGAGCTAATATTTTTCTTATTGTACGTTTTTATCCATTATCATTTTGTTATATATTTTCTATAGAAAATCTAATAAATTATTCTTAACCACTTTTGAAGCTGCATTTAGCGATGCTGTATATATGGTCTCTGCTGAACTTAATTTGATATAGGTTTCTGCAATATCTGCATTCTCATTATTAGATAACAAGTCCTCAAATTCTACTTGCTGGCTGGATAGACGACTTTCAGTAAGTTCAAGTCTTACATATCGGCTTCCCAGATCAGCAATCGCAACATTTAGATTTTCCTGAGCATTTGTGCTGCCTGTAATACCTTTTTCGAATTTAGCCTGCATAATGTCATTTTTCAATGCTAGTTCTGTTTCAAAATATCCGATTAATTTATTTAATTTCTCTTTTTCATCACTTGTTATTGTGGTGTCTTCTAATTTTTTCTTAGCTTCTGCTATCTTCGCCTCAACCGTTTCTACATCCTTAACCGCCAACATAATTTCTTCGATATCTCTACCAATGCTATGGGTGATAGAGTCTTTTCCTTGTGTATTAACGGTAAGTTTCTGATTAAAGTTAATCTCATACTGTATTTCTTGGTCAGCCAACTTGTGTTCCGTTGTATTCGTTCCATCATTTACTATACATTTAAAATAATGTTCAGGTCTTAAATCCCCTTCTTCAAATTCCTTCTTCACATACTCAACTGAAATATCAGTCGCAGTTTTCATATTGTCATAAATATTATCACCTATAATTAGTTCCCCTGTTTCTTTTATAAAATATATTTCATCAGGTCCTGGTGTATAGGCATCTGCATCTGTTGAGGATTTCGTTACCAAAGTTGTTGCTGGTGTAGCCGCTGGATCAGGTACAGTCGTTGTGGTAGTAGTTGGCGGTACTGTTGAAGAATCAACGGTTGTGTAAGTAATTTCAGGTCCTGTAGCTGGTGCTACTGTCGCCAAACCATCAATATTATTATAAGATAACCTTATCTTATGACCACTATTTAATACAGGCGATGTATCCACCCCTGGCGCTGTCAGGTCAGAATCTAAAGAAAGTGTGCCTTCAACAGATGAAAACGCTGTTAAATCCTCCCCTGTAAAACTTTCTGATATAGTATATGTTAAATCTTTTGTACTCTCTGTAAAACTAAGGCTTGTATTTGTCTTATATCCTGTAAATACATATCTACCCGCATAGTTAGAATTGCCTTCTTGATAAATTTGTTCTTTATATTGCTTTAATGCCTCTACTATACTTGTCCTATCAGATGCAGTCAAAGAATCGTTAGCACCTTGTACACACTTAGAATTAATATCTTTTAAGATTGTATTCACATTGGTTAGTGCACTTTCCGTAACCTCCATCCAAGATTTCGCATCCGGAATGTTTTTTTCATAATATTGATTCAACTCTGATAAGTTAGTTCGAAGCTTTAAAGCTCTAACAGCAATGATAGGATCCTGAGAAGGACGCTGTATTTTCTTTCCTGTAGTGTATTGTTCATCTAATACAGACAAATTATTCTTATTTTTATTAATATTAGACATCATGTTATTTGTCATCATACTATTGGTTATTCTCATGGGTTTATCCTTTCTTACCACGATTCAATTTAAACTTTTACAAGATTAAAATCGTTATTCAATACAATTAATTAGAGCCTATTACAATTAACTATTTTGTTTTCAATCCAATCATTGTTTTATATAATCATTATTTTAAATAATCATGTTTTTCAATTAATTGCTATATACTACTTAACCACAGCCTTACACAGCTGTTCCATTTATTAATTTATCATAGATTTCATCCATAATTGATATGACTTTTGCAGAAAGATTATAAGCATTCTGAAATAACACTAAGTTCATGGCTTCTTCGTCCATATCAACACCTGAAACAGAAAGTCTTTGATTGGTAATCATATTTAATATATTAGTCTGGCTGTCAACAGCATCTGATGCTTTATCTGAATCAATACCAACTTCTGCTACCATTGTCTGAAAGAAGGAAGCAGGTGTTCCTTGTTTAAACATAGTCGTGTCATCTTTTAACTTCATCAACTGATCTAAGATATCTTTATTCTCTACGCCAAGGTCTTTACCACCAGAAAGTGCAAGTTTTGCTGGATCATCAAAAAATTCATCTGTTACTGTAAAGTTTGAAGCTGTTAGATAATAATAACTCGCCTTATCTAAATCATAATTTTCACCAGTCGCTGGCACCGAACCGTTAAAGAAATTAGTTCCTGCCTCGCCATTTAAATCATATCCAGTCTTATGTACAGCATTAAATTCCTTAGCAAACGTTCTTACTAATTCATTTAACTGGCTCATATAATAAGGAATGCCTTTGTATCCAATGCTTTCTCCAACTGTGGCACTGTCCCCAACTGTGCCCACTGCATCTGTTGTATCCAAGGTAAGCTTAATCTCATAGGGGTCTTTTGTAGTGTCTATATCAATCTTCTTATACTTATAAGTTTCATTTCCAATTTTAATGCTACCCTCCGTTGATATATTTAACTTTTCAATCGAAAGATTGTTTCCACTTAAAGTAATGACTCTATTTCCATCCTTATCAAAATCCGCTTTACTGATTGCTCCAGTTAACACTTCTCCGTTATTACCGTCTCTTACTTGCAGCAAAGACTGTAGATATCCACCGGAAACACTGCTTTTGAAGCCAAAATTATTGCCATTACTCCATTGTATATCATATAAGCCTTCGGCATCATTCACATTTTCCTTTGTTGTTCTTGGAACCACCTGTAAGGTATTGTATTGGTCTGTATTTACCAATGTCTGACCTTCAAATTTAACCACATAATTGGTTACCCCAACATTCATTCCTACAACATGTTCAGTAACGCTTACGTTACCTATTTCAGATAAACTATCTAATAGCACTTCTCTTTGATCTCTTAAATCATTTGCAGTAGTTCCTCCAGCTTCTAAGGTATTGATCTGCTTCGTTAATGCTGCAATTTGCTGTGCCAAGGAATTAACTTTATCTACCTGATTTTTCACTTCAAAATTACATTCCTCTTGAATACTTGTTAAGCTATTTGAAAGGCTATTAAAGTATTCAGTAAGGCTTTTTGCATAGTTTACCACAGCGGTTCTATTGGTTAAACTAGCTGGATTGGTGGATAACGATTGCAAACTATCATAAAATTTATTTGAAGTGGTAGTATAACCCTCTACTGTTACTTCATTAAAGTAATTCTCCACTTCTGTCATATAGTAATTTTTTGCATTATAAGCACCGTAAATACTATTATTATTTCTATATTTTATATCATAATAAGCATCTCTTGCCTGGGTGATACCTGTTGTTACAACACCACTTCCTGCCATACCATAAGAACTGTTCATTCTAAGGGCAACACCAGCCTGCTGATTCATGATTTGTCTGGAATAACCTTTTGTTTCGGTATTCGCAATATTATGGGATGTTGTATTTAATGCTGCTTGATATGTATATAAACCGGATGTTCCGATATTTAAACCAAAAAATGTAGATGGCATTCTATCACCTCGTTCTATTGTTCATGATTTTAATAACTAGGAGCAATATCTACCTATATCATTTTATTATTACTTTTTATGTATTTATCTTTTTCTTTTTATCTTATTTTTTCTTTTTATCTATTTATTTCTTTTTATTTATCTTATTTTTTTCTTTTTACTTCTTAATCATCTTTCACTTATGTCAACTAACCCTTTACTGTCAACTACAGCCTTGTAATAAGGTGTTCTAGCATCTCATCTATTACACTAATAAATCTAGAAGATGCATTGTAAGCATGTTGAAACTTAATTAAGTTAGTAAGTTCTTCATCAGAAGATACACCAGCAACTTGTTGCCTTTGATCGTCTATGTTGTCAACCATTGTAGCTTGATTATCACTAATACTCTTTAATTCATTACCCCTTGTAGCAATTTCTCCAATCATGTTGGTGTAGTAATCTTTAAAATTACTAACACTTAGGCTATCAGGTGATAAAGCTGCAAAAGATTGATCCCACAGATTTAATAAAGCTTCTGCTGTTTTGGTGTCTATTTCCCCTGATTGATTAGAGCTTATAGGTAGCTTGGAATAATTATTAGTAATCTCTGGATTCACTTCAATTTCTCCTAATGTAAATAAGGAGTAGATGTCATCTTTATCTTCTTGATTATAAACCTTAACATCCTTAGTGGTTGTAGATCCATCTTCATTAATAATCGTTACATTTTGTACAGTGTAGCGTTCTGTAGACTTTCTATTAAAGAGCGCTTCACCCATTGTGTAATCTGGTTCATCCATACCCATGGGTGCATTTTCTTCATCAAATATGTAAATTTCTTTCGTACCACCAGCACCATCTTGAATGGTCACTTTTTTGTTTGGTGAAAATATATCATTGATGGCTGTTACTACCCCATGTATCAACTGATCAAATTGGGCTTGTACTGTCATAATAACTGACGTATTGATTTCACTGTTAAAGTCTTTTACAGCTGCCTCAAAGTCTGCATCAGAAGCATAATCTTCTCTAAGTGGTATATCAGTATAATTGGCTTCTTTAGATCCTCTTGAGTAGAGTAATCCCTTTAAAGAACCGATATCTGTATTAGCTGAAGTAGATGGAATCACATCCAAATTAAATACATCAATGCCTCCATAAGAGGTCCATATAGGCTTTAATAAACTAGACGTCTCACTTACTGTGGTTGTACCCATCTGAAAGGTCTGTGTTTCTGAAACCAATGGATATCCTTCTGCATTCACTGTCACTACGCCATTCGCATTTTCCTTATAAGTAATGTTGATTAATCCACCAAGTTCATCCAAAAGAACATTTCGTTGATCCCTTAAATCGTTGGCGTTTTCAATCCCATTGCTCTCATAGCGACATATTTGATCATTTAACTTGCTGATTTGAGTTGCAATGCTATTAATTGTATTAACTTTATCAGAAATTTGAGTATTTAGGTTAGCCTGATAGGATGCCAACTGATCTGCAATTGTGCTTGCTCTTTCTAGAAAACTCTTCGCATTCTCCACTAAAGTTGCACGAACCTCTATTGCATCTGGTTCTTTGGATAGTTCTTGCAAAGAAGTCCATAAACTTGATAGGGAATCCTGAAAAGCCACACCTTCTAATTCTCCAAACATGCTTTCCACTTCATTTACTGATTCATACTGTGTTTCGTAGAATCCTTGTCTACCTATCTCTTGTCTGTAGGATTTATCTAAAAATGTATTTCTTACCTGTCTAATGGTCTCCATATCTACGCCAAGTCCAGTTTGCAGTGTCGACACTGCTGTTACACCCCATTTTAAATAGGAAAAATCTGATTGGACAACTTGTTGCCTAACAAATCCTTTTGTATTTACATTGGCTAAGTTATGTGACGTTGTATTTAAAGCGCTCTGACTTACTGTAAGTCCAGACACGCCTGTATATAAGCTGCTCATTAAGCCCATTGAATCTCACCTGCCCCACTTCTAAATTATTGCTTGGCATCAAACATGCTTGTGTGCACAGTGGGCATATCAAACTGTGATGCTCCTTTGTTATAACTTTGGTTCCCCGGTGACATCCTTGTACTTTGAATAAAATTCATATTGAATTCTATCATCTCTAGGGATTGTTGTATTAAAGATTTATTATGATTATTGACTTCGACAAGTCTATTAATTGCCTTTTTAAGAGTATCATGAACTTCACATAGATGTTTTCTTTCGTTTGGTTGTCTTTCCATCATATCTATTACTGTCTTAATATTTATAGTTTTGGGATCTTTACTTACAACAATACCAATATTATTTACAATTTCTTCCCGCTTTTTATCTAAAGCATTGACTTTTTCAACCATGTGTTGCTCATTAAGTGTTATATCCTGCAGAGTTTTCAGATCATTACTGACTATTACCCGGGTCTTATTCTCTGCAATTTCAATTAGTTGACTATAAAGTGTAGCTTCCTGCCCTAAGGTATCAATTAATTCTTCTATTAAACTAGCCAATGAATCTTATCCTCCTATCAGTTTTTCGAGATTATCATTTCTGCATTGTAATCATTTTTAATATAGACTATCAATTTTGTATACCCATTTTGCATAACTTATTAATTTTGCAGAACCTAACAATTCAAGGAGTATCAGAGGGGAACTTACCCCGTCTGATACAATTGAGTCGTTAAATTGTTTTCTCAAAGTATCTATTTAGAATCTGGTCAGCGACTTCTTCCATGTTTACATTATAAGTTCCTGAAGTGATTCTTTTCTTTATGTCTTGTACTTTATCTGTTCTAATATCTGGTGTTTTAGCAACAGCATTTTTTGCTATCTGATAATCCTTACCCACACTAGATATTTCTACTTGGTCTTTTGTAATTGCGTTTGTTTTCTTTTCAATCTTTTGTATTGCATTGGTTTGATATACCTGTGCTACCTTGTTATAAGCATCTACACGCATTTTTTTCACCACCTGTCTTATTTCTAATTTTTTCTTCTGTTTTATTTATCGGTCTGGTCATGTAAAAAATTAATAGTAATATCTTATTTTTATCATAATAAGGTTTTATATACTTTAACTTTCCACATAATTGCATTCTAAAAAGAATATATGATTGTGTAAACTTCTGGATTTTCAACCATATTTATGTTACAATAGAATACATGGGTCAAAAAATAATTATGTTATCAAAGCCATAATGACTCTTTTTATTTGCTAATTATAATGAATTTAAGGTCATACTTATCTCTTATTTTGGTTATATTATTTTGCGATTGACCAACACGAGTCAATTTAAATGGATACAAAAGTGATAGAAAATTTATTAATTGAAAGGTTGCCACAGTAAGATTCTTATACTTATCTTTATTTGTGGCAGTATTACAGGAAAACCTGTGATATGCAATGGGTGTAAAAAATGGAACAATATACAGGTAATCAGATTGTAGTATTAGAAGGTTTAGAGGCCGTTAGAAAACGTCCTGGTATGTATATCGGAAGTACTGGCACTAGAGGTCTGCATCATCTTATATGGGAAATCCTAGACAATGGTATCGATGAACATTTGGCCGGTTTTTGTACCCAGATAAGTATCACCCTTCAAAAAGACGGAGGCATTATGCTATCTGATAACGGTAGAGGTGTCCCTGTTGATATCCATCCCACCAAAAAGATTCCTACCGCTCGTGTAGTTTATACCATTCTTCATGCTGGTGGTAAGTTTGGCGGTTCCGTTTATAAAGTATCTGGTGGTCTTCACGGCGTTGGTGCCTCTGTTGTAAACGCCCTTTCTAAGAGAATGATTATTGAAATTAAGCGTGATGGTAAAGTTTATCGCGATGAATATATAAATGGTGGACATGCAGTGACTGCGCTTGTGGAAGGTATGCTTCCTGTAGTTGGCAAATGCAATAAAAGTGATACAGGAACTAAGGTTACTTTTTATCCAGACGATTCCATCTTTGAAACAGTGGAGTTTAAAGCAGATACCATCAAAAAGAAATTAAAAGAAATAGCATTTTTAAATAAAAATTTGGCAATTCTTTTTCACGACCAAAATACTGGTGAAGAGAAAACTTATCAAGAGGAATTTGGTATAAAAAGTTTTGTTTCTTATTTAAATAGAGATGCCAACCCGCTCCACGAGGAACCCATCTATATACTTGGGTCCAGTGGTGATATTGAAGTAGAAGTTGCTTTTCAATATATTGATAGTTATTCAGAACAAATTAATGCCTATTGTAACCGTATTAATGTTGTGGATGGAGGAACTTTAGTTACTGGTTTTAAAACCGCTCTTACTCGCGTTATGAACCAATATGCTAGGGAATTAGGTGTTTTAAAAGAGAAGGATGAGAATTTTGATGGTAAAGACATTCGAAATGGTCTTGTATCTATTATTTCCATCAAGCATCCGGACCCACAATTTGAGGGACAGACAAAAACTAAACTTGGTAACACGGATGCCAAAAGTGCAGTAGATGAAGTATTTTCTTTTGAAGTGCAACGTTTTTTTGACAAGCATATAGAAGTTTTAAAAGCTATATTAGACAACTCCATGAAATCCTACACAGCAAGAAAAGCTGGAGATAAAGCTCGTACAGCAGTTTTAAAACAACTTCTGGATGTGGATACCAAGTCAAAGCTTGCTTCTTGTTCCTCTAAAAAGCCAGAGGAATGTGAAGTTTACATTGTAGAGGGTGATTCTGCAGGTGGTACAGTAAAAACCGCAAGAAATAGAAGGACTCAAGCCGTTCTCCCCCTACGTGGAAAGATTTTAAATGTGGAGAAATCCACCCTTGAAAAAATATTAGTAAACAACGAAATCAAATCCATGATTGCCTCCTTTGGATGTGGCATTGGAGATGATTTTGATATTAATAAATTAAAATTCGGGAAAATCATTATTTTAACGGATGCTGATGTAGATGGTGCTCATATTAGCACACTTTTACTTACCTTCTTTTACCGATTTATGCCTGACTTGATTTTGGAAGGAAAAGTTTTTAGAGGTCTTCCACCACTATATAAAGTTGATTATGAAACAACTGTAAAAGGTAAGAAGAAAAAGCAGTCTGAATATTTATTTAATGATTTTGAATTAGAAAAGTTTCGTAAACGACCAGATCATAAAATACTTAGTTTACAGCGTTACAAAGGTCTTGGAGAAATGGATGCAGACCAGTTATGGGAGACCACATTAAACCCAGAAACAAGAGTATTAGCCCAAGTCACCATCAACGATACGGTGGAAGCGGATGAAATTACTACTACTTTAATGAGCAGTAATGTTCCACCGAGAAGACATTTTATTATGGAAGAAGCGAAGTATGCTAAAGTAGATATTTAGAATCTGTTATATCATTACTTTATTTACGTTTCAATGTAAACACATACATTTTTAATCAACTAGCGTATTCGTTAAATTCATACTATATGTTGTGTATATTATTAAGTTAATTCAACCCCAAGGAGGCTTTTATGGCTAACAATATAGAAAATATCATACAATTGGATTTTTCAGAAGAAATGAAAAATTCCTACAGAGATTACGCTCTGAGTGTAATTATTGCAAGAGCACTTCCTGATGTGCGAGACGGCTTAAAACCTGTTCAAAGACGTATTCTATACTCTATGAGCGAGTTAGGCTTAGACCCCAAAAAACCTCACAGAAAGAGTGCCCGTATTGTTGGTGATACCATGGGTAAATACCATCCCCACGGTGACAGCTCTATATATGAAGCCCTGGTTCGTATGACCGAAGATTACTCTTTATCCATCCCACTTGTAGATGGTCATGGTAATTTTGGTTCCATTGATGGAGATGGTGCTGCAGCCATGCGTTATACAGAAGCCAGATTATCCCTTGGTGCTATGACAATGCTAGATCACCTAGAAAAAGGCCTTGTAGATTTCATACCAAACTTTGATGATAGCGAGAAGGAGCCTATTGTTCTTCCAGCAATGTTACCTAATCTTTTAATTAATGGAACAACTGGTATCGCCGTAGGTATGGCCACTAATATTCCACCTCACAATCCAACAGAGGTGATAGATGGCGCCATTGCCTTACTAGATAACCCAGACATAACTCTTGATAAATTAATGAAATATATCCCTGGTCCAGATTTCCCTACAGGTGGCTCTATCATTAATCAAGATGATATCAGACAGATCTATGAAACTGGCGAAGGAAAAGTACGTATTCGTTCTAAGGTGGAGATAGAAAATGGCGACAACGGAAGAAAAAATATCGTTATCACTGAGATCCCCTATACCGTTGCTGGTAATAAGTCCAAATTAGTGGAGAGTTTAGCAGCCTTAATGAAGGATAAAGTATTTGATGAAATATATGACGTAAGAGACGAATCTTCTAAAGAAGGTATACGTGTTGTTATTGAAGTAAAGAAGGATAGGGATATTGACAATTTATTAAATGGTCTTTACAAAAAAACACCTATGGAAGATACTTATGGTGTAAATATGCTAGCAGTAAAAGATCAGCAACCTATTACCTTCAATTTAAAGAATATACTTACCGAGTTCTTAAATTTTCAACAGGAACTCTACACAAAGGAATATAAGCATCTTCTAAAAAAAGCAGAAAATCGTTTGGAGATTGTGGATGGTTTAATCCGTGCTACTGATGTTATTGATCTAATTATTGAAATATTGCGTGGGTCTTCTTCCATTAAGCAAGCCAAAGCCTGCTTAATCAATGGAGATATTACAGATATTAAATTTAAATCTGAGATTTCCAAAAAACAGGCTATAGAACTAAACTTTACAGAAAATCAAGCGGAAGCCATTCTTTCTATGCCTTTAAGTAAGTTAATTGGCCTAGAAATTTTGAAACTGCATGAAGAGAATGAAACACTCCTAAAGAGCATTAGCGAATACAAGTTAATCCTATCTGATGTGTCAGAACTTTATAAAGTAATCAAATCCAGATTAAAAGAATACAAAAAAATGTTCAATGTCCCTAGAAGAACCTTATTATGCAATATCTCAAACGTTGATTACGTAGAAGAAGTAAAGATTGAGGATATCTATGTATTAATAGACCGGTTTGGATATACAAAATCCTTGGATGCTCCAAGCTTTTCACGGGTTTCTGAAGAAAATAAAAAAGATTACTCGTTTATTATTCTCATGAAAAATACTGACAAGCTCTGCTTATTTACAGCAGAAGGTAATTTGTATCAAGTCAAAGCCTCCGCTATTCCAAAATGCAAAATAAAAGATAAGGGTGTATTAGTTCACACCCTATGTAAAGTTGATAAAGAAACTATTTTATTATACACAGCTTTTGAGCAACTCTTTGAATCCCAAGTTGTTTTCTCCACAAAACTTGGATACATTAAATTGGTAAGCGGTGTTGAATTCGAAACAAACCGTGGAATGATACAGGCAACTAAGCTAGATACGGACGATTCCTTGATAGATGTAATACTACTAAGCGGCGGGGATATACTATCTAAGGAACTTAAGGTTATTATTTTAACTGAAAAGGGACTTTCTCTCGGATTCCCTCTAGAGGAAGTTAGTGAAATGAAGAAAACTGGACGTGGTGTTAAGTCTATAGATTTAGACAAAAATGACCAGGTAGCATTAACCCATGTAGTTAAGCCTACTGAAGAAACCTTTACCTTTAATGGCAAGGAGCTGAATGCAAAAAAAGTGCGCAATCGAAAACGTGGTCAAAAAGGGCAAAAGGCACAATTATAATTGGAGTCAAATATTAGAAGATGAGATACTTTAAGGTTTCCTAATATTTGAAAAAGCGTTGCTATCATTTTATCTTTTGTAATATATCTTCTGTAATATATCTTCTGCGATATTTTAACTATTATATAAAAAGCATCTGTAACATTTTATATTTTGTAATAACAAAAATAAATTGTGACAGATGCTTTTCTTTTCTATTTCTAGTTCTTCTTGTTTTTTATCTTTTTTCTTTATCTTTTTTCTTTATCTTTTTCCTTTATATTTTTCTATTTTCATTTATACTTTCTAAATTTTCTTAGCTCTATTTCTAGTTCTAATTAGTTCTAGTTCTAATTATATTTCTAATTCTTATTCTTATACTATATTAAAATTATCTACTACCTTTATCATAAGGAATTCCTTCTGCTCGTGGTGCCTGGGAATTTTTTGAGGAAAAGGCTAGTATGACAAGAGTTGCTATATATGGAATCATCTTATATACTTCATAGGAAATTGGTAAATCTTTTAAAATTGGTATTCCTGAATAGGCAGAAGCAAAAGTTTTCATTACACCAAAGAAAAAAGCTGCTACGATAATTCTTTTTGTTCTCCATTGACCAAATATCAATACTGCTAAAGCAAGAAAACCATATCCAGCAACACTAGCATTAAAGTTTGTAGAGGTTGGAACAATAAATACTAAGCCTCCAATACCTGCTAATATACCTGAGATAATGACACCTGCATAGCGAATCTTATACACATTAATACCAACAGAATCTGCTGCTCCTGGATGTTCTCCGCAAGCACGAAGTCTTAAACCGAATCTTGTTTTATTAATGACAATACCACTAATAATGGCAATTCCTAGACCAATATATGTTGTAATATAGCTGTTTCTAAATAAAAGTGGACCAAGTACAGGAATATCTCCTAAAAGCGGAACCTTTGAAATACGAAAGGTATCTTTAAACTGAATCTGTTGCACACCTTGAATCATTCTTGCTGCAAATACAACAAAGGCTGGAGCGAATAGATTAAGAGCTGTACCACTAATTGTCTGATCGGCTTTTAAATTAATAGAGGCAAAGGCATGAAGCAGGGAGAATAGAGCACCCGATAGGCCGGCAACTATAATCGCAAGGATTAAGAGTAATTGCCCGCTCATACGATTCTCAAATATATGAATAAATCCAATACCAAAGAATCCACCCATTACCATGATTCCCTCTAAAGCAATATTCACAACACCACTTCGCTCAGAAAACATTCCACCTAATGCAACAATTAAAAGAGGTATGGCAAAAAACATCGTCTGCTGTACAATAAAATATAATATATCCATCAGCTTTCCTCCTTAGATTGATTCTTCTTTTCATTAGATTGATTTATTTTATCTGCTTGATTTGCTTTATCTGTTTGATTTGCTTTATCTGTTTGATTTGCTTTATCTGTTTGATTCATCTCACTTGATTGACTTATTTCTTCTGTTTGATATGCTTCATCTGCTTGATTACTCATCTCACTTGATTGAATTATTTCACTGGATGGATTCATCTTACTAAACTGTTTCACTTCAGTTGACATGTTTACCTCTTTTGATGTATCGCTCTCAGTAGCTGAATCTATTCCGTTATATTTATTTCTTTGAAATTTTGTAAAAAGAGTTTTAAATAATAGTGCAAATGCTCCAAAGTATATAATTGCTGCTATGATAATATCAATTACTTCCGGAACAAAGTTATAAAGCTGTACATTGTTTCCACCCACTGTAATATGTCCAATAAAAATACCAGCAAATAACACACCAATTGGACTAGACATACCAAGTAATGCAACTGAGATACCATTAAATCCTTGAGGCGCTAAAACATCAAGAACTTGAAGATATTTTCCAGATCCAGCAAGGTATAAAAGTCCACCACCAATTCCTGATAGAGCACCAGCAATAGTCATGGAAAGAATAATATTTCTCTTCGCATTAATTCCTGCATATTTGCTTGCTGCGGGGCTTAGTCCACAGGCTTTAAGTTCATATCCAAAAGTAGTTTTATTCAGTATGATATGCATAAGTATTACAATACCAATTGCTATAAAAATACTAATATTCATATTATTAGTTCCAAACAACGTATTAAGCCCTGCCTTTGGGATAACCGCAGTTTTAGCGATTGGTACTGATTGATTCTTAATAGGATCATGTACATACTTAACAACCAAAATATTGATTAAATACATACCTATATAGTTCATCATAATAGAAGTGATTACTTCATTCACATTAGAAATTGCTTTTAAAATTCCCGGGACACAACCCCATAGTGCACCTGCAATTGCTGCACCAATTAAGGCTACAATCCAGTGAATGCTTCCAGGTAGAAAGGTCCATTTTACACCAATATAGATTGCTGCAAAGGCTCCACAGGTAAACTGTCCTGAGGACCCTATATTAAACAACCCTGTTTTAAAGGCAAATCCTACAGAAAGACCTGTTAAAATAATGGGTGTAGCCAGGTAAAATACCTGACCAAGCCCAGGTATTCCATCTGCAAAGCCACCTTTAATTATCATTAAAAATGCCGGAAAGGCCTGTCTGGCATTACTAAAGAGTAATATAATCAAACCAAAAAGAAGTCCAGCAGCTATGGCCATAATAGCAGAAAAGAAATCTTTACTTCCCTTGCTATTTAAAAAATTTCGCTTCTCTTTCATCTTATCTCCTATCTATCTGTTATATCAGATATTTTAATTAGATTCGGTAACTGATTGCATTTTGTCATACAATCAATCATTTTTTCTATCTCTCTTAGAGCCAGACATATATAATCCTAACTCTGAGGCTGTTGCATTCTTAGAATCCATATCAGCTACAATTTCACCTTCGTATATGACTAAGATTCTATCACTTACATCCATTACCTCATCTAATTCAAGAGAAATCAATAATACTGCTTTACCATTGTCTCTTTGTTTGATCAATTGCTTATGAATATATTCCGCGGCACCAATGTCAAGACCACGTGTAGGCTGAACCGCTATAACAATATCAGGGTCACGGTCTAACTCTCTGGCTATAATCACTTTCTGCTGATTACCACCTGACATATCTCTTACTACTGAATCTTCACCCTGACCACTTCTAATATCATATTGTTTAATAAGCTTTGCTGCATACTCTTTCACTTCTTGGAACCTTATCATTCCACCCTTTTGAAACTCTGGTTTGAAATAAGTTTGAAGCACTGCATTTTGTTTTAAACTATAATCTAATACAAGTCCATGTTTGTGTCTGTCTTCAGGAATGTGAGCCATACCCGCTAAGCTTTTCTTACGGATGGTTTCTTTTGTAATATCCTTACCATTAAGAACTACATTTCCTCCTTGTAAAGGCATTAATCCTGTAATCCCATATACAAGCTCTGATTGTCCGTTTCCATCTATACCAGCAATACAAACAATTTCCCCTGCTTTTACTGAAAATGACACATGATCGACTACCTTTTTCTTAGATACCTTAGAGATTATAGAAAGGTTTTTAACCTCAAGTACTGGTTTACCAAGTTTAACCTCGGCTTTATCAAGTTTAAAATTAACCTTACGTCCAACCATCATTTCTGACATGGTTTCTTTCGTAGCTGTATCCACATCTATGGTCCCAATATATTTTCCCTTACGAAGAACAGAACATCTGTTGGCAACAGCTTTTATCTCATTTAATTTATGTGAAATAAATATAATAGACTTTCCTTCATCTACTAAATTTTTCATAATTTTCATTAATTCATCTATTTCTTGTGGCGTTAATACTGCAGTAGGTTCATCAAATATTAATATTTCATTATCACAGTATAACATTTTAAGTATCTCAACCCTTTGCTGCATTCCAACAGTAATATCAGAAATATAGGTATCTGGATTGATAGAGAGTTTATAACGATTACTAAGTTCAACTACTTTTTTTCTGGCTTCTTCCATTTTTAAGAAACCACCTTTTACTGTCTCACGGCCAAGTACAATACTCTCTAATACAGTAAAGTTATGCACCAGCTTAAAATGTTGATGCACCATTCCGATGCTTAGGTTGTTGGCATCATTGGGATTGTTGATTTTAACTGTTTTCCCATTGATCTTTATTTCACCTTGTTCTGCCTGATATAATCCGAACAATACACTCATTAAGGTAGATTTACCCGCTCCATTTTCACCAAGAAGCGCATGTATTTCTCCTTTTTTCACACATAATGTAACATCATCTAGAGCTTTAAAATCACCAAACTCTTTGGTGATATGATTCATTTCTATAGCAAACTCCATCACAGTCCTCCTAAGCATCTTTTAAAAATGAGGGTACTATATTCTTTAGTACCCTCATTATATTGCTTTATGCTTTTAATGAAATTATTTCACTACTTCAACTGTTGTATGCTCAACAGGTAAACCACTCGCATCTGCTGCATCTGCATCAGAAAGAATTGTTATTTCTTTCTTTACAATCTTATCATAAATTGCAGCATAGTCTGCTTCTGTAAATGTTTCAAATTTAGATGTTGCCATAGGAAGTTCAACACCTTCTGTTTCAGCATTTAAGCTTATAGTTGTTCCACCTGGGAAAGAGTCGTTGTAGTACTCACCAAGTGCATCATATACGGATTTCTTTAAGTTCTTCATAGAAGAAGTAATAACTGTATCTGACTCTGGAGACTGGTCAACGTCAACACCAATTACTTTAGTTCCCGCTGCTTCTGCCGCTTTCATAACAGAGTTACCAACTGCGCCACCACAAGCAAAAATTATTTCTGTTCCTTCATTATACCATGCTGCTGCTTTTGCCTGATTATCAGGAGATGCATCAAAGTTACCTACATAAGTATATTTAAGATCAAGAGCATCACTTGCTAATCCTAATTCTTTTGCAGCATAATCAGCACCTTGAACAAATCCATAACCATAACGAATTACTGCTGGAACTGCTATACCACCCATAAATCCAAGCTTAGTATATCCATCTTTTACTGCTGCATAACCTGCAAGGAACCCTGCTTCTTGTTCTGCATAAAAGATTGAGTAAACATTTTCTTTGATATCTGGTGTATAATCACCACTGTGAGGATATCCATCTAAAATTATAAATTTAATATCAGGATATTGTGTTTGTGCATTGTAAATTGGTATTTCAAATAAATAACCTGGGCAAACAATAATTTTAGCACCAGCTTTTACTGCTAAACCAATACTTACAAGATAAGCATCTTCTGACTTTTCAGTTGGTTTATAATATTTGTAAGTCTTATTATTTTCTACTGCGTAAGCTTCTACACCTTCCCAAGCACCTTGGTTAAAGGATTTGTCATCGATGGTACCAACGTCAGTAATCAATGCGATTTCATACTCATCTGATGCTGCTTCTGTAGCTTCTGGTGTTGCTTCTTCTGTAGCTTCTGGTGTTGCTGTTTCAGTTGTTCCTGGTGTAGTCGTTGTGTTATCATCTGCATCATTTTTTGTCCCACATGCTGTTAAAGAAAATACTAAAGTTAATGCAAGGGCGACACTTAAAACCTTCTTGAATAATTTCATATTCATTCCTCCCTAAAAATTGTTTTATTGTTTCTTTCCCGCAGTATAGAAAGTCCAGCTATCAAATACTGTTCATCTACTCCTCTTTAGACCCTATTCTGCTAAGATTGATTCCTATCATAACAAACGTCTTTGTTTGAATGTTAAGCGATTTCTAAAGTGTTAAGTGATTTCTAAAGCGTTAAGCAATTTCTAAAGCTATCTTCATCATATGACTAAAACTAGTTTGTCTTTCTTCTGCAGTTGTAGCCTCTCCCGTTACGATGGAATCTGAAATAGTACAGATTGCAAGTGCATTTTTCCCAGCTCTTGCTGCATTCATATAAAGAGCAGCAGCTTCCATTTCTACACAGAGCACACCCATTTTAGCCCATTTCATTGTACCCTGAGAGTCATCATAAAAGGTGTCTGAAGATAAGAAATTACCAGCTTTATAGTTGATTCCCATGGACTCTGTAATTTCAATTGCTTTTCTTAGTAGTTCAAAAGAGGCAATTGGTGCATATGTTCCCGGTAATTCATACTGGGTAGCAAAATTAGAATTTGTGCAAGCACCCATACCAAAGGCTACATCTCTAATCTTTAAATCTTTATGAAGAGATCCCGCTGTACCAATACGAATAATATTATCTACATTATAAAAATTAAATAACTCATAAGAATATATACCAATAGATGGCATTCCCATTCCACTTCCCATAACAGAAACCCTCTTACCATTATAAGTTCCCGTATATCCATTGATTCCACGGACACCATTTACAAGAACTGGATCCGTTAGATAAGTTTCTGCAACAAATTTAGCTCTTAGTGGATCTCCTGGCATTAATACCGTTTTAGCAAAAGCACCTTCTTTTGCTGAAATGTGTGGTGTAGGTATACTCATTGTTGACTTCCTCCTATACAAAACAAAACTTTAGTTACTCCAATAAGAAAACATTGGATTTTATTGACTAATAATCTTTGATTTTAATCATACTTGATTTTAATCATACTTGATTTTAATCATACTTGATTTTAATCATATTTAACCTTAATATATTATATCTTATTTTATTCTAATATCCTTTAACCGTCTGACCTTTGATCAAATTAACTGCTGAGCTTGTACCAATACGTGAACATCCCTCATTAATAAAAGCTTCTAAATCCTGTATGGTCTTAACCCCACCAGCAGCTTTGATCTTAACTGCAGGTCCTATATTGGCTTTAAATAATTTGATATCTGAAATGGTTGCACCCGCTGTTCCAAATCCAGTTGAAGTTTTGATATAATCAGCTCCAGCGTTTGTAACTGCATGGCACATTTCAATCTTTTCTTCTTCTGTTAGATAACAGGTTTCAATAATAACTTTTAATATTTTATTGCCTGTTATATTCTTAAGCGTTCTTATTTCCTCTTCGACTTTTTTATACGCACCATTCTTGACATCGGTTATATTAATTACCATGTCTATTTCATCGGCTCCATCTGCTAAAGCTTCAGTGCATTCTAGTGCTTTTACCTTGGTTGTACTATATCCCAAAGGGAAACCAATTACTGTACAAATATTTAACTTTTCTCCATATTCTTCTTTGATTCTCTTTATATAACTTGGTGGAATACATACAGATGCTGTTTTATAAGTAATTGCTTCCTCACATAAAGATTTGATATCTTCCCAACTAGCAACTGCTTTTAAAACCGTATGGTCTACATACTGCAACATATCTTGTTCTTTCATAAGTTAATTTCCTTTCAAAACATGCAAACTAGTATTATAAAAAAACTTCAACAAATACTGAATGCCTACTTTAAGAGAACTAAACTATATTCAATTCTCTTATATTTATATATTCAATTAAATATAGTATACTTTAACATACATAAAATTATAAAGTAAAACAATACTAAATATGTAAGAAATAGATTAATTAGATTTTTAGACTTTAATACAGGTTTCTAATAAGTTTTTGGAACAATTACCTAATTTCTATTATTATTTTATCACTTATAAAACATACGGTCAACTTTATTTTGTTAAACTTCAAACATTTTAAAGATTAATTTTTATCTATTTTGTCATACAATAAGTTACTTTGTTAAAACATGAAATATTTAAAGATAATATTGAATATTTATCCACAAAATGTTATAATACTAACAAAAAGTCAATGAGGTCTTTTTATTTGCCTCAAGGATTTTCGTTGAAAATATAAGGAGAATAATATGAGCAAAAAGGATGATCGCAGAAATCAATTAATTGAGATAATAAAATCTAAGAATGGTGCCACTGTGAAAGATTTAGCCACTTTATTAGATGTTTCTGAGATGACAATCCGAAGAGACCTACTTATATTGGAACAAGATAATATTGTAACGAATGTATATGGTGCAGCAATTTATAATCCTACAACAAAAGAGCAAAATGATGTGTATGAACTGACACATGCAAAAATTAGTCAAGACAATGAGAAAAAGAACATAGGCAGTTTTGCGGCATCTTTTATAAAACCTGGTGATATTGTTGTAATCGATACAGGCTCAACCACGGAGATGTTAGCTGAACATATTGATGATGCCCTTGAAGCAACTATCCTTTGTTATAACGCAAATATCCTAAACTCTCTTCGTTTAAAGGAAAATTTATCATTGATTTTTTCTGGAGGACATTATCATGCCAAAACGCAGATGGTAGAAAGTGCAGAGGGGATTGAACTTATTCAAAGTATGCGATTTACCAAGGCCTTTATATCTGCTGCTGGTATACACAAGAGCCTTGGTGTAACTTGTGCCTATCATTATGAGATTCCAACCAAGAAAGCAATCATGCAATCCTCTGTAGAAAAAATTCTTCTCATTGATTCTAGTAAATTTGATCAAGTAAAGCCTGCTTATTTTGCTAATCTAGAAGATTTTAATATTGTAATAACAGATGTGGGATTACCTGCAGAATGGGTGGAAGAGATAAAGCAGAAGAATATTACTTTGTATACAGTTTCTCAGATATAAACTGATATACTAGCTCTATATAATTGGGTCTATATAATTGGGTTTATATAGTTAGGTCTATATACTTGGCTTTATATACTTGGCTTTATATACTTGGCTTTATATATTTAGGTATATATAATTTGGTTTATATGCTTTAATTTATGTTACTTGATTTATGTTACTTGATTTATGTTCTTTGGTTTATGTTAGATTTATATATTAATCAGTTCACTTATTGTAATTTAAAAACAACCTATTAGTTACAATACAGTTCTAACCCAGATTTCTATTTCCTACCCTTACGTTTTGAAAAAGGAAATTCTCCACTTTCCTTAAACTTATTATAGAGTTCTAATTTAAAAGCTTTTAAAATTTCAACATCTGTTGTCTCAAGTACACCAAGTTCTGCAAGTTTATCTAGAACTTTCATTTCACTATCTAATTCTACCATAAGAAGTGCATAGACTTCGTCTTTTTGATCTGCTGTTAGGGTATTCCATTTTTCTTCTGCGGCTTTCATTTTTTTATCAAAATTAGCTTTTTGACCTTTTTGATCTTTCTCAGATTCTGTTAATGTCACTGTGTCGGTTTTCGTTTCAGCTGCAACAGTTGTGATCGAACCAAATCCTGCTAGTCCAATAGCACCTATCATTGCAAAACCACATAATTTTGCTTTGCTTAATTTCAATTTATCCAATCTTGCTCTGCATAATTTTGTTATATTTCCTTTTGCATTGGCCACTTTACATCCTCACTTTCTTAAAAGACAACAAGTGAACTGATTTAAATAGTGTCTCCAAACCTTACTTTTTCATTCAAAGAGTTTATAATATCATAGCGTTCTAATCTCATAAAAAACCAAGGACTGTTTTCCTACACAGGTTTTATTTAAACTAGTTTTGCATGCAAAACTCCATTCTAACAAAACAGATTTTCCAGTTAGTAAGTAATTTGGAAATTTATTTTTTATAATGATACAATAATCAATTAAGTTATTTAATTCCTCCGAAGATAAAAAGTCTGCATCCCCTACAAAATCCAGATTATCATGTTCAAAAATGATAGTCACATTTTTCTTATTATAAGTAACCAGATTCCACAGATCATCTTTCACCGCTTCAATCACTATTCTATCTCTAGAAATATCAATCACACCACTTTTTAATGCAATAAAATAAGGATAGTACAACACCAAATCATTTTCCTTGAAACGATTCAAAAGATCATCTGCAAATTCCTTTGCCTCCTTGGCACAAACCCCAACCTTGCGAGGCAGATTAAAATCCTCTCCCTTAGCCACCGCACTTCTAACAGTCCAGAGAATTTCGTCCTCTAATATGGTATCTTTATGATATTCTTTCCAAGGGACAGAGGGTAGTCCTGATTCCCGCAGCGCTATAAATCCTTCCAGCTTATTCATAATGTTCTCACCTCAAATCTTAATTCTTGGGTTTTTTATTCTCTCGTGCTCCTCTAGCGCATAGCGGTCCGTCATACAGGCTAAATAATCGCAGATTACATGAACTTCATTGTTTATGAAACCTTTATAACTCGGTATCTGTTCTATATTTTTATACTGATAATAAATGTCTGGCGGTAATAGTTTAGGATTCTCCATAAATGCATGAAATAAATCACCTACAACCATGACTGCTTTGCTATCCATAATTTGTATGGTATTCATTCCATATACCGTTCCATACACCAGATTTTTTAATCTTTTAAACAGTTGCTTTTCTACCTCTCCTAGAGATATCAAAGAAATACCCTGTAAGGAAAGTTCAGCTACCCGTTTACTATCTAAGACATTATAAATTACTAAATTAAGAGCACTTTGTTCTGTGGCACTCATTACTAATCTATGTATTAATTTATCTACAAAAATAGTTTCATGAAGTTTATGAATATCAATATTTATATCCGTCAAATCCCCGGCTATGGATAGAATTTCTTCTATATTTCTTTTAAAATCCATATCATTTCTCATTGATTTCTCGATAAGGCCAGATTCAATACCATCTTGTAAATCATGACAAATATATGCTAGGGTATCCACTAAGCTTACTACCTGACCTTCTAGGAAGGAACAAGGTGTGCCAGGATTTAGATTAAGATAGGTATCACTATAATCCTTATTGTGCTTTAATATTCCTTCTCTTACCTCGGTTGTAAGATTCAGACCATGATACCTCTCACTTCTTCGTTCAATAAAATCAACGACTCTTACACTTTGCTCGTTATGAAGAAATCTACCCATTCTGCGAGACTTCAATTCTTCATCCAAAAACCTTTCCACTGCATGTCCAAATGGAGTGTGTCCCATATCATGTCCTAATGCAATCGCTTCTGCAAGCTCCTCATTTAGACCCAAGGACTTACAGATACCCCTAGCCAATCCAGCCACTTCTAGGGTATGGGTTAGTCTTGTTCTAAAATGGTCCCCTTCATGGTTAACAAACACCTGTGTCTTATACATCAGTCTGCGAAATGCTTTTGAATGCACAATTCTATCTCTGTCTCTTTGAAAATCACTTCTATTCCTATCCCGATCTAACTCTTCTTCATAGTCTCTACTATTATCCCTTGCCTTCTGGGTCCCATAGGGTGCTAATATGGAGGCATAAGCCTTCTCCATATCCTCCTTTGTGCGGGGCAATCTCATACCACCAAGTTCCATACCATTCTCCCTTGCAATTTATTTATAACTCCAATTTTACAGTTAAAATATAAACCGTTAGTAACTTCCAAATTAGGAATCGAAACAACATTAAAAAAATCTGTATTATAAAAATATTGATACACTAAATGAATTTATCAAGCAGTTGGATACTGTTAAAAATCTCAATCATACTTTATCGCAGTAATTCCATCAAGTCTTCTTTTGAAAAGCTACCGGCATTCATGCCTTCGCCACTTAGAACCTGGTCTGCCAATTCCTTTTTCTTTTCTTGAATCTTCATAATATTTTCTTCAATTGTCCCTTGCACAATTAATTTGTACACGCTGACAACATTCTTTTGACCAATCCTGTGGGCTCTGTCAGTAGCTTGATTTTGCACCGCAATATTCCACCAAGGATCAAAATGTATGACAATATCCGCAGCCGTTAAATTAAGTCCAGTTCCTCCTGCTTTTAAAGAGATACAAAATACTGAAGTTTCATCTTTATTAAAGCTTTCCACCATTTTGGCTCTTTTTTCTTTGCTCGTAGCTCCAGTCAACGTAAAGAATGATATTTTTTCTGCTTCTAATCTCTTTTGTAAAATATCTAAGAGAGAGGTAAATTGAGAAAAGAGAAGTATTTTATGACCACCACTTATTGCATTTTGTATTAAATCCATGCACATTTCAACTTTCGCAGAGCCTTCCTTATAACCCTCATACAAAAGAGACGGGTCACAGCAGACTTGTCTTAACTTGGTTAATTCAGATAATATTTGAATCTTAGCACTCTTAAACTCTTCCTCTGAGGTTGAATCCAACATGATTTGCAGTCTTTTTACTTGGGCATCGTAAAGCTTTTGTTGTTCTCCTTCTAACTTAGCAAACATATTCTCTTCTAGCTTATCTGGTAAATCTGTCAGAACATCTTTTTTCAGACGACGTAGTATAAAAGGTGATATCATCCTTTGTAATCGTTTCACCACTTGTTCTTCTTGATTGGTCACAATGGGAATCTCTAATTCTTCACGAAACCTCTGATAACCATAAAGAAATCCTGGCATAAGATAATCAAAGATGCTCCATAATTCGCTTAGTCTATTCTCAATTGGTGTACCAGTTAGCGCTAACTTAAATCCTGCATTTATCATTTTTACTGCCTTTGCAGCCATGGTATTATAATTTTTAATATATTGTGCTTCATCAATAATCTCACAATAAAATTGCATATCTTCGTAATAACTAACATCACGTTTTAGTAAATCGTAAGATGTAATCAGTATATCCTTATTCTCTGCATTCTTAAGTATTTCCTGACGCTCTGTGGTAGTTCCGATAACCATTTTAGCAGGAAGTGTGGGTGCAAATTTTAGTATCTCATTATTCCAATTAAAAACTAAGGAGGAGGGGCACACAATGAGCGCTTTTTTATTCTCATTGTCACCTGCCTCTAAGTACTCTGATAAGAGAAAGGATATCACCTGTAAAGACTTACCAAGTCCCATATCATCAGCAAGAATTCCACCAAACCCATTGAATTTTAAGGTCTTTATCCACAAAAACCCTCTCTTTTGGTACTCTCTTAGGATATGACTTAAGCTACTTGGTATGTCAAAGTCACTATCTTCAACGGTTTTCATGTTTCTGACTAGGGCTTTAAAGCCTTTGTTTTTATCCACAGAAAGGGACTCTCTACTCTTTAATTCTGCATCTAAATATAGGGTTCGGTATTTGGGTAATTGGATTGTGTCTTGCTTTAATTGAGAATCAGACAAATGAAGTCCTTGTTTTAATTCTAGTAAGGCTTCTATCCCTTCCCCTTCCATACTCACAAAGTTTCCATCTGCTAGTCTATAGAATTTCTTTTTCTTATTATATTTCGTCAGTATTTCAAGTAATTGTTCCTTAGACATATCATCAGAAGTCATACTCAGTTCTAATAAATCTCCTGTGATGGAAACTCCTACTGAAACTTTTGGAGCTTTTGTGATTGTCATCCGTTTTAGTGCATCCGATATATACACTTCTCCAATTTCTCCAAGCTTTGGTATGCCATAGATTAAAAACTCATATATTTTATCCTCCTCTTCAGCTATCACCATAAGCTGTTCCTTCTCATCAAATGCATTACAATAAGAGGACACCACTTTACCAACTTCTATTTCATTCACCAAATCTCTTAAATGTACATCTTTATTGCTATCATAGATATTGTACTTTTTGTCACCATAGGTGGCTATTACTTTACAGGTAATAAAATCTCTC
Source organism: Anaerocolumna sp. (assembly GCA_047972335.1). Lineage (GTDB taxonomy): Bacteria > Bacillota > Clostridia > Lachnospirales > Lachnospiraceae > Anaerocolumna. The sequence continues at coordinate 14,325 of JBKEAO010000031.1, read as the reverse complement.
TGGGGTGCATCCACATAAATTTCGTAACTGACTGGTAATATTCCAAATTCTTCTTCCTTAAATTTATCTTTATTACATTTAAAAAACTGCTCTAAAGAAGGCAAAAGTTCACGACAAAAAGCTGGTACATCTTCTTTCTGGATAAAAACTGTACGGTTACGAACTCCAACCATACAATCCAAAAAATCTAGCACTCCCTCCATTTTAATATGGGGTACCCTATATATTTTTTGCTCATGAAAATATATATTCTCCTCCTTGCTCTTAAAACCTTCTACATGATTGATCTTAACTTCTATTCCACCATTCAGGTTTTTAATATCCATAATCCTTGGGAGTTCATCCTCTGTAACATTCCATTTATACTCGCCTGTTCCATTCACATTAGCGATAAAGGTACGCTCTCCCATCACATCAAGAAAATCACCTAACTCACTGCTTCCCAATGGTATAGATTTTATTTTCACCGGTGAATATCCGTAAGAATACCCATAATACACTTGCTTCATGTATTGATTTCCATTCTTCATGGCCCAATTGTAAATAAATTTAACAAGCGGCCTAGATTCTATATCAAAGGCATCTAGGGTATGGACAAATTTCAACTTTTGTCCATAAGAATGATTCACATTGTTCTCAATGGATTGATAGAAACTGAAAACATCCTTCAATACATACATATGGGTTATGCCAACTTTAAACTCTAGTTTAATTCCACTTAAACTATCAATATCAAGGTATGCATCCACACGTACCTTTCCATAAGTCTGATCTTGTAAAAGAGGGAGGGTTTTCTTCATCTGCCTATTGGTCAGCAACTGTTTTATGGAGGGTGTAGTAGTAGGCGGTTTTACTTTAGGCGCTGTCTTTTGATTCTTACCTCCCTTTAAGCCCAATAGTTTCAACATTTCTTCCTCTTTTTTTAGTTTATCACTTTTATGTGACTCTTGAGCACCTAAGTAATCCGTATATTCTAACATGACTGCTACGCAGTGTTTGCACAAACCAGAATAGCTTTCAAATGCCGGACAATTACAGTCTATATCCTCTAACATTTCATTTTCATTATCATATACAAAACCTATATGATATATATTACTTCCACTACCCTTAACTGAAGCACTGATTACATCAAATGGATCATCATTCTCCACGTCAAAAAGCATTACTTTTCCACCTCGATATACCTCTAAACCTCTTGCATATGTAACAGTGGTTGTATAACTTTTTATATCTGACCTATTTAACATATATCCTCCTGAAAATCTTAATCGCCTACTAATTTTTAATAAATTATTTAGACCTTTATTAACTTGTACCGTATCTACCCTCATCTTACTGTATGTTCAAAACAGATTTGACTTGAAAGTTAGGTCAACTACTTTTAAACGCAATGAAGTATTACAACCTATTGCTAAGTGAAATCACCCTACTGGTTCATCATCTCAACATAGGAATAAGGCATCCTGGTCTTTTCTACCACTTCCTCTACCGTAAGCCCTTCCCTTAAGAGTCTTCTAGCCACAAATTCCACAGATTCAGAAACCTCTATCACATGACGATCAGGGTCATAGATCCTAACGACTCTCTGCCCCTGATCGCGTTCCATACATGGAGTTACATATTCTATTTGATAATTACAGTTATTTAGCTTATCTATAAAATCAGCCATATTGTTTTCTTCAAAGTACAGACAGGCATTATGACCACCTAAATTCGTCATTTTAGCAATGGCCGTTTCCCAAAGTTTTTTCTCTTGTAACACAAGCCCTTCCATTAAAATCACATTTTCACCAAAATCATGAATTACTTGAAGGCCAAATAATTCTTTATAAAATGACTTGGAAACTTCTATATTTTCAACCACAAATACTATGTTTTTTAATTTCATTGTAAACACTCCTCGGTTTATGTTAAGTTATATGTTTCACTTATCTGCCTAAGCTTAGTTCTATACTAAGTTTTGCTTCCATATAGCTTTACATATAGCTTTACGAATACTAATTCCAAAAATCCAATCTTCCTACGAATTGTCTATCTCCAACATAATATGCAACCCCTCTTGCTCGATTTTACAATTGTGGTTAAGCATATACTGTATGATTTCCCGATAATCTACTTGCAGTAAACTGTTTTTACCTTTTTCTATCTGCTTTTGCAGTAGTTTTTCAAGTCTTATTTGATCATTTTTAGTAAGTATCTTCCAGATGTTTTGATTTTCTTGTAATGTTATAATATCCATATGAAGTAACTGAAATGGAATCCCTGTCTTCTCCACTAGATGGTCATAAATATAAAAACCACCTGCATCCATATCTCCAAAGTGATAATACTCTTTTCCTGGATTTCTTTCATATAAATCTTTTAAAAACATTCTCTTCGTTTTATTATGAAATCCGCCAAGGTAAATACAGCATGCACCTGCCCCATCATAATCATGAAAAGTGGTTAAATTTTCAATGGTAATAACACGATTCCCAGTTACTTTCATATCTTTTAGTTCTTCTATGGTTTTTGTAGACAGGGCGATATCACCCTTCATTCTTGATAAATCAATGCTCTGGCTTAAGAGATTTAGTGTCACATCCCCCTTAATCGTTACATATGTGGGTGTTCGTACCACACCACATTCTTCCATTACGGTTTCTTTTTCTTCATAATCTCCATACGCAAACATGAGCAATTGCACTTTTTGCAATATCTTTTCAAAATATTTCGAATCACCAAATAATTGCACTGAGGCATCTCTTATAAAGATTTCCTTTTCATTTGTTTCTGCAAAAAGTATCGCTTTTAACAGGTTTTCATACTCTGTATGGTCATTATCATAAAACTCTACTTTTTTATTTTGAAGAAGCCTTAACCTTTGCGCGGCAATGTATTTCATTAGAATTGGGCTATCCTTTAATTCAATACTGTCTAATGAATTGGTTAACCATATATTTTCTTCTTCTTTTGGCTTACGCTTTAATACTGTATAAATATCAGGTATTTTAGATTCGATTAACCAAAGCCTTTTTATTACTCCACTTCTCTCCTTTGTAAAGCTGATGTAACCCTTATGATCTAAATGAAAAACCGCATCATTTACCGCAACAAAGGTATCATAGTCCGAGTCATCATTGTATCCTTTGAATTCTTTATCTGGATATAAATAAAAATATTGTTTTACTTGATTTGTTCCAATGAAGCTCTTGCTTTCTTCATACTTATCCAATAAACGGTTTAAAATTCTCGATACATACTGATTATTCATCATTCCATCCATTTCCTTACATTGTATTTAATTAGAATATCAATTACTCACCACAAATTTTATCCAGCACTTTAACTAATATAAAAAGGAAATTTCCTATTGGAAAGTACGTTATATTGGAAAATAATTTATATTAGCAAGTACGTTCAGATTTATAAAAAATTCTACAAATCATATTCCTCCACAATACTTTGACTACCTACACGTATGGCGGTTAGTATGGTATTCACCTTCTCACCTATAATTTCAATTTTAGCTGGTGGCGTAGCCATAAACACTTGTAATTCCAAACCATTGAAGAAATCCATCATAGAACCAATTCGTTCATCGTCCATTTTATCAAAGGCCTCATCTAATAACATAATGCGCACCGAGTTTCCAAGTCGATACAATTGGTAAAAGGAGGCGGCAATTGCTACATAATAGGGCACCTGGGTCTCACTACCACTTTTTTCTCCATAAATGTCGGAGAATCGTTGCACCGTACCATTCCGTTTATGGATTTCTATGTCATAGTCTAGGTAAGAACGATAATCGGTATATTCCTCGATGATTTTATCCCCTTTATCATCCTTTGTCACCAGCTTTGCAAATAGCTCGTCCATCTCCTCTTTATACTCTCTTTCAAACTCTTGGGTCCAAAGATTATAGCCCTCTTGATTGTTCTCTGAGGTAATCATACGATATAGACTTTCCTTTTTCTTATCAAAGGTAATAATAAAATGATAACTATCTTCACCATAATAAATATCTTGCAAAGCCTTGTTTAAATTTTTGAATTCACTCCTTGCATTTTCAATATTTTCTTTCATTTTAGCAAGAAAATCACTCTTAAATACCGCTTCACAATCTTCCTTTGCCTTCTTTAACTGTTCTTCAAATCTAACCATTTCAACAGCTTCTAATTGAGTCTTTGCATCAATATAATCTCTAATTCCTTCCATTCCACGCAGATAATCTTCTTCAAACTTATGATTAAAGGCGTCCTGAAGTTCTTTTAACCCGCCATTTCCATTTAACAGCTCCTCTCTTTCATTGGAAAATTGCGTCCTTTTGGGAGCGAAATTATCAGCAATAGCTTTGGCAGACTTTGTTTTTCGATTCAGGGCATATTTTTCTTCCGCTGTATTTTTACAGGAGATATCCGTGTCGGAAGTTTGCAAATGTCTATCAATTGCTAGCCTTAGCTCTTCCTTCTTATATCCCAAATCTTCACTTAAACGTTCGTTAAAAGATTTCAGCCTTCCAATCTCTTTGTTAATGGCGCTGCGCATTCCTTCTTTTTCTGCTTTTTGCTTCCTTACCGCTTCTATTTGTATGGATAATTCTAAGTAGGTCGGATCATTATTTGCTTCCTTTAACTCTTGTTTTACAACAACTATCTGGGTCTTGTATTGCTCCAAAAGATATGGTGCATCCATATAAGTTGCCATAAGGTCTAGATTTACTTTATGGTCTGCTTCCAAAACATCTGCATAGATTTGCTTTTCTTCCCTGTAAATCTTACGCTGTGCTGATTTTTCTTCCAATTCTCTTTGTACATTTACAATCTGAACCCGGTAAGCATTCTGCCCAATATATGGGTTTTTATAAAGCTCCTTATCTATATTTCTAGCAACAAAACCTTGATAAAGCATTCCTTCTGGGGTAATGGCTATATCAAAATTCTCTAGCTCCTCAACGGCTTCACAACGGGTCACACGTCCTAATACGTAATTGGCATAGGCCTTTGCATAACGATTGTCACTATGAACTACATACGCTAAAGAAGTGTTATCTAACTCGTACTCCATACAAAGCTTCTTTGTATTTACAATCCCTGCTGTATGAATCTTCGTTTGATTTTTTTGGTAAGCTTGTAATGCAATGTCATAATACTTTGGTTCCACAATTAGATTGAATTTCTGGGTGTTAAAATACCCCTCCACTGCATTTTGCCACTTTTCATCAGATACCTCCAGTAGCTCTGCGGCAATGTATACTTTACTTGATATACCTCTATGTTTAAATTCCTCTTCAATGTCAGCTTTTAAAGAATTGGTATACCAAGGATATTGGAGAGTACGATTTTTTAATTGTTGTAATTTCTGCTGGAGCTCTGTGATCTCAATAGACAACTGTTCCATCTTTAGACCAGTTCTAGCATCTGATTTTCTAATGTCTTCTATCTGTTGTTTACGTTTTAGACAAAGTACTTCAAAAATACTTACCTTCTCTTTTTGGTCCACAGGTTTTTTAAACAACTCAAATTCTTGTTTTGAAATAAGTTGAATATTCTGGGTTCCCAGCACTTTAAGTAGGCCCTCTAAGTGATTTAGTGCTACTTGCAGTTTCTTCTCCTGGTCCTTTTGCAGGGTCACCTTTTGCTCTAGTTCACTCAGCTTTCTTTTTGCGTGTTCCGCTAATTGCCCAGCTTCATTATTCTTCATTGCAACATTTAAATCAATTAGCCTATGATCAATATCACTAATTTGATTCGCAAGTTCACTTTCCTCTTTTTCATTGATTGCAATAAATTGCTCTTGCTTTCTGATCTCTGACTGTAAACGTGTAGATTCACTTTCTAAATACTCAATCTTAGCCAGTTCTAAGAGGATTTCATTAATAAGTATGTCCTTTTCTTTTCCTTGAATTGCTTCATAACGCCCCATAATGGCACATAACAAAGAGAGCTTTTCATTGGATTTTTGGATTAATTCCTCTAGCTCACTTAAGGTTTCAATATTGGTTCTAAGTCCTTCTACATCGATAATTTCCTCAGATAGAACAAACTTATTGATGAAATCCTTTACATTGTCCATAGGCTTAAAAGCCAAAGACTTTGGTAAAATGTCAAAGAATCGATCTTCTAGATTCCCCATTCTTCTTTTAAATTTGTCTCTTGCATAATTTTTCTGATCAATGAACTTGATTTTTCTATCATTCATTTTAAACTCTTCTTGTAAGGCGGGTTTTAACCCATTTATAAAGGAGAGAGCTTCTAGCCTACATTCTTCTGCATACCATTTAGTAATGACTGCGCTTTCTTCATCTGGAGAAGTCATATGGACGCCTAGAACAAAGTATTTATCCGTCTTTTCTTCATAAAATTCCAGGGCAACATTTCCAATTACCGCATTGTTTCGTAGATATGTTTCTCCCACATTACCAACTTTACAACGAATATAGCCTCTAAGGGTTCTACTACCCTTTTCATTGGCCGCAATATTAAACTTTCTGGTATTTGTTGTGAGCACAAGTTGAATAGCATCAAGAATAGTAGATTTTCCAGCGGTATTTTCTCCACTAATCAAAGTGGAGCCGTTTACTGTAATGGTTTCATTTTCAAAATAATGCCAGTTAATCAGCCGGATCCGTGTCAGAAGTTTCTTCGGTGTCTCCATTGTCTTCCCCCCTTCCATAATTGGTCAGTCGATCTTGCATTTGTGAATAATATGTATTCATATCTTCAATCTGCATCGCAAGAACAACTGATGGATATATAATGATTCTAGCATCTGCTTGTGTTACATCGGTCTCAATGTTGGTGACTAAATTATATCTCTTCATGGTACTAATGATATTTCTCTCCATGGACTTGTCCATAACCGGTTTTGCTTTTATTTTAAGCATCGCATATTTATCTCTGATTTCTTCCATCAAAACGGTAACTTCCTCTGAATAAGTCCCTAGTTCCTTACGTTTTTCAATATACAAAAGCCTAAGAATTAATAACATGATACTATCGTATTTGGTAAATTGCAGTCGTCCAGTGCCATAATAATTCACAATTCCAATTACTCCTTGATCCTCATTGATTTGTAACCTATAGCCTAGTAAATCAAAGTAGGGTATGAATAATTCTTTGTTTTGCACTACAAACATATACTCTTTCCGCGTATCCTCTCGTTTCTTAATTAAAAAACAATTGTTTAATAATTTGTTCGCAGCAATTCGAAACTTATCTCTTTGTGCTACTGATTCTTGGAATATTTCAAACAAAATCTGCTCCTCCTATACTTTACACTTGAATCCATTGCTTTTATTATTGGGCTTATTGGCTTTTGTTCATTATCATTATAAATCTTATTTTTTGTTCGGTATCATTTTATTGGCTTTTGTTCATTCTAGACGATCTTTATAATAATTTCTCAAGCCTTCATAATATCATAGTCCGGGAATTCAAAACCATTTACACATATCTTTTCCACAGACCTTCTAACCTTATAGCCATTAGCCCTATTATTCCCATATAAACTAATGTAAATCAAACGTATAAAATCACGTTTATCATTTAACGGTAGGGACGATGCTTTCATTAACACTCTATCTCCCAAAACTTGCATTACATACTGATCTATATTTTTTCTTGAAAACCGAATACGATTTTTCTCTTTTAATAGCTCTTTGTATAATGCACGGTCTTCCTGTGACATAATACCTTCCTGACTAATTTCATTGACCACATCCTGCTTTTTCGTAACAGGAATTGCCTTAAAAGACTCCATATCCACAAATCTTTGAGGGTAGATATGAAAAAGATTCAATAAATCTTCGCTGGCATCATCAAACAGTCCATTGTTGTCCTCCTGATTTAATTCCTCCGTCAAATCACTTAATATCTTTAACATCTTACCTTCCATATTACTACCAGTGGAAAGCAGAAACTTTGCCCTCATAACTGCATTTTTCATATACTTAGAATGTTTTCTGTCAATTTCATCAATTATATCATCCAGACGATAAAAGGCTGTTTTCATATCTAAAATCAAGTTTAAGGTTTCATCATAAGCTTCGTCCTCATCTGTAACCTGCTCCACCTCCATATAACCTTTTACTACTAGTTCTAATGTCGTTGGTGTAGATAGGATTTCTTCTAACTTCTCTATAATTGCACTTCGAAAATAAGATATATTCTCGCTTGTTTTCATTCTTAAATAAGCTTTGGAACCAATGTTTTGATGATAGGTAAAAAAATGCTCTAGAATCTGCGAGGCATCCATTTCATTGGTCTGCTTGTCCATATGCCTTTTAATACTTGCGTTTAACTTTTTAAGCTCTGAGACAAGTCGATCGGTATTTTCTCTAGCTCCCTTTAGAATTAACTCATATGGTTTATTATATAAATCTTTATTTTGAAGTGCCGCGTGAATCTGAGAGATAATTCCTTGATATTCTGTTTCATCTTCTCTAATAATTATATTAAATGCATCTATAACTGGAACTGCATATTCAAATAGTACTACATCAATCTGGTGGTTTGGCGCTGACTCATATTCTATCCAGCCAGACTCTTTTAAGACACGAATTACCTCATTGGCTTTGCCCCTAGCATCCGTGATCACCTGCTCACTCTCATCAACAAACATGTCCACATTATCATCACTAAAATAATCTTCCAAAACAGATACTACGATTTCTCTGTTCACTCCATAGGAAATCTCTGGCTTAAAAGTATTAAAGATTAGCTGGATACAGTCTGCGTATTCTGACTTGTACTTACTAGTCAGTGGTTTGAAAAAATTTTCAGGTAGGGTTTTAAATAAATGAAGCATCCGCGTCTCCTTTCTCTTGCCATGGTCTTAATGTTATTTGCCTATAGAATACTTTCTTTCATCATCTCAATTAAACCTTCATCCGCAGCGAGCCACGCAACACTATCAATGGAAGCTTTCGTTAACCACTTTGCATCAGCGTGCTCTTTCAAAACTAAATCACCTAATTTTACTGTACACAAAAAGCAATGCATCGTCAAATGAAAGTTTGGATAATCATATTCAACGGTATGAATGAGTTCCCCAACATTAATTTCTGTATCAAGTTCCTCTTTGATTTCACGTACCAAAGCTTCCTGAGGGGTCTCTCCCTTCTCTATCTTACCTCCTGGAAACTCCCAACCACCTTGAAATTCCCCATGCCCACGCTGGGTAGCAAATATCTTATCTCCATGTTTTATAATAGCAGCAACTACTTCGATTATTTTCATTTTGGTCTCCGTTCTTCATGTTCTTATGCACTTTAGAAGCTTGGGGCAAACAAGCTAATGTCAGTTTGTAATAAACATTTGTTTATTACAAGCCAATCTAAGCTAATGCGCTTCATACCTTAATTTCTTTTTCTAGGTATATTATATAACCCATCAGATGAATTTTAAAGTAAAAATTCATCTGATGGGTTATGTTTATGACATTTTGTGATTAATAAATACAATTCACTTATTCACCGCGTCATTATTCCATTATCTAATTAGTTAAATAATCATAGATATCATCTTTCTTTTCATAAGTTACAAAAATTGGACATGTACCATTTTTTATTTTATAGCCATAAATCGTCGAGCTACCCTCTCTCCCAATTCAATATTCTACAAATATCTTTTCTCGAGTACTTCTGATATAGTGCTAACCCCAAATCCTCTTTAATTTGAATGATAAATATCTTTATACCTTTGAAGTCCAAGGTCAATTAAATCTTTAACATGCGCATAAAAATTTAAATGTTGTATTCTTTGATAATAAGACATCATTCTTGTATAAGATCCTCCATAATAACCTACTATATGTATTTTAAATTTCCAGTTTTCAGCTCTTCCAACTTTCCGGTAAACATTTCATCAAAAACTTGTTCACACTTGACTTTACACAATCGTTTTTCCTTTGATGTATCCTGTATCTTAAACATAGTCTGTTGTCTCTCTTTACAGAACTTCAAATACGACTGAATATAGGGTTCCGCATCCTCCCTACTAAAATCACATTCCTTTTGAAGTCTCAAAAACGATGAAAGTACACTAATACATCGTACTCCCCCAATACTCACAACTCCGTTACGAGCATTTTTATCATCGGAACAAAACACATAAATTTGTTCGCCTAACTTATTATTCAAAAATTGTAACAATGCATATGATTTTAGTTCTCCAAGATTTTTTCCTTCTCCGATGGAATTACAATCTTTTTCTAATTTTTCAAGAAATGCTTTTTGATTAATAGTGGAATAATCCAATTTGACAATTTCTACAAAGTTTTCTTCAAAATATCCATCTCTATAGGCATCACATGCTATTTTCAGCAATTGCATATATATTGCCGGAGCAGATGTTCCATAAATATCTACAAGTTCATTTATAATCTTTTCGTCATTGTAGCATATTATGAATCCACTCGAAATCATCTTTTCTAGCCATTCAGGCGAACCTGCAATGTTATGTCGCACAAGTTCAACCTTTATCTGTTCATGACAATAAAAACTATAATTCGGCAGCTTCATAATCTTATCTATTAGCTTGTTCTGATCATCCTTACGTATCAAATGCATCTTAGAAATAAAATCGGTGTCCAGTAAGGCGTATTTCTCATTTGTCATACACTCTCACCTTAACCTTCTTTGTTGAAGCCTTTCTCTATTTTTTCTAAGAATGCTTTATCAGACTCCTCTCTACTATCTGTAAGTAGCTCGTTTTCAGAGTTAAAAGCCAAATTCTGAAGCAAAGTTCCATAATGTAACAATGCATTACTATTCTGTTGCCACTGTTGTGATCTACCTGTCAGTTCAATACGGGTAGCTATAATACTTGTATCAATACCGAGAAGTTCCTGACCTTTTGCATCCGTTATTTCTCCACTTTCCATCAAACGCAATACGACTGCCTTATATGGAAGCGCAAATAAATCCATCAAAATAAGAACATCATCTACTTCTATCTTGTCTCTAGATATTCCAAACAGCTTAAACTGTTCTGCTAAACTTACGTCTGGCATTAGAAGTAATCCTGCAAAAGCATTTGCTTCAAGATCTTCCTGTGTAGCTGCTACTTCATCAACTGTTTTCGAATCTAACAAAGATCCACTAGTAATAGTACTTGTATTAATATCTTCTGCATAACAATGGATATGATATAATTCATGAGCTGTTGCAAAAATCTGTTTACACATTGATAAATCTGTATTCACACACAGAAAAATAGTACCCTTTTTTACAAAAGTAAATGCCCATAGTTCATCGTCCTTAAACGGATATCTAAGAACTTCCATTGACAATTCTCTTTTTCTAGCATAATTGGAAACTATTCCAAATATCGATTCTCTGATAATAACATTCCCACAGTAATTAGCAGCAAAGGACTTAGACTGTTCGTTTATTTTTCCAAACCGCTTATTCTGTTTTTTATATAAACTTTCTGCCAAAACGTCGCCCATTAGTTATCCCATACTTCCATCATAGCTGTCCCATTGTCTCTTACTTTACTATGATATAGAATCATATCAGAAAGTTTATCTGCAAGTTCAAGAGCATTCTTTGCTTGATCCGAAGCCACCTTTCCCATAAATGCACGCACGATATCTGTATCAACCACTTTTGTCTGAATTCTTGTCAGTTCTTCCATCTTTACTCCAAGAAAATCTGATATCTGTCTCAGTTCGATGGCGTTGATCATACGAGATCCATTGAGCATTTTATTTACAGTTTGCTTGTTTGTCTGAAGTGCCTCAGCGAGATCTGTTTGTTTTATATTTTGTTGTTTAAGAATTGCAAGAATATTGCTTGCAAATGCTATATTCATATCGATCATTGTACATTCCTCCCTACAGTGATATATTTACTGTTTCAATTGTATTATATGCTTCTCAAATTATTTAGTCAATAATATGGTTACCATTTTCAATATTTTTATTCTTTTGGTTTCTTTTTTAGCTACCTCTCACATTATAGAACTATTCAGATATATAAATTTAACATAAGTTTAACCATGTTGTGAAAACTCAATTCTGATACCAGCGTTACTACAGTCAGATTGCTCCTCTTATAATTCCAGAAATCCTTAGCATAGTAATGTGATATCCCTGCCTCTTACTTGTCTTCCCAAATATCTGCTTGATGTCAAGCATCTGCTCATAAGCTGTTTCTGGCAGGCAGTTAATACTGCCCACCAGAATCTTCTCCTCTGTCTTGTCTCCATTCTGAATATATTCCAAAGCAGTTTCCAGATGTCTTGGGGGATGACGGTCTTTCACTTCATTGATATTTATGATTTTCGTAATCGCCAAGACCAATTGCCATATCCGAATAATCCAAGAAATCAAAATAAATTTAAAATGAAAATGCAACAACTCCAAGCCATGCTAGTACAGTATCTAGTTGTCCAATGTCTGTTTTGGATACAGTATCTCAAAGAAGTCCAATGTTATTTGCTAGTAATACTTTTTAGCAAAGGCCGCAAATGAAACGTTTGACGCCTTTGCTAAATAAGCTCTTCAAAATAACACTTAAATAACTATCCTTCCTCTACCATCTCATTACTCACCAATCGTTCCTTCAGTAAAGTATTTCGTTTGGTCACCGTAACTTGATCTACGGCATAGTAAAGTGCCTTCTTTGTCCCCACCATGACTATTATCTTCTTTGCTCTAGTAATTCCCGTATAGATGAGATTTCTCTGAAGCATGACATAATGATTCATAAGGATTGGCATGACTACAATGGGATATTCTGAACCCTGTGCCTTATGAATGGTTGTGGCATAGGCATGTACAATTTCATCTAGTTCGGTTACATCATACGCTACCTGTCTTCCATCAAAATCCACCTTTAAAGATCGATCCTCTAAATCAATGGAGACAACCATCCCAATGTCTCCATTAAAGACCTCCTTGTCATAATTATTCCTTATCTGCATCACTTTGTCATTGATTCGAAAGATAGAACCACTTCGGCGCAGTCCTTCACCTGTGGGATTGATCGCTTCCTGCAATGCCAAGTTTAGATTTGTGGCACCTACCACACCTCGTTGCATGGGGGTTAGGACTTGAATCATGGAAGATTTGGTTTTATAAAATCTAGGAAGTTTATTTTTAACCAGATTCACGATTTCTTCTACAGCCTTTTCTGCATCTTCCTCCTCTATAAAAAAGAAGTCCGCTTCCTTTCCATTGGATATATCTGGCATCTTACCTTCATTTATTTTATGTGCATTCATAATGATTCGACTGGTCTGGGCCTGTCTAAATATTCTAGTAAGACGAATCACTGGAAAGCTCATTGAATCAATCATATCTCTTAATACATTGCCAGCTCCAACCGAAGGTAATTGATCAATGTCTCCTACTAAAATCAACCTCATATTGGGTGGAATAGCCTTAAGTAGGGCATTCATTAATATGATATCAATCATGGAACATTCATCCACGATGAGCACATCTCCTTCTAGGGGATTCTCTTCGTTTTTTTGATAACCTTCTGGAGGTTTGGATTCTAAAAGTCGGTGTATGGTCTTTGCTTCTAGACCAGTAGCTTCTGTCATTCGCTTCGCTGCTCTACCGGTTGGTGCTGCTAGTAAAATACTTAGCCCATAGGCCCTATACGCTGCAATGATTCCCTGGGTGGTGGTCGTCTTTCCGGTTCCAGGTCCCCCAGTTAAAACCATCACTTTGGCAAGTGCCGCCTGTCTAATGGCATCCCCTTGTATCTCATCATACTTCATATGGACTGTGGCCTCAATTTTCTCCACATCCACGGATAGATTCTCATTACCTGCCTCTTGTCTAGCTTTGATAAGACGCGCCCACAGCTTATCACCTGCTGGCTGGGCTGCAAGTTTCTTCAATTTATTTGCTGTACCTTTTTCTGCATAATAAAATGGAGGTAGGTAGATGGCAGTATTCTGGATCATATTCTCACTCTTTATGTCTTCTGATCCTATATTATCTGTTCTCATGTTCCCTTGCATCATACTCTCTTGTATCAAATCTTTTTCCAGTAGCATCTGGTCTAGAGTCATAATGATAGGTTCCTTCTCTGCTTCAAGAAGTTCCACTGCCTTTTCTATCAGTTGTTCTCTCACAGCAAAAACATGTCCATCATCAGCTAGATCACTTAACGTATACATAATTCCGCTTCGCAAACGTACATAAGATTCCTTAGCAAATCCAAGCTTAGCTGCTATACTATCTGCTGTCTTAAATCCAATTCCCCAGATATCATCTGCCAGTCGAAATGGATTTTCTTTTACAATTTCAATACTTTCGTTCCCATAAGTCTTGTAAATCTTAGCGGCAAAAGAAGTACTAACTCCATGATCCTGCAAAAAGAGC